>JACQDQ010000075.1 GCA_016201015.1 Pseudomonadota bacterium | reverse complement strand
GGCCCGGCCGATCGCCTCCTTGGCGTTGGCTCCCAATGCGCCGAAGCTCATCCCGGCAATCGTGACCGGGATCTTGAGATGGATCGGCTTCTTGGCAAAGCGTGCGCCCAGCACGATGTCGGTCGCGCATTTTTCGCGATAGCCCTCGAGCGGATAGCGCGAGATCGATGCGCCGAGGAACAGCAGATCGTCGAAGCTCGGCAGGTGCCGCTTGGCGCCAAAGCCGCGGATGTCGTAGAGACCCTGATCCGCCGCTCGGTGAATCTCCCACAGCACGTGCGGCGGAAAGGCCGCGGACGGGCGCAGCGCCCGGCGATCGAAGCTCATCGGCCCGTCTCCTCGCCGCGCCGCCGGCTAGTAGTTGTCGGCGTGATCGACATGAAAATTGTACAGTTTGCGCGCCGAGCCGTAGCGGCGGAAACGCTCAAGGTCCGCTTTGATCCCCGCCCGGGTCAACAGACCGCCGAGGTGCTTCATGTGCGCCGGCGTCATCTTCTTCTCGACGCAATCGGCGCCGAGGCCGTGCGCCTTGCCCTGCACGTAGATGACGGCCTCGTAGATCGAGTCGCCGAGGCCCTCGCCGGCGTCCCCGCACACCACGAGATGCCCGGTCTGCGCCATGAACGCGCTCAGATGGCCGACCGAGCCGCCGACGACGATGTCGACCCCTTTCATCGAGATGCCGCAGCGGGCGCTGGCGTCACCCTCGATCACCAGCAGGCCGCCGTTTCCCGAAGCGCCGGCCGATTGCGAGGCGTTGCCCTTCACCCGCACCTCGCCCGACATCATGTTCTCGCCGACACCGACGCCGCAATGACCGCGTATGACGACGGACGCCGCCTTGTTCATGCCGGCGCAGTAATAGCCGGCATGGCCGTCCACCTCGACCGTAATCGGCGCGGTAAGACCGACGGCGATCGAATGCTGGCCTTTGGGGTTGACGACCCGCCACAGCCTTTGGTTGGTTCCCGGCAGCAGATCGTGCAAGCGTTGATTGAGGTCACGAACGGATGTCTGCGCTAGGTCGACGGTGACCATGACGTCTACTGCAGGTTCCAGGTGTAGACCCTGCCCGGCTCCGGCTCCCAGATCGCCGCACGCTCGACCCCCGGAAGATTGGCCAGGCTGCGGAACTCGGAGGCCATCGCCACCCAATCATCCGTCTCGGCGAGCACCGCAGGCTTACAGGCGATGCCGTCGCGCACCACGGCGAACCCGTCGCGCGTGCCCATGGTGAATGTATAGAATCCGTCGAGATCGCTGAGCCCGGCCTCCAGCGCCTCGGCAAGGCTCGCGCCCTCGCCAAGACGATAGGCGAAATAACGGGCGGCGACCTCGCTGTCGTTGTCGGTCTCGAACGCGAAGCCGCGGTGCCGCAGCCAGCGGCGCAGATTGTTGTGGTTGCTGAGCGAGCCGTTGTGCACGAGGCACATATCGGCTGCGGCGGTGAACGGATGGGAATGTTCGGTGGTGACGGCGCTCTCCGTTGCCATGCGGGTGTGGCCGATCGCGTGCGAGCCGCCCATCGTCGCCACGCCGTACCTCTCCATCACCTCGGCCGGGCGGCCCATATCCTTGTACACCTCCATCAGCTGTCCGTAGCCCATGACGCGGATGTCGGACCGGTGCCGCGCCAGCCAGGCACGAATCTCGGCTTCGGGCTTGGCCATGACCAACACCGCATGATTGCCCCGTGGATCGACGATCAACTTCCTGCTTGAGTCCGGCGGTGGTCATGCCGGACCGCCGGCAGTTCCTATTCAGGGATTATCGATGTAAAGAATAAATTTTTCCTGAGGGGAACGCAAGCTCTACTCGTCCTGGTCCCGCACATAGCAGATGATCGACAGGAAGCGGATCGGCAGCTTGCGCAAGTCGTCCGGCCCGTGCGGCGCATCCGCATCGAAAAACAGCGAGTCACCGGGGGTGAGCGTGTAGGTCTTGTCGGCATGGCGATAGCTCACCTCGCCTTCCAGCATGTAGAGAAACTCAACTCCGGCATGCTGGAAGAGCGGAAATACGTCGGAATCCTTGGTCAGCGTGATCATGTAGGGCTCGACGGCGAGGTTCTTGCTCAAGGTGTGCCCGAGAAGCTGATACTGGTGTCCGGCGCGCGTGCCGCGGCGCTCGATATTGAGGCCCTGGCCGGCCTTGACGAAGCTGGCGTCGCGCACCTCCTCGAACTTGCGGAAGAACGAGGTGACGGGAACGTGCAGCGCCCGCGACAGCGATTGCAACGTAGCAAGCGACGGCGAGGTCATTCCGTTCTCGATCTTCGATAGCATCCCGGCCGACATTCCCGCGATCTTGGCCAGCTCCGCCACGGTCATGTCGAGCTTCTTGCGAAAGTCCCGCACCTCGCGTCCGATCGCGACCTCAAGTCGGCCGTCTTTGACGTTGCGCAGGGAATGCGGATCCTGAAAATGCGCAATTTGCCGTTTCCGCGCCAACTCCGTTCCTCCCCTGTCACCGTGACGTTGCGCGTCAACCCGCGCTCGTCTTCCCTTGAGTCCGTCTATTCAGATATTTCTTCGAGGCGCGGCTGTCGAGCAAGAGAATATCGGGCATAGGCATTGCAGATACGCAGCAGCGTTTCGCCCCGTCGAACATGTTCGGCCGGCAATATCGCGCCTTCGCCGGCCGCCTGTCCTGTGGACGAGTCTCGCATGCGCGGCCCACCCCGCTCCCGACCGATCCGCCCGACGCCGCGGCGAATCGCCCCAACCCGCGGTCTCTTCGCCTGAGCCGGCGGCGGCCGCGATGAGATTGCTCAATCGGCAAGTACGCCTATTGGCAGGCTGCCCGACATCAACAGCGCGAGCTGCGTCCGATTGCGCACGTGCAGACGCCGCATGATCTGCTTCATGTGTACCCGGACGGTGCCCTCAGAGATACCAAGCTCGAAGGCGACGCGCTTATTCGGCAAGCCTTTGCACACGAGCTCGGCGACGCGGAACTGCGCAGTCGTCAACCGGTCGAACGGCACCTTGGAGACCAGCTCCGACAAAAGCAGCAGCAGAGGCGTCCCGTTGCGCGCGGCGAATGGCAGAAGCACGCGGTTATAGAAGTAGTTGAGGCCGTCGATCTGCAGCTCGACGCGATGCGTCAGCGGCAATCGACGCTGCACCGACTCTGCCCAGTCATGCCCCATCCGCAACTTGACCGATGGCGGATCGGGCATGTCCGCCAATCTATACCCGCAATAATTGAATCCATGATCGCGGACCATCTGCGGGCCCCAATGCACGAAACGGTACCCCAGCGGATCATTGCTCGCCGCCTCAACGAGGCAGATTCGGCCGGCGCAGCGCGCCAGTCGATCAAGATGATCGGGAGACCATTCCGGCAGGCCCGAGGAACGTTGCAGCGCATGCCAGAAGCCAAGCATGAACGGTGCGTTGACGCTCCTCAGCCTGTCGATCTCGACACGATTCGACCGATACAGCGCCATATACCAAAAGGATACACGGGCGCTGATCGCGCATCAAGTATCGATAGCCTCTTCGATCTCCTCGATTATCTCGCTCTGTCTGATGATGTTGACGGACATCTGCAGCGTATCGCCGTAACGCCGGGACCGCAGCATCAACGCCGGCTGCGCCGAACGCGGGTACAGGTAAGTGCGGGTGTCCAGGCCGTGTGCCGCAATCGAGTCCTTGAGCAGGCAGAAATGCCCGTCGATGCGATGTTCCAGCAGCATCTGCGCGCGGATCAGCACGGTCAGCCACGTCGACAGGCCGGTGCGGCGCATGGAGGGATCGAGCCACAACTTGCCGCCGAGCGACCACACTCCCGCCAGACCATCCAGCAACTCGTAATCAAACACCTGAATATCGAATTCCGGCGCGCCGCCCTTGTCATACCAGATGCGCAGCGTGTCGACGTCGCGCTTGAGGTTGGCTGTTCGCACGAGTTTTACCGCGATACAGCCGACCATTTGCCCAGCATGCTCCAGCCGTAGCCAGAACGCCTCGTCCGGCGGCATCCGGTTGGTGCCCGGGTCGAAGCTCGGCAACCGCGTCGTCCACGGCGGCGAACGATCACCGAGCGCCACCAACGCCGCATTCATTTCATCGAAGTCGCTGCGCCGGCGAAGAACCAAGCCCTGTGCGACCCCTTCGATCTTGGCCGTGAGCCGGGCGATATACCCGGTGATTTTCCTGTCGAGGTCGGCCGCCGGCGCGATATCGCGCAGCGTGCCGCGAGCCGTCGGCTGCGGTTGAAGCCTAACGATCGGATACGGCTTTATCCGCGCCGAGCGCGAAGCGGCCGTCGGCTCCATCGTAGCCGCCAAGGCGGCGTATTGTTTCGACTTGCTTGAGATGCTGGAGCGCCTTGTTAAAGCCATCGAGATCTCCCACGTCGCCGAGCTGGTAGATACTCTCCGTGATCCCAAGGACCTTCCGCCTGTTCCTGATCGGTGCCGTCCCTTCGCGCATGCCGCCCCCCTTTCGTCACGTCAACGAATATAGGGCTAACGGCATCACCGGTTGTAGCCGGCGCTGAAACGGCAATTTAATTCCTTAATCAAGGTATAGTAGAGTTTTGTCTATTTGAATCAATATCTAGATAATTGGCCGCTTCAGGTCTATACCCAATTTAGGATAACATCGATGCGAACGCCAATATCGGCACGATATGGCCGCTTGATCGACATGTACCGCAGAGGGCAATCGTGCCGGACGGCGTCTGAGCTGTTCGGCCGCGCATGGGCGCACGGCCGTGCCCGGCGACCGCAGGAACGGCGGGGCTGCTAGGCATTCAGCGGATTGCCCGCTGCATATGCCGTTCGAGCCGCGAGAACGCCAGCGACAATCCGAAACAGACGACAAAATACATCGCCGAAATGGTGATCCAGACCTCGAACACGCGACTCGTGGAGGCGGCCACCTCATTCCCCAAATAGGTCATCTCCTGAATCGAGATCAGCGATACGATCGATGAGTCCTTGACCAACGAGATGAATTGCCCGGCAAGCGGCGGCACGACTCGCTGGATCGCCTGCGGCAGAATGACGAGCCGCAGCGTCGGCAATCGCGCTAGGCCGAGGCTGGCGGACGCCTCCCACTGCCCCTTGTCGATCGCCTGGATCCCGGCCCTGACAATCTCGGTGATATAGGCGCCCTCGAACAGGGCGAGACAGATGAGGGCCGAGACGAAGGCCGGTAGCAGCCGCGGATTGCCGCAGAGGAAGTCGAGAAGCGCCAGCGTCTCCGGCGAGGCGCGCCGCACGAAGGCGTCGACGCCGAGAAGCGGCGTGATCTGATTGGCCAGGAAGAAATAGACGACGAAGACGAAGACCAGCGGCGGCACGTTGCGGATGATCTCCACATATGTGCGGCTGATCAGTCGTAGAAACAGGTCTTGCGAGACGCGGCACAGCCCCATCGCCACGCCGATCATCGCGGCGAAGATCGTCCCCCAGATTGCCAAGCGAATCGTCGCGAACAGCCCCTGCAGCAGCAGATTGGCGCCCCAACTGCCGCTGGCCGCATCGAACTTCACGAGATAAGTCGGCACGACCGCCCAATTCCAGCGGTAGTTGAGCACGGTCCCGGCGCGATAGGCGACATAGGCGACCGCCAGAGCCAGGGCGCCGAGTATCGCCGTATCGAGCCAGGTCAGCCGAAGCTTGGCGGTCGTCGTCACGGCCACGTCATCGACATGACACGCGGCAGCCAAGCCCGCGGCAGGCGGATTGCATGCCGCGGGCCCTCATGTCACTTCGCCGCGACGAGGTCCTTCCACGCCGCCTGCGACTTGAACCAGTAGTCATGGCGCTGCTTGAGCCAACCGTCGTTCGTGCGCTGCAGGATCCAGTTGTTGAGGAAGTTGAGCGCGTCGGGGTCGCCCTTGCGGATGGCCATGGCGTCGGCTTGCGGCTGGAACGGCTCCGCGATCGGCAGGAACAGCGTGTCCGGATTATTGTCGACGGCAAAGGCCGGCCGCGGCGTGGTCGCGACCAGGGCATGGGCGCGGCCGTTCAGCAGTTCCTGGATCGCCTGGGCATCGTCATCGAACTGCCGCACCGTCGCCTTGGGCAGGAAGCGCTGCGCCGAAACTGCGGCAGACGAACCGCGCCGCACCACCACGGTCACATCCGCCTTGTTGAAGTCTTCCAGTTTTGTGAACCCGGCGGCGAGCTTCTTATTCGCCGCGATATGCACACCGGAGTTCGCATAGGGCGCCGTGAAATTGACGGTCAGGTTGCGCGCCGGCGTGATGGTCATGCCGCCGATGATCATGTCGAAGTTGCCGGCGATCAGGGCCGGAATGATCCCGTCCCACGCGGTCGGCACCAGCTCGATCTTGACTCCCATGTCCTCGGCGAGCTGCTTCGCGACATCGATCTCGTAGCCGATCAGATTCCCGGATTTGTCGCGCATCGCCCACGGCACGAAGGTGGCCATGCCGACCTTGAGCGCCCCGCGCTTCTTGATCTCCTCGACGACGCTGCCCGAGGCAAGATTGGCGCGCGCGTCCTGGGCAACCGCTTGGCCGATGAATCCGCCGACAAACAGCAGCGCGAGCGCTGCCGAGAGTAGCTGTGTCAGTTTCCGTCTCATGTCGAAGTCCTCCTTGGTTCAGGATTGGAAAGTCGATTAGGCGTGCGCGCGGAGCCGGCGTTCAAGCCCGGTCACCAGCACCGACAACGAGATGGTGATGGCGAGATATATCGCCGCCACCGTAAGCCAGATTTCGAACGTCATGAACGTGTCGGCGATGACATTGCGTCCTTCGTTGGTCAGGTCGAAAATCGCGATCACGCTGACGATCGCCGAATGCTTGATGAGCGAGATCGCCTGACCGGTGAGCGGCGGCAGGATGACGCGCAAGGCCTGCGGCAGCACGACCTTGCGATAGGTGGCGTAGCGCGACAGGCCGAGGCTTGCCGCCGCCTCCCATTGTCCCTTGCCGACGGATTGGATGCCGGCGCGGAACATCTCCGTCGCATACGCGCCCTCAAACGTACCGAGGCACAGGATCGCCGTGATGTAGCGGTCGATACCCAGAATCGGCGAGAGGACGAAGTAGAACAGATAGAGCTGGACGAGCAACGGCGTGTTGCGGATCACTTCGACATAGCCGCGCGACAGCATGCGCCCGACAAGCGAGTCCGACAACCGCATCAACGCCGCGGCAAGGCCGATGACGACGGTAAGAACCAGCCCCCAGGCGGAGATGTCGAGCGTGACGACGAGGCCACGGGCGAGCGGACCCCAGATCAACTCGCCGTCGATATAGCGAAAGACAAATCGTGGAACGCGGCTCCATTGCCAGCCATAGCCCATCGTGCTGGCACCGTGCACGGTCAGCCAGGCGAGGCCGCCGCATAACGCGGCGAACTGCGCAATCGACCCCAACTGCCCCATCCACCGTCGATCGCGGGGCCGACGGACAGAGGCCACATTTGTCTCCGTCACGGCCACGACGCCTCGCCCTGGCCGGACATCGCGCGCCGCAACTGCCAGCGGACCGGCCGGCCGATCATGTCACGCCCGCGCCTGAAGCGGCGCTGCCCGCGCGGCCAAGACGCCGCCCAGCGCGGCGATCACGGCGTCCGTGTCGTCCGGCAGCCCGACCGTCACGCGGATATGGTTGGGGTAATCGGGATCGCGCCAGTCACGGATCAGGACGCGACGCTTCTGCAGCTCCGTCATGCATGACGAGGCGGCCATCGGCGCCTCGGCGGAGACGAAATTCGCGGCCGACGGCAACGGTTTCAGGCCGAGACGTGTCATGCCGTCGGCGAGGCGCTGCCGCTCCCGCGCGGTGTTGTCGAGCGTGGTCCGCAGATGCGCTTCGTCCGACAAGGCCGCGAGCGCGGCGACCTGACCGAGCGAGGTCACGTTGTACTGCAGCTTGATCTTGCGCAACGCGCCGGCCACCTCTTCCGAGCCGCAGAGTGCGTAGCCGACGCGCAATGCGGCGAGCCCGTAGGCCTTCGAGAACGTGCGCAGCACCACCCACGCGCCGCGCCGGCTGCGCAGCACTTCGGCGGCGTCCGGCCCGCCGGCATGGCGGCCAAACTCGTAGTACGCCTCGTCGACGGCAAGCAGCACGTCGTCCGGCGTCCCGCGTGCCAAGCGTTCGAGCGCGGCCGCATCCATCATGCCGCCGCTCGGCGGATTGGGCGTGCAGCAGAACACCACGCGCGTTCGACCGTCGATCGCGGCGACCAGGCCCGCCGCATCGTTGGCGCCGGCCGCCTCGATACGCACCCGCGTGACCTCCGCCCCTAGAATTCGCCCAGACATCGCGTAGCGCGGGAAGGTCGGCGCCGGCACGACCACGCGATCGCCGCCGCGCAGCGCGACCTCGCAGATCAGGTGAATCAGTTCGTCGCTGCCGGTGCCGAACACGATGCATGACGGCGGCACGCCGGTACGCGCCGCCAGCGCCGCTGCCAGCGCCCGCGCCGGGATGTCGGGATAACGATTGATCTGCCCCGCAGCCGCCGCAATCGCCGCGACCACGCGCGGCGACGGCGGATACGGACATTCGTTGAGATGCAGCGCGTGAATGCGCGACCCCGATGGAAAGTCGGCGAGCTGCGTCGGCCCCTTGTAGGGTGGCAGAGCGCGCACGGCCGCCGTGATCCAGGACGGGCCGGCCGGATCGGCTTGGGTCATTCGTAACGCTCCAAAGTGAGTCCCTCGAGATCGATGTCCGGCTTGCGCCCGGCGACGAGATCGGCGACGACGCGGCCGGAGCCGCACGCCATGGTCCAACCCAGCGAGCCATGACCGGTGTTCAGGAACAGATTGCGCAGCCTGGTGGCACCGAGAATCGGCGGCCCGTCCGGCGTCATCGGCCTGAGGCCGCACCAATGGCGATCGCCGCCGGCATCGGCGCAACCTGGATAGACGGCGCGCATGGCACGCACGATGTTGGCGCTGCGCGCGGGAAAATCAGCGGTGTCGTATCCGGTCACCTCGGCAGTGCCGGCCCCGCGCAGCCGATCGCCGAGCGGCGTCACGGCGACCTTCAGATGGTCGTCGAGCACCGGGATGCGCGGCCGCTGGTTCCAGCCATGCATCGGCAGCGTGACCGAATACCCCTTCACCGGATAGACGGGGATGCCGAGGCCGACGGTCTTTGCCAACAGCGGCGTGTAGCTGCCGAGCGCCAGCACGAAATTATCGGCCATGATCGCGCCATTTTGCGTGAGCGTCGCCTCGACGCGGTCGCCGTTCACCTGCAATCCGCGAATTTCGATACCGAATCGGAACGTGACGCCCGCCTTCTCCGCCTCGTGCTTCAGCGCATTGGTGAATTTGAACGCATCGCCGCTTTCGTCGCCCGGCAGATGCATGCCGCCGGCCAAGTCGCCAACGATCTCGGCAAGCGCCGGCTCGAGCGCGGCGACGCCTTTCGGGTCCAGCGGGTTGACCTGAATGCCGTTCTCGCGCACCAGCGCGATATGGTCGGCGAACCCATCGATCGCCTTGCGGTCGCGGAAGAGATAGAGAACGCCGAGGCCCTGCTCGTCATAGGTGAGACCGGTCTCGGCGCGCAGGGCACGCAACACCTCCAGGCTGTACGCGGCGATGCGCAGGCTGCGCAGGGTGTTGACCCGGGCCCGCGCGGCGGTGCAGTTGCGCAGGAAGCGCAGCGCCCAGCGCCACATCGCCGGATCGGAGCGCAGGCGAAAGAGCAACGGGGCGTCGGCCTTACCAAGCCATTTCAGCGCCTTGAGCGGCACGCCTGGCCCCGCCCACGGCTCGGACATGCTGGGCGTCACCAGGCCGCCATTGGCGAAACTGGTTTCGAGGCCGACATCCGGCTGTCGTTCGATAACGGTCACATCGTGGCCCGCTTTGGCCAGGAAATAGGCGGTCGTCACGCCGATGATGCCGCCGCCCAACACCACGGTCTTCATCGCTCTGTCCTCGGCGCCCCAACCGCATCGCCCGAACGCCGGGAGGGCGACAAATCCCGTGGCGAAATCCTAGGCAAGCGCCTCTCCCTTTTCAACTGTGAGGAATTTTTTTTCATGGGCGTGCAAAATAGCAACGCCTCATGATTTCGTCTCCAAGTAATTTCGTTTCGAAGCGAGTCGAGTATCGCTCGCCCGTCAATCGACCGTCGCCCGGGACCCGAGGCGCACGCACGCCGGCCACATAGCCGTCGGCGCGCGGATAGGCGGCACGGGGTCCGGAGGTCTTCGGCAATGCCCACGCTGCCGGTGCTGCGGCCGCGTCCGGCCGGTCGTTACTCGGGACTCGGGCCGTCGGCATGGCGCGCTATGGGGAGCCGCGAATCGGCAAGATCCTCGAAGGAGACCCGGAATGACGGCCGGACCATCGGCCGCCCGTCATGCGCCGAACTCGCGCGCGGCATCTTCCAGCCAATGCCAAAGATATTCGGCATAGCTCCGATCAACGAACAGGTAGTAGGTCGGCGTTTCGTCACGCTGCCACAGAATGATCCGCGCCTTGGCCAGGGTGGTCTGCGCGCAGTGGTCCGGCGCGAATTCGCGCGGATGGATGTCGAGGCCGCTGCCCTTGCGCAGAACGTCGCCGGCGTGGCGGCCGGCAAGTTCGATCGTCGTGCATGCATCCGTCACGTTGGTGACGGCGAACGTTTGGCCGCGCAGCGCGTCGTTGAGCCTGCCTTCGACCGCAAGCTCGGCGCCGCGGTCATTGACCACGAGCCACTCATCGGGACCCAGCCACAGCGCGGCGAGACCATCCCCTTCGATGGCCCGGTTCGGCACCAGCGGCAGCTCGATCTGCAAAATCCGGTTGGCCGCCTGCAGTGCCGCGCGGTCAGCCGGGTCCAGGCGCAGGTCGAGCAGGCCGAGGAACGGCCGCTCGCACATCCATACCGCGATCCGATCGGGGCGCGGCCGTGGCGCCGCATCGTCGATATGACCAAGAGGGGTGACGCGGGTCGTCGATTCAATCATTGAGTCGCGCCCCATCCGGGTCATAGAAGCGCGGGGAAACGATCTTGGCGCGCGCCGCGCGGCCGGGCAGCGCCGCCGCCACCACCTCGCCCATCCGTCGATGCCCACCGGCGATCAGCGCCAAGGCGATCGAGCGATCAAGCGTCGGGCTCAGATAGCTCGACGTGACATGGCCGATCATCGGGACCGGCGGGCGGCCATAGCTGCTCCCCGTCGGCGCCTCGATGATCTGCGCGCCCTCGGGCAACACCTCTTGCGGATTGTCGGTGAGCAACCCGACGAACTGCCGCCGATCCGACCGCGCCAGATCGGCAAGCGACTGCGAGCGCTTGCCGATGAAGTCGGCCTTGGCGTTGCTGACGATCCAGCCCATGCCGAGGTCGGCAGGCGTCACCGTGCCGTCGGTATCGTGGCCCACCGCGATATAGCCCTTCTCGGCGCGCAGCACGTGCAAGGCCTCGGTGCCGATCGGCGTGATCTCGCCATCGCCGCCGGCAATCATCAGAATGCGCCAAAGGGCCAGCGCGCAGCTCGCCGGCACATTGATTTCGAAGGTGAGCTCGCCGGTGAAGCTGACCCGAAAGATGCGTGCCGGCAACCCGGCGACTGTTCCCTGCCGCACCGCCATGTGCCGGAACGCCGCCCGATCGATGTCGATATCGGTGCCGACCCGGGCCAGCACCGCGCGCGCCTTGGGGCCGGTCAGCATGATGGCGGCCCAATGCGTCGTCACCGCGGTGAGGTAGACCCGAAGATCGGCCCACTCGCATTGCCGCCACTCCTCCAGCCACGACAGGACGGCGTCGGCGTGGCCGGTGGTCGTCGTCATCAGGTAATGATGCTCGGCGAGCCGTGCGGTCACGCCATCGTCGAACACCATGCCGTCCTCGCGCAGCATCAGGCCATAGCGGCACGCGCCGATCGCCAGCGAGCCCCAGGCGTTGGTGTAGACGCGGTCGAGCAGCTTGACGGCGTCGGGACCTTGAATGTCGATCTTGCCGAGCGTCGAGGCATCGCAAAGTGCGACGCCATCGCGCACGGCGCGGCACTCGCGCTCGACGGCCTTTGCCATGTCTTCGCCCGGCCGCGGATAATACATGGGTCGGCGCCAGCGCCCGACCGGCTCAAAGGCGGCGCCAGCGGCCGCATGCCAATCGGTAAGCGGCGTCTTGCGGACCGGCTCATAGAGATCATCGACGTCGCGACCGGCCAAGGCGCCGAACGTCATCGGAACATAAGGCGGGCGGAATGTTGTCGTTCCCACCGCCGGGATTGCCACCGCGGTCTCGCTGGCGAGGATCGCCAAGGCGTTGATGTTTCCTGTCTTGCCCTGATCGAGCCCCATTCCGGCGGTGGTGTAGCGCTTGGCCAACTCCACCGAGGTATACCCTTCGCGGGCAGCGAGGGCGATGTCGGCAGCGGTCACATCGTTTTGCAGGTCGACAAATTTCCGGTTGCGGCGTGCGGAGCGTGGGCTCGGCACCTCCCACAGCGGTCGCGGTGGCGCGGCAGCGGTCGGCGCCGCGCCTGGCGCCCGCCTGACCTGACCGTCGCCGAAGCCGCAGCGCTGCGCCGCCGTTGCGCCAGCCGCGGCGCCCCCGGCCAGGCACGCGGCGAGATCGAATGCGCCGGCCGCTGCACCGGCCGAGCGCATGGCCTGGCGCGCGGCACCCGGCAGGAATGCGCCGAGAACGGGATCAAACTCAAGCCTTCCGCCCGATTGGGAAAACAAATGAACTGCCGGGCTCCATCCGCCGGAGACGCACAGCAGATCGCAAGCGATTTCCCGCGTCGGTCCGGCGAGGCCGCCGCCGCCCTCGTCGAGCGGCGCCACGGTAACGGCTGACAGGTGCTTGCGCCCTTTCGCCGCCACAACCGCGTGGCCGAACAGTACGTTGAGCCCGCGCTGCCTGAGCTTCGCCGCGGCCGCCACCGGCTCGGCCCGGGTATCGACGATCGCCGCCAGCGGCACCTTTGCATCGAACAGCGCCGCCGCCGTCTCATAGGCGCTGTCGTTGTTGGTGAAGATGACAGCCCGCGCGCCCGGACGCGCGCCATAACGCAGGAGATAGCATTGGACGGCTCCCGCCAGCATGATACCGGGCAGGTCGTTGTTGTCGAACACCAGCGGCCTCTCAATGGCTCCGGTGGCGAGCACGACTTCGCGGGCCCGTAGCTTCCACAGCCGTTGGCGCGGCATCCGACCGCCGGCCGCCGCCGGCGAGAGATGATCCGTCACGCGCTCGAGGATTGTCAGGAAGTTGTGATCGTAGTAGCCGCAGACGGTCGCATGCGGCAGCAGCCGTACGTCCGGCATGCCCTCCATTTCGGAGATAGCGCGCGTCACCCAGCTCAACGCCGGGCCGCCGTCGATGCGCACTTCGCGCCACAGGAGTTGACCGCCGAACTCCATCTGATCGTCGGCCAGGACGACCCGCGCACCCGCTCGTCCGGCGGCGTAGGCTGCCGCCAATCCCGCCGGCCCGCCGCCGACGACCAGAACGTCACAATGATCGAACCGCTTCTCATAGCGGTCGGGATCCTTCTCGCGCGGCGCCTCGCCCAATCCCGCCGCCTTGCGGATGAACCGCTCGTAGAACATCCATCGGCCGCCAGGCCAGAGGAAGGTCTTGTAGTAAAAGCCGGCCGGCAGGAAGCGCCCCAGCCGATCGATCGTGCTGCCGAGATCGAAGGCGAGCGATGGCCAGCAGTTTATGCTTTCGGCCGCGAGACCGGCATAGAGCTCGATCTGCGTCGCCCGCTGCGCCGGATCGATTCTGGCGCCGCTGCCGACCCGCACCAAGGCGTTCGTCTCTTCGATCCCGGCACTCATGATGCCGCGTGGCCGGTGGTACTTGAAGCTGCGGCCGACCAAATGCACGCCGTTGGCGAGCAGCGCCGAGGCCAGTGAGTCGCCCGGATGGCCCTCGTAACGCTGCCCATTGAACGTGAAGGCCAGCCGCCGCGAGCGATCGATGCGGCCGCCGGTCGGCAAGCGAAACGGTTGGCTCGTCATCTCACGCCTTCGGGCGGCTTCTCGCCCATGCGATACACGGCGCGAATCTCGTGCGTCAACGTATTGCGCGCGACATTGAACCAACGGCGGCAGCCCTGGGCATGTACCCAGCGTTCGAGATGCAGCGCTTTCGGATTGCGCCGATAGAACAGGTAGTCCACCCAGACCTCGTCGTGTGCCATCGCAGGATCGGGCCGCTGGATATGGCCTTCGCCGCCGCAGGCGAACTCGGACTCGTTGCGCGGGCCGCACCAGGGACAGTGGATGAGCAGCATCGGCCCCTCAATGCGCGACGCCGGCCGCCGCGCCTTCGTCGATCAGGCGGCCGGTCGTGAAGCGATCGAGCCCGAATGGCGCGGCCAGAGGATGCGGCTCACCGCCGGCGATCGTGTGGGCGAAGACGTGGCCGGAGCCGGGCGTGGCCTTGAACCCGCCGGTGCCCCAGCCGCAGTTGACGAACAGATTCTCGACCGGAGTCCTGCCGATGATCGGCGAGAGGTCCGGCGAGACATCGACGATGCCTGCCCATTGCCGCAGGAAGCGCAAACGGCTGAATATCGGGAACAGCTCGATCAGCGCGGCGACCTGATCCTCGATGACGGGAAAGCTGCCGCGCTGCGCATAGGAAACATAGCCGTCGCGCGCCGCGCCGACGACAAGCTCGCCTTTATCGGACTGGCTGACATAGACGTGGATGAGGCCGGACATGACGACCGTGTCGAGGATCGGCTTCACCGGCTCCGAGACCAGCGCCTGCAGCGGGTAGCTCTGGATCGGCAGACGCAATCCGGCCATCGCCATGACGACGCTCGCGTGCCCGGCCACGACGACTGCGATCTTTGCCGCCGCAATGTATCCACGCGTCGTCTCCACGCCGACGGCACGTCCGCCCTCGCGCCGAATGCCGGTGACCTCGCAGTTCTGGATAATATCGACGCCGCGCGCGTCGGCGGCCCGGGCGAAGCCCCAGGCGACGGCGTCATGGCGCGCCGTGCCGGCGCGGCGCTGCACCATGCCGCCGAGCAGCTCATAGCGCGGCTTGGGACGCGGGTTGAGGATCGGCACCCATCGGCGCAGCTCGGCCGGCGTCAGCATCTCCGAATCGACGCCGTTCAAGCGCAGGGCCGCCAGCCGCCGCTGCATCTCGTGCATCTCGTGCCGCGTGTGCGCGAGCGCAATCATGCCCCGCTGGCTGAACATCAAATTGAAGTTCAGCTCCTTGCTCAATCCTTCCCATATCTTGAGCGAATGCTCATAGAGGCGGGCGCTGTCGTCCCGCAGGTAATTGGAGCGAACGACGGTCGTATTGCGGCCGGTGTTGCCGCCGCCCAGCGAGCCCTTCTCAAGCACCGCCACGTTCGTAACGCCGTGCTCCTTGGCAAGGTAGTAAGCCGTGGCGAGGCCGTGGCCGCCGCCGCCGACGATGACGACATCGTAGGCCGGTTTCGGCTGCGGATCGCGCCAGGCGCGCGGCCATTGCTGATGATCGTTCAACCCCTGCCGCACCAGGCTGAACAACGAATACCGCATTCCTCCCCCTTGCACCGGCAACACGCGTCGCAGCAATTATTGCCGCGGCGGTGCACCTTGACCCGACTCGAATCGGGCCGACACAAAGCATCACCGGTTCGGCGCAAGATGTAAATTGCCTTAGCCAAGCAAATGGCTGGCTATACGGAGCGATTCGATGACGAGAGCCAAATCGCGATCCGCGCAACGTAGCAAGCCGAATCCGGATGACGCGCCGGTCAAGAACGACCGATCGGCACGGGACGCAGATCGCCGTTCATCAACCGCGCCGCGCCATCGATGACATCCCTTCGCGCCGCAGCATGATTTGTGCGGCAGTGCACATGGCTCCTTGGCTAAGCTTCGCTTGGCGGTTGCGATTTCGTCGGCGAGGAGTACGATGGTTTCATACTGCGGTCTTGTCGTGGAAGCCCATTACGGGAGGAGACAGGCCCAATGCAAGTCGAGAACATCCTCAAGACAAAGGGCAATCGGGTCGTCACCGCGACCGCGGAGACGACATTGCGCAGCGCCGCGACCGTGCTGAAGACGGAACGCATCGGCGCGATGGTCGTCGTCGGTCGCGACGGTGAGGTCGTCGGCATCATGTCGGAGCGCGACATCGCGCATGCCCTAGCCGGCGATGCCCAGTCCGTCGGCGACATGACAGTGGCCGACGTGATGACGCGCGCCGTGCTGTCATGCACGCGCGGCGATCACATCGATGACTTGATGCGCCTCATGACGACACGGCGGGTGCGCCATCTGCCGGTCATCGAAGGCGGTGCCCTGCTCGGCATGATCAGCATCGGCGACGTGGTCAAGGCGCGCCTTGCCGAACTCGAGAGCGAGACGGAAACGCTTCGCGAGTACATCGTCAGCCCGCGCTGATACGGCGGCGCACCGGCCGCCATCGGCCAGCGCCGCGGGTCACGAGTGGACTGCAATGGGCGGTCGATATTCGCCAGGCGCGGCGGCCGCACCGTGCGGGGCGCTTGGCAAACGCCGATGACGCCGATAGTCCCAGTCGAGCCATGCGACGACGCCGAGGAACGTGGCGAAGGCGCCGAGACTCAGTGCCAAGTAGAGAAGTTCACCGATCGTCATCACGATCCTCCTGTTCATGGTCGAGCGACACGATGCGTCGCGTCTCCTCGGCCGCCATTGACCTAGATCAAGCGCGGGCGGCGATGCGACGATCGGCCGCAATGGCCGTATGCGAAGCGCCCTCCGGGGCCCCTCCCACGCAATGAGCGGTGCCGATGGCGATCGCTCCGTGCTAGGTTCGCCCCGCTCCCTTCACTGTCCGGTGCGGCAATGATCGATCTTTATATTGAGCGTTGGATCGACCCGACGAAGGGCACGACCTATTTCTGGTCGGTGTGGATCGACGGCCGCCAGTTCCAGCGCAGCGGCCCGCAGCAGAGCGCGGAGGCCAGCGAGCATGACGGCCTGGCATTCTGCGCGGCGCAACTCAAGCGGCGGCCGGACGACATCCACCGTCTCTGAAATTGCCTGGAGCCGAGGCGCCGTGCCGTCACGCTGAAGGATGAAACGCGCATGACCCGTATCCTGCATCGCTTCACCAATTCCATTCCTCCCGTCGCCATCAGGGGCGAAGGCATCTACATCATCGACAGCGACGGCAAACGCTACATTGACGGCTCGGGTGGCGCCGCCGTCTCATGTCTCGGTCACGGGGATCCCGACGTGACCCGAGCCATCCAGGGCGCCGCCGGCCGCCTCGCCTATTCCCATTCCGGTTTTTTCACGACGGAACCGGCGGAGGAGCTGGCGGAAACGCTGATCGCCGACGCGCCGGCTGGTTTGTCGCACGTGTTTTTCATTTCGGGCGGCTCGGAGGGGGTCGAGGCGGCGCTGAAGATGGCGCGACAATACTTTGTCGAGCGCGGCGAGCCGCAGCGGCGGCATTTCATCGCCCGCCGCCAGAGCTATCACGGCAACACGCTTGGCGCGCTCGCGGTCGGCGGCAACGCCATGCGGCGCAAGCTGTTCGCGCCGATCCTTATCGAAACGTCGCATATTGCCCCTTGTTACGAGTACCGTGACCGCCGGCCGGAAGAGTCAGCCGAGGCCTATGGCTGCCGCGTCGCCGACGAACTCGAGGCGAAGATCTCGGAACTCGGGCCGGAGACGGTGATCGCCTTCATCGCCGAGCCGGTGGTCGGCGCGACGCTCGGCGCGGTGCCGGCCGTCCCCGGCTATTTCAAGCGCATCCGCGATATCTGCGACCGCCACGGCATACTCCTCATCCTCGATGAAGTGATGTGCGGCATGGGCCGCACCGGCACGATGCATGCCTGCGAACAGGACGGCATCGCGCCCGATCTGACGGTCGTCGCCAAGGGCCTCGGCGGCGGCTACCAGGCGATCGGCGCGGTCCTTCTCGCGCAAAAGATTCACGACGCATTCGCCCAGGGCTCGGGTTTCTTTCAGCACGGCCACACCTACATGGCGCACCCCTTGGCTTGCGCGGCGGCGCTTGCCGTGCAGCGCGTCATCAAGCGCGACCATCTGCTCGACGCCGTGAAGCGCCAAGGCGCGGGACTGGTAACGCGCCTGCAGGAGCGCTTCGGCAATCATCATCATGTCGGCGACATTCGCGGCCGCGGTCTGTTCCACGCCATCGAGCTGGTGCGCGACCGCGCGAGCAAGGCGCCGTTCGATCCCGCGCTGAAGCTCAACGGGCGGATCAAGACGGAGGCGATGGCCCGCGGCTTGATGATCTACCCGATGGGCGGCACCATCGACGGGCAGCGCGGCGACCACGTCATCGTCGCGCCGCCCTTCAACGTCCGCGATGGCGAACTCGATATGATCGTCAGCCGCCTGGGTGACGCCGTCGACGCCGCCTTGGCGACGATTGCGTGAGGCGGATGCGGTCAATCGACGCGCTTGGCGCCCTCTCCGGTCGGCTTTAGCCGATCTCCGCGGCGATCGCAGACCGAATGTTCCGCAAAACGACCGGCAAAATAAGCAACAGAGCAGGACATGAAATGAAACAGCCCGTGTCCAGAATTCTGCTCGGTCTGACCATCGGCGCCGCGTTGCTCGGCCTGCCGGCGAGCGGTTCGGCGCAACAGAAATTCATCGCCATCGGCACCGGCGGCGTGACCGGCGTTTATTACGCCGTCGGCGGCGCCATCTGCCGCGTGGTCAACAAGGGCCGCAAGGAACACGGCATCGGCTGCTCGGTCGAATCGACCGGCGGCTCGGTGTTCAACGTCAACACCATCAAGGCCGGGGAACTCGACTTCGGCTTGGCGCAGTCGGACATCCACTACCAGGCCGTGAAGGGCGAGGCGAGCTTCAGGCTGGGCGGGCCGGTCGCCGATCTGCGCGCCGTCCTGTCCGTCCACCCCGAGCCGTTCACCGTGCTCGCCCGCAAGGAAGCCGG
>JACQDQ010000275.1 GCA_016201015.1 Pseudomonadota bacterium | reverse complement strand
TCCCCCTTGGCATCGATGAAGACGTGAGGAACGATCTGCACCGAGACGGACTTGCCGGTGAGAGGCGACAGGGCGTGCAATCGATCGCCCATGCGCGACCGCCCGGCCTTGACCAGGGCGAGCGCGATCATGCGTTTGAGATGCGGGCTGTAGCACCACGAGGCGACGTAGCCGTCCATGGCGGCGGGCAAGGGCGCGTGCGGATCGGTGACGAGCTGCGCGCCGCGCGGGATTTCGTCATCGGCGTTTGCGGCGAGCAGGCCGACGAGCTGCTTGCGGTCAAGCGCGCGCAGGGCCGGCCGCGACAGCGAGCGCTTGCCGATGAAATCCTTGGTCTTGCTGACCATGCCGCCGAGGCCGAGATCGTCGGGGGTGGTGCGGCCGTCGGCCTCGGGGCCGACGACGAAATGGCCCTTCTCGATCCGCAGCGTCGCCATCGCCTCAGTGCCGTAAGGCTGCATGGCATATTTCTCGCCGGCCGCCATCAGCGCTTCCCACATGGCGACGCCGTAATCCGCCGGAATATTGATCTCGTAGGATAGCTCGCCGGAGAAGCTGATGCGGAAGACGCGCGCGGGAATGCCGGCGATGACTGACTCGCGCATGCTCATGAATGGCAGCGCTTCGTTGCCGACATCGAGATCGGGCGCGGCATCGGCCAGCACCTTGCGCGCATTGGGTCCGGCGAGCGCCATCGCCGCCCATTGCTCGGTGACCGACACGACGTAGACCTTGAGCGCCGGCCAGTGCACCTGCAGCAGATATTCGAGATGGGCCATCACGCGCACCGCGTTGGCGGTCGTGGTGGTCATCAGGAAGTGGTTGGGGCCGAGCCGGGTCGTCGTGCCGTCGTCGAACACCATGCCGTCCTCGCGCAGCATGATACCGTAGCGGCAGCGGCCAATCTCCAGCCTCTTCCAGCTATTGGTATAGACACGGTCGAGGAACTCGGCGGCGTCGCGGCCCTGGATGTCGATCTTGCCAAGCGTCGAGACATCGACCAGGCCGACATTCGCCCGCACGTTCAATGCCTCGCGGTTGACCGCGTCGAGGTCGCTCTCGCCCGGCCGCGGATAGAAATGAGCGCGCTTCCACAGCCCGGCATTGATGAAGCGCGCGCCGGCGCGCTGATGCCAGGGATGCATCGCGCTGTAGCGCGTCGGCTCAAGATGTGCACCCGCCTCGCGGCCGACAATGGCGCCGAAGGCGACGGGCGCGTAGGGCGGCCGAAATGTCGTCGTGCCGACCGCGGGAATATCCGCGCCAAGGGTCTGCGCCAGGATCGCCAGCCCGCCGATATTGCTCGTCTTGCCCTGGTCGGTGCCCATGCCGAGCGTGGTATAGCGCTTCACATGCTCGACCGAGCGATAACCCTCGCGCGCGGCCAGCGCGATGTCCTCAGCGGTCACGTCGTTCTGCAGATCGATGAAGCGCTTGGAGCCGCCGCGGCGCAGCTTCGGAACGGCCCACAGCGTCCGCGCCGGCTGTTCCTCGATCGTCGGCACAGCCGGCGCCGTCGGCGGCCGCCCGTCACCCAATCCGGCCGCCTGCGCCGCCGAGGCGCCGGCGGCTAGGCCTTGCTTGATGCAGGACGCAGTGTCGTAGGTACCGGCCGCGGCGCCGATGGAGCGCTCGGCCTGCACCGAATTGCCGGGCACGAAGGCGGTCAGGCTCTCGTCGTAGCGCAGCCGGCCACGTGACTGCGAGAAAAGATGCACCGCCGGATTCCAGCCGCCGGAGACCGCCAGCAGATCGCAATCGATGCGGCGGGCGACGCCGCTCAGCGTATCATCGGCAGCGTCGATCGCCATGATCTCGGCCGCCGCCAGTTCCCGCCCGCCGACCGTTTCGACGACGGCATGCCCGGCGATGCAAGGTAGGCCCATGGCGCGCGCTTGTGTTGGCAGAGCGCCGGACGGGTCGGCACGCGGGTCGACGATCGCGGCGATCTCGACGCCGGCTTCGGCGAGGTCGATCGCCGTGGCATAAGCGCTGTCGTTGTTGGTGAAGACGACGGCGCGCTCGCCGGGCTTGACCGCGTAGCGGTTGACGTAGCTGCGCGCGGCGGCGGCGAGCATCACGCCGGGACGGTCATTGCCGCCGAAGACCAACGGCCGCTCGATCGCACCGGTGGCGAGCACCACCTGGCGTGCACGGACCAGCCATAGCCGCTGCCGCACCTGATGCGGCGGCGGCGCCGGCAGATGATCGGCGACGCGCTCGACGAGGCCGATGAGATTTTGGTCGTAATAACCGAACGCCGTGGTGCGGCGCAGGATGCGGGTTTCCGGCATGCCGGACAACTCGCGTTCGACTGCGGCAATCCACTCGCCGGCCGGCCGTCCGTCGATTGTCGCGCGGTCGCCGAGCAGCGCGCCACCGAGGATCGGCTGGTCCTCGACCAGGATGACGCGCGCGCCGGCGCGGCCGGCGGCAAGCGCCGCGGCCAGCCCGGCCGGGCCGGCGCCGACCACCAGCACCTCGCAATGGGCGTGCTGCTTCTCGTAGTGGTCCGGATCGGGTTCGACCGGCGAGCGCCCCATGCCGGCGGCGCGGCGGATGAAGTGCTCATATTTCATCCAGAACGACGGCGGCCACATGAAGGTCTTGTAGTAGAATCCGGCCGGGAACAGCCGCGATAGTAGATTGTTGACCGCGCCGAGGTCGAAATTGACGCTGGGCCAGCAATTTTGGCTCGACGCGGCGAGGCCGTCGAACAGCTCTATTTGTGTTGCCTTGACATTCGGCTCGGTGCGGTCGCCCGTGCGCAGCTGGACAAGCGCGCTCGGTTCCTCGGCACCAGCGCTGAAAATGCCGCGCGGGCGGTGGTACTTGAAACTGCGGCCGACCAGGCGCACGCCGTTGGCGAGCAGCGCGGCGGCGAGCATGTCGCCGTGATAGCCGCGATAGGCGATGCCGTCATAGGTGAAGCCGAGCGGGCGGTCGCGATCGATGAGGCCGCCCGCAGCCAGGCGGAAATTCTGTCGGTTGGTCATGTGCCGGCCGGAAGCTCCTCGTCGAGCTTGGCCGTGGCCAGGATCTCGTGGGTCATCGTGTTGCGGCGGACCTTGAACCAGCGCCGGCACGAGGCATGGTGGTGCCAGAGCTCGGCATGGGCCCCGCGCGGATTCTCGCGGATAAAGACGTAGTTTGCCCACGCCTCGTCGGTCAGCGTGTCGGGATTGGCCGGACGCTTGACGTTGGCGTCGCCGCCATAGGTGAATTCGGTCTGGTCGCGCGGGCCGCACCACGGGCAAATGATCAGCAGCATGGGTCTATTCCGTCAATGCGCCCAGGCATAGGGGCCCATTCCCTTGTCGTCGATCGTGCGGCCGGCGGCGAAGCGGTCGAGCGTGAACGCCTCGTTCAGGCGGTGCGGGCGATCCTGGGCAATCGTGTGGGCGAACACCCAGCCCGAGCCGGGCGTCGCCTTGAATCCGCCGTAGCACCAGCCGCCGTCGAAATAGAGGCCGCCGATCGGTGTCTTGCCGATGATCGGGCTGCCGTCCAGGGTCATGTCCATAACGCCGCCCCAGCAGCGCATCATGCGCAGCCGGCTGAAGCAGGGGAAAAGCGCGACCAGCGCGCCGACCACGTGCTCGATGATCGGAAAATTGCCGCGCTGGGCATAGGAGTTGTAGCCGTCGATGTCGCCGCCCATGACCAGCTCGCCCTTGTCAGACTGGCTGACGTAGAAATGGACCGCGCCCGAGCTGACGACCGTGTCGAGGATCGGCTTCACCGGCTCCGACACCAGCGCCTGCAGCACATGCGATTCGATCGGCAGCCGCAGGCCGGCCATCGCCGCGACGTGACTCGAATGGCCGGCGACGGCGATGCCGACCTTCTTTGCCGCGATGTAGCCGCGCGTCGTTTCGACACCCTCGACGCGCCCGGCCCGCACGCGAATGCTGGTCACCTCGCAGTTCTGGATGATGTCGACGCCGCGCGCGTCCGCCGCGCGGGCGAGGCCCCAGGCGACGGCGTCATGACGCGCGTTGCCGCCGCGCGGCTGCAGCAGGCCGCCCAAAATCGGATAGCGCGCCGCGGGCGAGCAGTCGAGCAGCGGCACCATGCGGCGCACCTGATCGCGCAGCAGCAGCTCGGCGTCGATGCCGTTGAGGCGCATCGCGTTGCCGCGCCGCGAGAAGGCGTCGAGCTCGGCCGGCGTATGCGCCAGGTTGAGCACGCCGCGCTGGCTGAACATGACGTTGAAGTTGAGGTCCTGGCTCAATCCTTCCCACAGCTTGAGCGAATGCTCGTAGAAATGCGCATTCGCCTCAAGCAGGTAGTTCGAGCGGACGATCGTCGTATTGCGTCCGGTATTGCCGCCGCCCAGCCAGCCTTTCTCGACCACCGCGACATTGTTGAGACCATGCTCCTTGGCAAGATAATAGGCGGTGGCGAGGCCATGGCCGCCGCCGCCGATGATGACGACGTCGTAGGCCGGCTTGGGATCTGGGCTGCGCCACGCTGCGGACCAGTTCTCGTGGTAACTGACGGCGTTGCGGGCGAGACTGAAAATCGAGTACTTCATAGAGCGCGCAAACCTACCGCATGAAGCGGCGGCGCGCTAGTGTCGGCAGGGACCAATTGTCATGATCTATTCCTTGCCCGCGAGCGACCCAACCCAGGGGCTGCGCACCAACCAAGAGTGAGGTCAGCATGATCAGGAAATTTGCTGCGGCGGTTCTGTTCGCACTCGCCGCGACCGCCCTGGCCGTCCCGCCGGCGGCGGCGCAGAACGCGCTGGAGAAGATCAAGCAGCGCGGCACGATTATCGTCGGCGTCAAGAACGACTACAAGCCGTGGGGCTTCCTCGATCCGTCCGGCAAGATCGTCGGCATGGAGATCGATCTCGTGCAGGACGTGGCTGACCGGCTCGGCGTCAAGTTCGAGCTGGTGCCGGTGGTCGCGTCCAACCGCATGGAGTTCCTGCAGCAGGGCCGTATCGATCTGATCATCGCGACCCTGGGCGACACGCCGCAGCGCCGCCAGGTCATCGGCATGGTCGAGCCCAATTATTACGCGGGCGGCACCAACGTGCTGGCGCCGAAATCGGCCGGCCTCAAGACGTGGAATGAGCTGAAGGGCCGCAAGGTGTGCGCCATCCAGGGCGCCTACTACAATCGCCGCGTGACGCAGGAATACGGACCCGAACTGGTCGCCTTCGCCGGCATTCCGGAGGCGCTCACCGCGCTCCAGGCCGGCAATTGCATCGCCTTCGTCTACGACAACACCTTCATCGAATCGACGCTGGCGGGCGGCGATCCGAAATGGGCGAGCTACGAAATGCCGCTCAAGACCGAGGACGAGCAGGCCTGGGCCATCGCCGTGCCGCTCGGCGAGCTCAATAGCCCGTATGGCGAGTTCATGAAGAAGGTCAGCGTCGAGTGGCACAAGACCGGCAAGCTGCTCGAATTCGAAAAGAAGTGGGGCATCAAACAGAGCCCGTTCCTCGTCGAAATGAACAAGAAGTACAAGGCGATGTGAGCGTGAGGCCGGCGGCGCGACTCTTTTAGCGCGCTGCCGGCCGCGCTCGGCCGCGAGGGACTGAGACCGGCGGCGAGGGGGAAGCGGCATGGAGGCGATCGCGGACTGGTTCAAATGGCTGAACGACGCGCATCGCATCAATCTTTCGATCTTCTACGACGCCTTCGATCGCGGCAAGTTTCTAGGCGGCCTGCTGACAACACTGAAACTTTCGGCGATCTGTCTGGTGACGAGTGTCGCCATCGGCGTGGTCGGCGCCTGGCTGCAAGGCTCCCGCTTCACGTTCGCGCGGCGGATCATGCAGGGCTATATCCAGTTCTTCCGCAACACGCCGCCGCTGGTGCAGCTCTATTTCTTCTATTTCGCCATCGGCAATCTGCTGCCGCGGGTGACCGATGCCTACGGCCAGGCGGTGCCGCCGGTTTCCAACTTCGCCTGGGCGATCGTCTCGTTCTCGTTTTTCGCCGGCGCGTTCAACGTCGAAATCTTCCGCGCCGGCGTCGAGGCGGTGCCGCGCGCGACGGTCGAGGCGGCGGAGGCGCTCGGCTATAGCCGGCTCAAGGCCTATATCCACGTGGTGCTGCCGCTCGCCTTCCGCATCAGCCTGCCGGCGCTCAACAACAACCTCGTCAACCTGATCAAGACGACGACGCTCGCCTACGCGATCGGCGTGCCGGAACTGCTTTACGTCTCGGCGCAGATCTGGTCCGACGTCCTCAACGTGCGCGAGATGATGAACGTGCTGCTCGTGGCCTACGTCGCTATCGTCGGCGTGCTGGTGATGGCGATGAACCGCTGGGAGCGGGCGATGCGTATGCCGGGCTACAGCGTCTGATGCGCGCACCGCCGAACTCAACCGACCTGCCCGTGCTGCTGCCGATGGCACGACCCGTCCGCGCGAGCGAGATCGGCAAGGTCGAGCTCGGTCGAGCCGGACTGTGGGCGATGCTCGTCGTCGCGGCGATCGGCCTCATCGGCGAGGCGCGGGCGGCGCCGAGCGATCCTGGCCTGCTGGCGCTGCTGTGGAAATGGGCGCCGCTTATCTTCCAGGGCTTCTTGTTCAATCTGCTGGTCAGCTTCCTGTCGATGGCGATCGGTACCGCGGCGGGCGCGGTGCTCGGCCTGGCACAAGTCTCGCTGCTGCCGCAGGTGCGGCAGGCCTCGTGGTTCGCCACGCAGTTCTTCCGCAATGCGCCGTGGCTGGTGCTGCTGTTCTACTGCATGTTCCTGCTGCCATTCGAGATTCGTCTGTTTGATTATGTCATTCCGCTGCCGGCGTGGTTCAAGGCGACGATCGGCCTAGCGTTGCCGGTGATGGCCAATATGGCTGAAATCGTCCGCGGCGGCGTGCAGTCGGTGCCGGCTGCGCAGTTGGAATCCGCCGAGGCACTGGCCTTCACGCGGCGCCAGATCCTCTGGCAGATCATCCTGCCGCAATGCGTGACGCGCATGACGCCGCCGTGGATGAACCTCTACGCCATCCTGACCATGGCGACGCCATTGATCTCGATCGTCGGCGTGCAGGAATCGATGAGTCTGACCCGCGCCGCACTCAATGCCGAGGGGCGGATCGAGCTGCTGGTGCCGATGTACCTGATGCTGCTCGTCTGGTTCTTCCTCTACTGCTACCCGATCGCGCGCTGGACGATCCGGCTCGAGCGCCGCTTCGCCGTCAAAATTTAGGAGCGCCCGTGGCCTGGACCGCCGATCAGCCCCTCATCGCCCTGGTGGACGTGCACAAATCCTTCGGCAAGACCGAAGTGCTCAAGGGGATCACGTTCAGCGTGGCGAAGGGCGAGGTGATCTGCGTCATCGGGCCGTCGGGCTCCGGCAAGTCAACTCTGCTTCGCTGCATCAATGCCCTGGTGCCGATCGACCGCGGCTCGATCAAGGTCGAGGGCCAGGAGGTCAACGATCCGGCGCTCGACAAGCTCGCGTTGCGCCGCAAGGTCGGCATGGTGTTCCAGCAATACAATCTGTTCCCGCACAAGACGGCGCTGCAGAACGTAATGATGGCGCCGATCCAAGTGCTGAAGCAGGACCGCAAGGAGGTCGAGGAGCGCGCCCACCGCCTGTTGCGCAAGGTCCGCCTCCAGGACAAGGCGTCGAGCTACCCAGGCGAGCTGTCCGGCGGGCAGCAGCAGCGCGTGGCGATCGCCCGCTCGCTGGCCATGAACCCGGACGTGATGCTGTTCGACGAGGTGACGGCCGCTCTCGATCCCGAGACCAAGAAGGAAGTCCTCGTCACCATCCGCGAACTGGCGGAGGAGGGGATGACCTGCCTGCTCGTCACCCACGAGATGGGCTTCGCCCGCGAGGTTGCCCATCGCATCCACTTCACGGATGGCGGGCGGATCATCGAGAGCGGCCCGCCGGAAGAATTCTTCGCCAAGGCGAAGGATCCGCGCACGCGGCAGTTCTTGAGCCAAATTCTCTAACTAGCGACGCGGCCATATCGCCGCAAGAAGCGGGTGTCGCCGACGGCAACGGCCGCCGCAGGGTGTGTCCCGACGCGAGGGAGCAGCCGATGTCCGCCGGGATCAACAAGGTGATGGGGCCGATCGAGTGGCTCCTGCTCGTCATACTCTCCATTCTATGGGGCGGGTCGTTCTTTTTCGCCAAGGTGGCGCTAGCCGAGCTGCATCCCTTCACCTTGGTCCTCTGCCGCGTCGGCCTTGCCGCTCTGACGCTGAACCTCGCGGTTCTGATGCGCGGCGAGCGTCTGCCCGGCGACCTGCGGCAATGGTGCGCATTCTTTGCCATGGGGGCGCTCAACAACTTGGTCCCGTTCAGCCTCATCTCCTGGGGACAAACGCAGATCGCCAGTGGGCTCGCCGCCATCCTCAACGCGGCGACGCCGCTGTTTACGGTCGTGGTCGCCCATGTCTTGACCAAGGATGAGCGGCTGACGACTGGGCGCGGCACCGGAGTGATCCTGGGTTTTGCCGGCGTCGCCGCAATGATCGGCCCCGAGGCGCTCAGGGGACTGGACTTGCATGTGCTTGGTGAGATCGCGGTCCTTGCCGCCACCTTGGCCTATGCCTTTGCCGGCATCTTCGGCCGCCGTTTTCGCGGGCTACCGCCGCTGGTCACGGCGGCGGGCCAGGTCACTGCGACGACGATTCTCATGCTGCCGATCGCCTTGGTTGTCGCGCCGCCGTGGACCATGGCCGTTCCACGGTTTGAGACCTGGGGTGCCGTGGTGGCGATCGCGCTGCTTAGCACGGCAGTCGGTTACACGATCTATTTTCGCATCTTGGCTGTCGCCGGGGCGACCAACCTGCTGCTGGTTACGTTCTTGATTCCGGTGAGTGCGCTGCTGCTCGGCGCGACGCTGCTCGGCGAGCGATTGGACGCGCACCATTTCGCCGGCATGGCGCTGATCGGTCTGGGCTTGGCCGCGATCGACGGTCGCCCGCTGGCGTTCCTGAAAAGGCGCATGTGGCCGGCAACAGCGGCGGGCGGAGGAAGCGAAAGGGCAGAGCAGAGAGCGCTGTAGAGCGGAGCCCTACAGCTTCACCACCATCATCGGCGAATTCTGCCGTCGCGACAATGCTGCCGCCGCCTTCTCGGCCGACCGGCTATCAGGGAAGCCGGCGACGCGGATGATAGTCCAGCTGCGGTTCTGCCCATCGATATGCTTGCCGACGAGAACCGTATACCCGTCGGTCCGTAGACGCTTCGCCAGCGCAGCGGCGTTGTCGGCATTGAGGAAGGTGCCGACTTGAACGCCGAAGCCCGGTAGCGTCGGCGGCCGTGGCGGCAGATCGGAGGTCGCCGAGGCAAGCTGTATTGGCCGCGGCGCCGAGTCTACGACGATCGGCTCCTTCGCCTCGGCGGCGGCAAGGTAGTCGACGAGACCGCGCGCTTTTTCGCCGTCGGCGACGACCAGGCCGCTGGGATAGTCGAGCGGTGCCACGTCGGTGTTCTCCTGCTCTGCTGCGGCAGCTGCGAGGTCCTGCCGCTTCATCTCGGCTGCCGCCATGCCGATGAGGCCCTTGAAGTCCTTTTCGGTGGCCGCCGAATTGCGCGTTTCGCAGAACTCGCGATCATCGCGCAGCAGCGTCTCGACGATGCGGCAATCATCGCCGGTGGCGAGATCAAGCGCGTGCTCGCCGAGCCCTTTGCCGGTCAGGCCGGTTGAAATAAAGGAGGTGAAGGAGGAAAGCTCATTGAGCGTGAGGCCGGCAATCAGCGGCGCGGCGCAGCCCGATACGAGGCAAGCTGCAGTGATCATGGCGATCAAGGCCGACAGACGGAGCATTACCCCCCGCATCCCCCAACGCGTCGCCCGCACAACGACAATAAGGCCGTAGCACGGGGATTGCCAGCAAATGTTTAACAATCCCAGCCAACCGCAGGTTGATTCCCGCCGAGCCTTGCCCGGACGCCTGCCGGACACGCACGGCCTGTCGCAGGCTGGCGTGGAATGCGCCATCGCCTGTAACATCCAGTTCTCGCTGAACGACGGAATAGGGGAGGGATGGCGGAATGCCTGGGTCGCCAGATCTGTCGCGGAAATCGACCGGCGGCTGCCTATGCGGCGCTGTACGCTATGAGCTACGTGGCCCGCTGCGCGACATCCTGCTCTGCCACTGCGGTCAATGCCGGCGGTTTCATGGCCATGCAGGCCCCTACACGGCGGTGGCGCGCGAGGGGTTTCACCTGATCGCCGAACGCGGGCTGTCCTGGTACCGCTCGTCCGAAATCGCACGGCGCGGATTCTGCGGCATTTGTGGTTCCAGCCTGTTCTGGGAACGACCAGGCGCGCCGCGGATTTCCATAGCGGCCGGCTCGCTCGACCCGCCGACCGGGCTCAAGATCATTCGCCATATCTATGTCGCGGACAAGAGCGACTACTACCAGATCGACGACTCTGTCGAGCAGTTTCCCGATCACGGCCCGGTCTAGAGGTTGCCCATGCCCAAGGCCGAAATCCGTCCGCCATGGCAATGCCTGGTCGGTTTATTTCCGTGACCCGGAAGGGAACCGGATCGAGCTGTTCGTCGATGCGCCGTGGCATACGCCGCAGCCCTATCGCGAGCCACTCGATCATTTGGCCGACGATGCGGAGATCATGCGGCGGACCGAAGCGGAATGCCGCGCGCGGCCGGGCTTCAAGACGCGTGCGGCGTGGCGGACCGAGATGGTTCGGCGTATGCGTGGTTTGAAATAGGCCGGGGGCGGGCAGCCGACGTTAGTAGTCGAGCCTTCCGCGGAGATCATCGAACGGCACCATCACATGCTCGCGATATGCCGGACGCGCGGCAAGGCGTCGATACCAGGCGTCGACATTCGGGACGGAGGGGTGGTCGATCTCAAGCTCGAAGTAGCGATAAAGGGTCGTACCGGCAGGCAAGTCGGCCATCGTGATGCGCTCGCCGGCGAGATACGGCTGACCCGCCAGGTGCCGGTCCAGCAACAAGTAATGTCGGGCGCAACGTTCGATCCGGTCGCGGATGAACGGCCAGTCCCGTTTGCCGTCGGGCGTTCTGAAAAGGCCCCAGAACAGATCCATGAAATCGCGTTGCAGCGTCGCCAACGACCAATCCATCCAGCGATCGGCGAATGACCGCTCGACGGGATTTGCCGGCCAGAACGTTACCGCCCCGTAGCGGGCGCTGAGATATCGGATGATCGTGTGCGACTCCCAGACGATCGTGCCGCCGTCGTCGATGACGGGGATCCGCCCATGCGGATTCATGGCGAGGAATTCCGGGTCATCCAACCTGCCAAAGGACCCGCCGGCATCGATGTGGTCGTGCTCGAGCCCAAGCTCGCCGATCAGCCACATGACCTTCTGGACGTTGAACGCATTTCGCCGTCCCCATATCTTGAGCATGGCAGGACCCCGGATGAGATGAGGCGACATAGCCTCGCCGGCATCTTACTATTCGCGGTCTGTGGCCGGATCAATTGAGTCCGTCGGACGAATGCGGTGATCTAGCGAACGTTACTTGAGCAGCACGAGCCGCCCGCTGGCCGAGCGCAGCGCGGCATCAGGAGAAAGACCAGATGGCAACCGCCGCCAAGATGAAGCCGTCGCCCAATCTGCCCAAGGGCCTGGTATTGCCCACCGAGCGCGGCCTGTTCTATGGCGGCGCCTGGCATGCGCCCCTTTCGAAAAAGCAGGTGCCCTGCATCAGCCCGGCGACCGGCGAGGTTTTGTGCGACGTGGCGGAAGCCGGGGCCAACGACGTCGACCGCGCCGTGCGCGCCGCCCATGCGGCATTCGCCGGGTGGCGCAAGGTAAAGCCGCTCGAACGTGCGGCGCTGCTGCGGCGCATTGCCGCGCTGTTGCGCGACCATGTCGAGGAACTGGCCCTGCTCGATGCGGCCGATTGCGGCAATCCGGTGCGCGAGATGACCGGCGACGTCAAGGCGGCGGCGATGGCGCTCGACTATTTCGCCGGCCTCGTCACCGAGATGAAGGGCGAGACCATCCCGATGGGCGAGGGCGTGGTGAATTACACACTGCGCGAGCCGCTCGGCGTCGTCGCCCGCATCATCCCCTTCAACCATCCGCTGATGTTCGCGGCGATGAAGGCCGCGGCGCCGCTCGCCGCCGGCAACACCTTGGTGCTGAAGCCGCCGGAGCAGAGCCCGCTTACTGCCCTGCGTCTGGCCGAACTCATCGATGGCATCCTGCCGCCCGGCGTGTTCAATGTCCTCCCCGGCGGGCGCGAATGCGGGGCCGCGCTGGCGTCGCATCCGCTCGTCGCCAAAGTCGCGCTCATCGGCAGCGTGCCGACCGGCAAAGCGGTGCTGCGCGCCGCGGCCGACGGCGTCAAGCCGGTGTCGCTCGAGCTCGGCGGCAAGAATGCGCTGATCGTCTATCCCGATGCCGACGTGAAGAAGGCGACGGCCGGCGCCGTGCGCGGCATGAACTTCACCTGGTGCGGCCAGTCCTGCGGGTCGACCAGCCGGGCCTTCCTCCATGCCAATGTTCACGATCAGGTGCTCGACGGCATCGTCGCCGCCTGCAAGGCGCTGAAGCCGTCGCTGCCCACCGACATGGCGTGCAACATGGGCGCGATCGTCAGCCGCGAGCAGCTCGAGCGGGTCAAGCGCTACGTTGCTTGGGGCAAGGAAGACGGCGCGCGGCTGGTCGCCGGCGGCAAGGAGCCGGACGACCCCAGGCTCAGGAACGGGTTCTTCTTCGAGCCGACCGTGTTCGCCGGCGTGACACCGCAAATGCGCATCGGTCGCGAGGAGATATTCGGCCCCGTGCTGTCGGTGCTCAAATGGAACGATGAAGAGGAGATGTTGGCGAAAGTGAATGCGGTCGATTACGGCCTCACCGCGTCGATCTGGACGCGTGATTTGACGACGGCGCACCGTGCCGCCGGGCGCGTTCAAGCGGGATATGTCTGGGTCAACAATTCCGGCGCCCACTTCCTGGGCGCGCCGTTCGGCGGCTACAAGCAATCCGGCCTCGGCCGCGAGGAGTGCCTGGACGAGCTGCTGTCCTACACGCAGATCAAGAACGTGAATATCACGCTGGATGACTGATGGATTGTTCCGCGCGCCGCGACGACGGGCCAAAGGCGGGTTGACACGTCGATGCCGCGCATCGTGATGACGGCGCCATTGCCGGAGGCCGGCATGCGGCTGCTGCGGGCTCGTGGCGATCTCGATCTCCATGTTTTGGCCGAGCCGACATATGATTGCCTCGCCGCGGCAGTCGCCGCCGCCGATGCCGTGATCATGGTGCCGGAGGTGCCGCTGCTCACCGCCGCGCTCATCGCTCAGGCGCCCAGGCTCCGGTTCGTCTGCCGGTTCGGCGCCGGCTACGACAATTTCGATGTGCCGGCGCTGACCGCGCGGCGTATTCCGCTGCTGACCACCGGTGATGCGAATGCAGTGGCGGTCGCCGAGCACGCCCTCTATCTCATGTTGGCCGTGGCCAAGGCGGGCGTCGTGCATGACCGCGCGGCGCGGGCGACCGACTGGGGCATGCGGTCGCAGCTGCGATCGATCGAGATTGCCGGCAAGCATGCCCTCGTGGTTGGGTTCGGACGCATCGGCCGCGCCGTGGCCCGCCGCTGCGCGGTCTTCGATATGGTGGTCGAGGTCTTCGATCCCGGGCTCGCACCGGCGACGATCGTGGCCGAAGATTATTCCGCCGTCGCGAATTTGCACGACGCCCTGCCGGCGGCGGATTTCGTCAGCCTCCATCTGCCGCTGTCGCCAGCCACCAGCGGGATGTTCGGCGCGGCGGAATTGGCACGGATGAAACCGACCGCGGTTTTGATCAACACCGCCCGCGGCGGGGTGATTGACGAGGCGGCGCTGATTCGTGCGCTGCGCGAGCGGCGGATTGCCGGCGCCGGGCTCGATGTCCTCGCGGTGGAGCCGCCGGCGCGCGATAACCCGCTGCTGGCGATGGACAACGTCGTGCTCTCGCCGCATGCGGCGGCATCGGCGAAGGAGGCCGTGGACCGTGTCGCCGCCGTCTGCGTGCGCAACGTGCTCGACGCGCTCGACGGCCGGTTCGACCGCCGCGTCGTCGTCAATCCGGAGGTGCTCCCGTCGACCTGAGCCGCTCCAGTGCGGGCCGCTGGCGTCCGGCGCCCAATTGCACTATCCCTACGCAGGCATTGTCGCAGGCGGAAAGCCGCCGCAGCTTGGATGAGGACATGAAGAAGGACACGATACTCGCGCATGCCGGCCGCGATTCGCACAAATTCGAAGGCGTCGTCAATACGCCGGTGGTTCGCGCCTCGACCATATTGTTTCCGACGGTCAAGGCCTACGAGGCCTCGCACGCCGACCGCTTCACGCGGATGCGCTATGGCCGCTACGGCACGCAGACCACCCATGCGCTCGAGGAGGCGGTGGCCGAGCTCGAAGGCGGCCACGGCGCGATGATCTGCCCGTCGGGCGCTGCGGCGATCGCCGCGGCATTGCTTGCCTTTACCAAGGTCGGCGATCACATCCTGATGGTCGACACGGCCTATACGCCGTCGCGCCTTTTCTCCGACTCCGTGCTGCGCCATAACGGCGTCGAGACAACCTACTATGACCCGCTCATCGGCAATCGCATCGCCGAGCTTATTCGCCCCAATACGCGGCTCGTCTATTGCGAATCTCCGGGTTCGCTCACCTTCGAAGTGCAGGACATTCCGGCGATCGCGGCGGCGGCGCATGCGCGCGGCATCCCCGTGCTCAACGACAACACCTGGGCAACGCCGTATTTCTTCTCCTCGTTTGAGCATGGGGTCGACGTTTCGATTCATGCCGCGACAAAATATATCGGCGGCCACTCGGACATCATGATGGGGATCATCGTGACGACCGAGGCGCATTGGCGCACCGTGCGCACGGCCGTCGCCGACTACGGCTACTATGCCAGCCCCGACGACTGTTTCATGGCGCTACGCGGCCTGCGCACCTTGGGTGTGCGGCTCAAGCAGCACCAAACGAATGCACTGGCGGTGGCAGCTTGGTTGCAGCGGCACCGCGACGTGGCTCGGGTCATGTATCCGGCACTCGAGGGCGACGCCGGCCATGCGCTGTGGCGGCGCGAATTCACCGGTGCCTCCGGGCTGTTCGGCGTCGAGCTCAAGCCGGCGCCGAAGGCCGCGGTCGACGCGATGCTCGACGGGTTCGAGTTCTTCGGCATGGGCGCGAGCTGGGGCGGGTTCGAGAGTCTGGTCCTGCCCACGCATCCGGAACGGACGCGCACCGCCACGCGCTTTCCCGCCGCCGGGCCGACGCTGCGGCTGCATATCGGCCTCGAGGATCCCGACGATCTCATCGCCGATCTCGAGGCGGGTTTCGATCGACTGCGGCGCATTGTCAAACAGACGGGGTGAGGCGAGTTTGCTCGCGAGAGGAGGCGTCGATGTCAGTGATGGAACGTCGCGCCGATGCGGTGAACCGCACGGTCGAGGAGATTCGTCGGATTGCGGGCACCAAGGACGTGACCCGCGCCACGCTGGCCGAGGTCGAAGCGGTGCTCATCGAGCTGGCGGGCCAGTCCGAGCTGTTTCCGCCGGCGCAATTTCCGGTGACGGCGGGCCGCGGCGGCAATATCTATCACTTGGCTGAGGACGCGGATCATTCTTTCGCGCTCTACGCCTCGGCCGGTGCAGCCGGCAAGGCGCAGCCGCCACACAACCACACCACGTGGGCGGTGATTTCCGGCGTCCATGGCGACGAGCACAACGTCTTCTACGCACGCACCGACAATGGCGCGACGCCCGGACGCGGTACGCTGCGCAAGACCGGCGAGCGGACGGTGCGGCGCGGCAACGCGGTGGCGTTTCTGCCGGACGATTTCCATACGATCGAGGTGCACGGCGGCGGGCCGACGCTACATCTCCATATGTACGGTCGCAGCCTCGAGCGTCTGCCCGACCGCGTCTATTTCGATTCGCCGGCGGGCGACACATACAAGCGTTTCATGGCCAAACCGGAGATTTTTGCGAGCCTAGTCGAGGCGCGCGAGCTCAAGGCCATGCTTACGGACGGGCGCGAGCTCGCCTTGCTCGATATGCGCGAGGAAGGCGTATTCTCCGAGCGGCACTTGCTCTTCGCGTCATCGCTGCCGTTGAGCCGGCTGGAGCTCAGGCTCGACGCGCTGGTGCCGCGACGCTCGACCCGCATCGCGCTGTGCGACGACGACGATGGTCTGGCCCAGCGCGCCGCCGCCAAGCTGCGTGCCTTCGGCTATCGCAGCATCGCGGTGCTGGCGGGCGGCGTCGCGGCCTGGGCCGCTGCTGGCTACGAACTGTTCAGCGGCGTCAACGTGCCAAGCAAGGCATTTGGCGAATTCGTCGAGCATCACGACGATACGCCGCGGCTACCGGCGGCAGAGGTCAAGGCCAAGCTCGATGCCGGCGACGATATCGTCAT
>JACQDQ010000287.1 GCA_016201015.1 Pseudomonadota bacterium | reverse complement strand
CCGCGCACCGTCACCGGCACGCGCCGCGCGTGGCAAGCGGCGAGCGTCGCGACGATCTCATCCTCGCTTTTCGCCACGACGACGAGGTCGGCCAGCGCCGCATCGAGCTGGCGCTTGAGAATCGGGCTGTACCAGTAGAAGTCGCGGCTGCGCTGGCGGCGCAGCGCCGGATCGTCGATCGTCTCGATCGCGCCGAGTTCGCGCTGCAGGGCGGAGAGGTCGGTCATGGCATTTTCAGCTAGCCTGCGCAGCGCGGCGATCGTCCGTAGGGGCGGGTTCGAAACCCGCCCCTACTCTCGAGACATAAGGCAACCGCAAACGCGCGGCGGCCCGGCCATGACGATCCAAGAGTGAACCAACCGGCGGTGAGCCACATAACGGCATCGTCCCCTACCCCGCCGTCATCAGGTCGTCGAGCTCGCGATAGCTCGGCAATGTCGTGTCGATGGCGCGACCGCCGCGCAGGACGACGCGGTCGGCCTGCGGCCGCGACAACAGCTCGCTGAAGCGCCGCGCGTTGTATAGGACGAAATCGGCCGCTCCGCCTGTCGCCAGCCGGCCATGGGACGGCAGACCGATAATATCCGCCGGTATGCGCGCGACGGCGGCGGGCCATTGGCCGATCGGCCGATCGAGATGGGCGATGCGCACCGCCTGCGTGAAAACCTCGTTCATATCGTGGTCGCCATAGCCGTAGAAGGGATCGCGGCAATTGTCGCCGGCCAGGGCGACCGAAATGCCGCGCGCGCGCATCTCATGCAGCAGCGTGACCCCGCGCCAGCGCGGCGTGCGCCCGCGCCCGCGATCCTGCAGAAAGAGATTGCACATCGGCAGACTGACGATGCAGAGCCCGGCCGCGGCGACGCGGTCGAGCGTGCGGGCGATCTCGGCCTCCGCCTGCACCGCCAGGCTGCAGCAATGGCCGACGACGACGCGGCCGGCGAAGCGGTGGCGCAGCTTGGCTTCGGCGACCAGACGCAGAGCCTGCGCCTGCGGATCGCCGCTTTCGTCGGCGTGCAGATCGATGTCCAACCCGCGCGATGCGGCAAGTTGAAACAGCCGGTCGATCAACGCCGGCAATTCGGGCCCCGGCAGCGCGACGCCGCCGAGGACGCCGCCATGCGCGGCGATGAGATCGGCGAGCTCGTCGCCGAAGCCGCCTTGCAGCAGATCGAGCTTCTGGATGGAGACGCCCTGCAGCGCGATGCGGCCCTGCCATTCGTCGCGCAGCCGGGCGAAGACCGGCCAGGTGATGCGATGCTGCGGCGCGATCGAATCGAGATGCGTGCGGATCGCCGCGGTGCCGTGGGCATAGGCGGACCGCAAGCCGAATTCCATGCGCCGCCGCACGTCCTCGGCGTTCCAGCGCGCCGCGCGGTCCGCCGCCACCGTCGTCAGCGCGCCGTCGAAGCTGCCATCCGGATTCTCCGCGCGCGGCCAGATATGCCCCTTGTCGAGATGCGTGTGCATGTCGACAGGGCACGGCCATAGCTGATTGCCGCCGAGGTCGATCGCCGGCGCGTCGCCGGCATCGGCGCCGATCGCCGCGATGCGCCCGTCGGCGATGTCGATGTCGACGACCGCGAGGCCCTCGGCATCCGGCTTCGCCGGCGCGGCGAGGAGACAGGCCGGCACCGCCGCGCGGCGCAGGCGATAGCGCGCGGCGGACGGCAGGCGCGGCGGCCACGTCGCCATCAGTTCTCGCGCCGCACGGCGCTCTCGTGCCATTTGCGCAGGATCAAATGCGACACCGCGGTGAAGAACAGGAAAATGACGATGCCGGTGGCGGAGATGAGAATCAGCGCCGCGAACATCCTGGGGATGTTGAGGCGGTAACCGGCCTCGAGGATGCGGAAGGCGAGACCCGAGCCCTGGCCGGCGCTGCCGGCGGTAAACTCGGCCACCACCGAGCCGATCAGCGACAGCCCGCCGGCGATGCGCAACCCGCCGAGGAAATAGGGCATGGCCGAGGGGATGCGCAGATAGCGCAGCACCTGCCAACGCGTCGCGCCATAGAGCTGGAACAGATTGATCAGGTTGTGATCGGCGCTGTTCAACCCCAGCGTCGTGTTGGACAGAATCGGGAAGAAGGCGACGATCCAGGCGCAGATCAGCAGCGCGATATGCGTGTTCTCGACATAGATGAGGATGAGCGGCGCGACGGCGATGATCGGCGTCACCTGGAGGATCACCGCATAGGGGAAGAAGCTGATCTCGATCCATTTCGATTGCGCGAACAGGATGGCAAGGCCGACGCCGCCGATCACGGCGACGGCGAGCGCCAGGAAGGTGATCCGCAGCGTGACCAGCAGCGCCGGATACAGCGTGCCCCAGTCGTTCCACAGGCTTTTCGCCACCAGGCCCGGTGCCGGCAGAATGTAATGCGGCAGGTCGTTGAGCCGCACCACCAGGTCCCAAATGACGATCGAGACGACGCCGATGGCGATCGGCAGCGCCGTGCGCGCGATGCGCTCGATGCGCTCCGACCGGTCGCGCGGCCGCACGGCCTGTTCCACCGCGACGCTCATGCGCGCATCGCCTCGCCCAGGCTGCGCGAGACCTGCCGGCAATAGTCGTTGTAGACGGTCGAGGTGCGGAACTCGTCGTCGCGCGGATAGGGCGCGCCGATCCGGAGGTCGGCGACGACGCGGCCGGGCCGCGCCGCCATCACCGCGATGCGGTTCGACAGATAGACCGATTCGTAGACGCTGTGGGTGACGAAGATCACCGTCCAGCTCTGGCTGCGCCACAGCTCGAGCAGGTCGTTGTTGAGCTTGAAACGCGTGATCTCGTCGAGCGCGGCGAACGGCTCATCCATCAGCAGCAACCGCGGCTTGGTGACGAGGGCACGCGCGATCGACACCCGCATCTTCATGCCGCCCGACAATTCGCGCGGGTATGCGCCCTCGAAGCCGGTCAAGCCGACCTTGGCGAGCACCGCAGCGACCTCGTCCGCGGCCTTGCCGCGCGCCACAAGCTGCAGCCGCAGCGGCAGATAGACGTTGTCGAACACGGTGGCCCACGGCATCAGCGTCGGCTCCTGGAAGACGAAGCCGATATCGCGCAGGCCCTTGCCGCCGGCGCGGCTCGGCCATTCGATGGTGCCCGCGGTCGCCTCGCCCAGCCCGGCGACCAGCCGCAAGGCCGTGCTCTTGCCGCAGCCGGACGGCCCGAGCAGGCTGACGAACTCGTGCTCGCCGACGTCGAGATTCATGTCCTTGAGCGCGAGCGTGCCGTTGCCGAACAGCTTGTCGACATGAGAGAGCCGCACCAGCGGCCGCGCGGTCGCGTCTTGCAGCACAGGGAACGGATCCCGATTGGACTTATTCAGATCGTCACCCCGGCGAAGGCCGGGGTCCAGAGGCCGCGAGCGCCGCACTTGCCCTGGGTGCCGGCTTTCGCCGGCATGACGATCTGCAACAGGGGTACCTCGG
>JACQDQ010000282.1 GCA_016201015.1 Pseudomonadota bacterium | reverse complement strand
CGCGTCACGCTGGACCAGCGGGATGTTGTAATGGCCGCGGAACAACTCGACCACTTCCCGCGCCTCGCCCTCGCGCAGCAGGCCGTGGTCGACGAAGATGCAGGTGAGCTGCTCGCCGATCGCCTCGAAGATGAGCAGCGCCGCCACCGAGGAATCGACCCCGCCGGAGAGGCCGCAGATGACGCGGCCGTTGCCCACCTGGGCGCGGATGCGCTCGATCGCCTGCTTGCGGAACGCCGCCATCGTCCAATCGCCGGTGCAGCCGGCGACGTTGCGCACGAAATTCGCCAGCAGCTTGCCGCCATCGGGCGTATGCACCACCTCGGGATGGAACATGACGCCGTAAAAGCGGCGCGCCTCGTCGGCGACGATGGCGATCGGCGCGCCGGCGCTGGTGCCGACCACCTTGAAGCCCGGCGGCGGCGTCTCGACGCGGTCCCCGTGACTCATCCACACTTGCGGCCGCGCGCCCTTGGGCCACAGGCTCTCGAACAGCTTGCACTCTCCGCTGATATCGACAAAGGCGCGGCCGAACTCGCGGTGGTCGGACGGCTGCACCTTGCCGCCGAGCTGCGCGCACATGGTCTGGTGCCCGTAGCAGATGCCGAGCACCGGCACGCCGAGCTTGAAGACGAGGTCGGGCGCCCGCGGCGTCGTGGTCTCGGTCACCGAGGCCGGGCCGCCCGACAGGATGACGGCGCGCGGCGCGAAGTCGCGGATCGCCGCATCGCTCAGGCTGAAGGGGTGGATTTCGCAATAGACGCCGGCTTCGCGCACGCGCCGGGCGATGAGCTGCGTCACCTGGCTGCCGAAATCGAGGATCAGAACCTTTTCGGTCATTAACCTATGGCGGGGGCGCGACTCGACCGCAAATCCTGGCGAACGGAGGCGCGATCAATACGCGGATTCAGCCCGCCGAACAAGAACCGATGCGGCCAATTGCCCGCCGGAGATCGGGCCAGCCATAGGCGACCTGGTCGAGGGCGCTGCCCCACAGCTTCTCCTTCTTGCGCGCCACGGGGATGCCGCCCATGCGCTCGTAGAAGAAGCGTGCCGGGTTGTCGCGCAACACCCACAGGAAGCCGCGCTCGAGGCCGCGTTGACGCAGCGCCGAGAAGGCGGCGCTGAGCAACTGGCGGCCGATGCCGCGCTCCTGGAAGTCGGGCTGCACGTAGAGCGTAAAGATCTCACCGGCCGTCTTGCCGCTCTCGCCGCCGTTGAAGGCGCGCGCCGGTATGCCCTGCGACTCGCGGCTGGTGCCGAAGCTGGTCACACCGACGAGCCCGTGGCCGATTTCCGCCGCGACCATCACCGTGTGGTCTTCGGAACGGCGGCGGATGAGATAGGCCCATTCGCGCGTCTGCTGCTCGCACGACATGCCGACGAGCACGCGATCGGGCACCACGCCGGCATAGGCCGAACGCCAAGCGTCGACATAGACCTCGGCTATATCCGGTGCGTTGCGGATCGTGGCGCGACCGATAATCGCCATCCATTCAGCCTATCATAATTCTGCGGTCGCGCCAGTGTTCAGCGGCGAATATTCGAACACCGCGATGAAGAATCCGTCGGTGCCGTGGCGCGCCGGCGACAGGTGCAGATACGGGCCAGGGTCCGGGCATGGGCCGGCGTGGACTTCGGCCCACGCCGCGTCGATCGGCTTAACCTTAAATTCGGGATGGGCGGCGACGAACGCGGCGGCCTGCTCTTCGTTTTCGACGGCGAGCAACGAGCACGTCGCGTAGACGAGGCGGCCGCCCGGCTTCACCAGCCGCGCCGCGCTATCGAGAATGCGGCGCTGCAGCGCGGTCAGTTCGTCGATGTCGGTGGGCCGCAGCGACCATTTGGCGTCGGGATTACGCCGCCAGGTACCGCTGCCCGTGCATGGCGCATCGACCAGCACGCGGTCGAAGCTCTGCGCGTGGCGCTTGACCCAAGGGTCGCGCTCACCCGACATGGCGCGGCGCTCGACATTGAAGGCGCCGGCACGGCGCAGGCGCGTGGTCGCCCCCTCCAGCCGACGCGACGATGTGTCGCAAGCGACGATGTGGCCCTTGTTGCCCATCATTGCGGCGAGCGCCAGGGTCTTGCCGCCGGCGCCGGCGCAGAAGTCGCAGACGCGCATGCCCGGCTGCGCGGCGACGAGCAGCGCGGAGAGCTGCGAGCCTTCGTCCTGCACCTCGACCAGGCCGCCGGTATAGGCATCGTGCTGCGGCAGCGACGGCCGCCCCTCGATGCGCAGGCCCCAGGGCGACAGCGCGGTCGGCGTCGCTTCGAGACCGTCGCGATGCAGCACCTGACGCGCCTCCTCGCGCGTGCCTTTAAGCATATTCACCCGCAGATCGAGCGGCGCCGGCGCGCTCAGCGCCGCCATTTCCTCCGCCAGCCGGTCGCCGAAGCGCGCGCTCAATGCCGGCGCCAGCCACTCCGGAAAATTGCAGCGCACCCAGTGGGGCTGCGACGGATGATCGATGCTGCGGCCGGCCAGCGCGGTGGCGATGCCGCGCTCCTGCTCGTCGAGCGGCTTGGGCCGGAAGCGGTCGCCGTCGCAGGCGCCGGCGATCTGCGCCGGCGTCCAGCCGTCGAGGATGGCGAGATGGGCGATCACCCGCTTGCGCGAATCGACGGCGTAAAGTCCGCGCCGGGCGCCTTCGCGCTGGCGCGCGATCCACCAGTCGAGCTGCGCGCGGTGGCGCAGCACGCCATAGACCAGCGCGGCAATGGTGGCACGGTCCTTGGCGCCGATATAGCGCCGCGCGCGCGTATAGGCGTTGAAGACGAGGTCGGCCGGCCTTCCCTCGGCGGCAACGGCATCGAGGACGTCGATCGCCGCCTGGACGCGTGCGCCGGGGGTCAGAGGTCCGGCCGGTAGTTCGGCGCCTCGCGCGTGATCGCCACGTCGTGCACGTGGCTCTCGCGCAAGCCAGCCGCGGTGACACGGATGAAGCGGCAATTGCGCTGCATCTCGACGATATTGCGGTTGCCGGTGTAGCCCATCGCCGCCTTGAGGCCGCCGACCAATTGATGGACGACATGGCCGACTGGCCCCTTATGCGGGACGCGGCCCTCGATCCCCTCGGGCACCAGCTTGAGGGCGTCGGTGATGTCCTGCTGGAAATAGCGGTCGGCAGAGCCGCGCGCCATGGCGCCGATCGATCCCATGCCGCGATAGTATTTGTAGGAGCGGCCCTGATAGAGAAACACCTCGCCGGGGCTCTCGTCGGTGCCAGCGAATAGCGTGCCGAGCATGGCGCAATCGGCGCCGGCGGCGATCGCCTTGGCGAGATCGCCCGAATACTTGATGCCGCCGTCGGAGATCACCGGGATGTTGCGCTTGCGGCACTCCTCGACCGAATCCATGACCGCGGTGAGCTGCGGCACACCGACGCCGGCGACGACGCGCGTCGTGCAGATCGATCCCGGCCCGATGCCGACCTTGACCGCGTCGGCCCCCGCGTCCATCAGCGCCCGCGCGCCCTCGGCCGTCGCCACATTGCCGGCGACGATCTGCGTGTAGTTGCTGAGGCGCCGCACGCGCTCGACAGTCTTCAGCACGCCCTCGGAATGGCCGTGCGCGGTGTCGACGACGACGACATCGACCTCGGCGTCGAACAGTGCCTCCGCCCGCGCGACGCCGGCGTCGCCGACGCCGACCGCGGCGGCGGCGCGCAGCCGCCCCTTCTCGTCCTTGGTCGCATTGGGGAAGCGCTGCGCCTTCTCGATGTCCTTGACCGTGACGAGGCCGACGCAGCGATAGGCGTCATCCACCACCAGGAGCTTTTCGATGCGGTGCTGGTGCAGAAGACGCTTGGCTTCGTCGCGCGAGACGCCCTCGCGCACGGTGACCAGGCGCTCCTTGGTCATCAGCTCGCGCACCGGCTGTTTGGGATTCGAAGCGAAGCGGACGTCGCGGTTGGTCAAGATGCCGACCAACCGCCGTGTGTCCGGCTCGACCACCGGAATGCCGGAGATATGATGCCGGGCCATCAACTGCAGCGCGTCGGCGAGCGTCGCGTCGGGCCCGATGGTGACCGGGTTCACCACCATGCCCGATTCGAACTTCTTCACCTTGCGCACCTCATCGGCCTGGCGCTCGGTGTCGAGATTGCGGTGGACGACGCCGATGCCGCCGGCTTGCGCCATGGCGATGGCGAGCTGGCTTTCGGTCACCGTGTCCATCGCCGCCGACAACAGCGGGATGCCGAGCTCGATGCGATTGGTCAGGCGCGTGCGCGTGTCGCAGGCCAACGGCAAAATGGCCGAAGCCGCCGGCTGCAACAGCACGTCGTCGAATGTCAAAGCTTCGCGGATTTCCATGCCAGCTCCCGATGCGGAGGTGGCGCGTCATCATACAGAACGGCCGGGCGAAGGCAAGGCAAGAAGCCCGTGCCGGCAAGCTGTTGATTCGCTGCGGCTCAGCGCTTCTCCACGACCTCGGCGGCCTTGCGGAATCCCGTCGCCACGATGAAAAACTCGACCGATTCGGCGCGACTCGCCGCCGGCTTTACCTGGCGTACCGTCGCGAAATGGCGCCGCGCTTCGGCGATCAGCGCGCGCTCGCCGCCGCCTTGAAGCATCTTGGCGATGAAGGCGCCGCCCGGCCGTAACACCTCGGCAGCGAAGGCGAGCGCCGCCTCGACCAGATTCATGATCCGCAGATGGTCGGTCTCGCGGTGGCCGGTCGTCGACGGCGCCATGTCCGACAGCACGACATCGACCGGCCCGCCGAGCCGTCCGCGCAGCAGACCCGGCGCATCGGGCGCCAGGAAGTCGGCGGTCAGGATGATCGCGCCCGCCATTGGATCCATCGGCAAGCTGTCGAGCGCCACCACGGCGCCTCTGGTCTCAAGCGGCTTCACGCGGGCCACCGCGACCTGCGTCCAGCCGCCCGGTGCCGCACCGAGATCGACGACCCGCGCGCCAGGCTTGAGCAGGCGCAAGCGGTCGTCGAGCTCGATCAGCTTGAAGGCGGCGCGCGAGCGGTACCCCTCGCGCTTCGCCGCGGCGACATAGGGATCGTTGAGCTGGCGCGCCAGCCAGCGCGTCGACGACGGCGACCGTGCCTTGGCGGTCTTGACGCGCTTCGCGAGCGGCCGACCCGAATCAGGCCGGCGCGGCATGCGATCGCGCCGCAGCTTCGCGCATGAGGCCGAGCAGGATGCCTTCGCGCAGGCCGCGATCGGCGACGCGCAGCCTCCCCACCGGCCACAATCGGCATATGGCCTCAAGAATCGCGCAGCCGGCAATGACCAGATCCGCGCGCTCACGGCCGATGCAGGGATTTGCCGCGCGGCCGCGCCAGTCGAGCGATGCGAGCTGGCGGGTCACCGCGACGATATCGCCGAAGTCGAGCCACGACCCATCGACCCGGGAGCGGTCATAACGCGGCAGGTTCATCCGCACGCCGGCGAGCGTCGTCACCGTGCCGGACGTCCCGAGCATCTGCACCTCGTCACATGCGGTATGCCGCGCGATGCCGTACGCGGCGTCGAAGCCGCGCAGGCGACCGAGAATCTCCGCCACCATTGCCTCATACTGTGCAGTGTCGATCACGTCACCGCCATAACGCTCGGCGAAGGCGACGACGCCGCAATCGAGCGACACCGCCGCGGCAATGCCCCACGCCTCGCTCGCGTCGCGCACGAGCCAAGCCACCTCGGTGCTGCCGCCACCGATGTCGAACATGATGGCGTGGCGGCGCGCATCGTCGAGCAACGGCGCGCAGCCGGCGAGCGCCAGGCCGGTCTCTTCGCGCGGCTCGATGATTTCCAGTTCGAGGCCGGTTTCCGCCGTGGCGCGGGAGAGAAACGCAGCGCCGTTATGCGCGCGCCGACAGGCCTCGGTGGCGACGCCGCGGAAGGCGGCAATGTGGTGCCGGCGCAGCTTTCCGGCGCAAATCTTGAGCGCCTCGATGGTGCGCTCCATGGCTGCCTCGCTGAGCTCGCCGCTGGCCTCCAAGCGCTCGCCGAGCCGCACGATGCGCGAAAAGGCGTCGACGACACGGAAGCTGTCTGGCGTCGGGCGGGCGACGAGCAGACGGCAATTATTGGTGCCAAGGTCAAGCGCCGCATAGAGCTCGCCTTGCCGGCCGTCCGGCCGGCGCCGCGCGCGACGCTCCTCCGCCGCTCGGCTGTGCACGTAAACCACGATCGCCTATCCCCGCGGACGGGCATCTGTACCCGGCTCCGCGGAACCCATTAGAAACTTATATTCATCCTAGCGAATATAGATGGCGGCGACAATCGTCAGTCCAGGCGGCGGGCGGGCGGTGGCCGGCGTGAGCGCCCCGCGCAAAATCCGATCATGGCGCTTGGTCCGTCGCGCTGCTTGACCAGACCGCAAGTCGCGAGGCAGCATTGCTGCGGCGCACAAAAGGCGATGTAGCGTTCCGGCCGACCGCAACACTGCGGTGCAAGGTCTTGTTCCACCCCGGTTCTCGCCTCGAGCTTGCGAATGGCCATCCTGACCAGCCTGCATCACGTCACGCGCTACATCTATGATCGCCCGGTCTTGCTTGGCCCGCAAACCATCAGGCTGCGACCCGCCCCGCACTGCCGCGTGCGCGTGCCGAGCTACTCGCTCAAGGTCGCGCCCGAGCACCATTTCGTGCACTGGCAGCAAGACCCGTTCGGCAACTGGATCGCGCGATACGTCTTCACGGAGAAGGCGACCGCGTATATCGTTACCGTCGATCTCGTGGCGGAGATCGCCGTCATCAATCCGTTCGACTTTTTCGTCGAATCGTATGCCGAGACGTTTCCTTTCGCCTATCCGGCCGAGCTCAAGCGCGATCTCGCCACCTATCTCGATGCGGAGCCGGCCGGCACCGAGTTGAAGACCTTCCTCGCCGGCGTGCCGCGCAGGACGCAGCGGACGGTGCAGTTTCTCGTCGATCTCAACCAGCGCCTGCGGCGGGAGATTCGCTACGTTATCCGGATGGAGCCGGGCGTGCAGACGTTAGAGGAGACGCTGTCGCTGAGATCTGGTTCGTGCCGCGATTCGGGCTGGGTCCTCGTACAGATCTTGCGGCATTTGGGTCTCGCCGCGCGCTTCGTCTCCGGCTACCTCATCCAACTCAAGCCGGACCAGAAACCGCTCGACGTCCCGGCGGGGACCGATCGCGGCTTAACCGAACTCCACGCCTGGGCCGAAGTCTATATCCCGGGCGCCGGCTGGATCGGCCTCGACCCGACCTCGGGCCTGCTCTGCGGCGAGGGCTACCTGCCGCTCGCGGCAACGCCGCATTTCAGCTCGGCGGCACCGATCTCCGGGCTGGTCGACGCCGCCGGCGTCGAGTTCTCGGTCGAGATGGAGGTGAGCATTTCGCCGAGCAGCCGAGGGTGACGCCGCCGTTCTCCGAGGACTCGTGGCACGCGGCGAGCGATTGTAACGACACGGCCGCGCCGCTCGCGTCAATCACCGCCCCCCGGCTGTGCCGCTGGCCGGCTACACAAGCGGCCCGGCTTTGTGGTAGAAGGCCGGCGCACGGCGTGGCCCGACCGCGCCCGCGCGATCCGGCTGGGGGATCGTTCAACGGTAGGACAACGGACTCTGACTCCGTTTATCTAGGTTCAAATCCTAGTCCCCCAACCACTTAGCTTTTCTTATGAGCGAAGCGAATTAGAAAAGCTTGTGTCCCCGCGAACGCGGGGACCCATTTCTGCTCGGCCCTCACCCTCTCGGCACTGCGTATTCGGCGGGGTAGGTCGCCTGGAACTCGGGCCGCGCCTCGCAGCGCTCCGACAAAGCGTCGAGCGTCGGATACAAACCGGGCGGCACCAGCTCGGCATCGACCATCCGTGCATAGCGGAACATGCAGGCCGCGGTGATCTGCGCCTGGTCGAGCGTCGCGGCGGCCGGCCATTTCTCGGCCGCCAACGCCCCGATGGCGCCGCGCCCCTGCGTCCGACAGCGTTCGATCCACTCCGGCCAACGCACCGCCGCCGGCCGGATGATGCGCTCATAGGCGGCGGCGCCGACCTTGTCGATGGCGCCGCTGGCAAGCGCGATGAGCCGCAGGGCGCGCTGCCGTTCGGGCCCGGCCGACGGAATCAGCGCCCGCTCCGGACCGACCTTGTGGTCAAGCCAGTCGAGGATCGCCGCTGAATCGATCAACACCTCGCCGCCGGCGACGATCAGCGACGGGATGCGGCCGAGCGGGTTGATCTGCCGCATCGCGTCGAAATCGCCGAACACCGAGCGGGTGT
>JACQDQ010000281.1 GCA_016201015.1 Pseudomonadota bacterium | reverse complement strand
GCGACGGGCGGCGCTTCATGGCCGAATACGGTGCGCGCGGCGAGCGCGCGACGCGCGACATCGTCGGCCGCGCCATGTTCGCCGAGATCAAGCAGGGCCGCGCGACGCCGCTCGGCGGCCTCTACCTCCAGATGAGCCATCTCGGGCCGGAGAATGTGCGCCGGCAGTTCAAGGGCATGGTCGAGCGTTGCGCCGATTGCGGCTTTGACCTCGCCGGCGGTCGGGTCGAGGTGATCCCGACCGCGCATTACATGATGGGCGGGCTCAAATTCGCGGCCGACTGCGCGACCGAGCTGCCCGGCCTGTTTGCCGCGGGCGAGGATACCGGCGGCGTGCACGGCGCCAATCGCCTCGGCGGCAACGGCGTGGCCAATTCCACCGTGTTCGGCGGCATCGCCGGCGACAGCATGGCGCGTTGGGTGCCGCAGGAGGGTGCCTTGCGCGCGCCGGACGAGGCGGCGATCGCCGCGGCAGTCACGCGCGCGACGGCGCCGCTGGCGCGCCCGGCCGGCGACGTTGAATCGGTGCGAGACGGCCTCTACGAGGCGATGTGGGAGGATGTCGGCATTGTCCGCGCCGCGGAAGGCCTCGCACGCGGCCGCGCTTCGCTGGCGCGGCTCGATGCGGCGCTCGACACCATGGGTGTCGCGGGCGACGATCGCGCGTTCAATTTGACCTGGCACGACTGGCTCAATCTCAAGAATCTGATTCTGGTCAGCCAGGCGATATCCGCTGCCGCCGAAGCGCGGCAGGATTCGCGCGGCGCGCATTGGCGCAACGACTTTCCGGCCATGGGCGATCTCGCCACGTCGCGCTATACCTGCGTGCGGCTGCGCCGCGACGTGATCGAGGTGGCGGCCGAACCGGTTGCGTTCGCCCGCGTGCGGCCGGGCCAATCGCTGATCAAGACCGCAGCCGCCTGACAGGACCAATGCCCGACATCGTCATCACCGAATTCATCGAAGAGTCGGCCTTGGCCGGCCTCAAGCGCGAGTTCGACGTCCATTGCGACCCGACCCTGGTCGATAGGCCGGACGACATCGTGCGCATCGGCGCCGAGGCGCCCGGCCTCATTGTCCGCAACATGACGCAGGTGCGCGGGCCGGTGCTTGACGGTCTCAGACGCGTGCGCGTCATCGGGCGTTTGGGCGTCGGTCTCGACAATATCGACATGGCGGCGTGCGCGGCACGCGGCATTCAGGTGTTCCCGGCGACCGGCGCCAACGCCGTCTCGGTCGCCGAGTACGTGATCGCCGCGATCCTCGTCGGCCGGCGCAACGTGTGGAACGTCAGCGGGCGCGTGCTCGACGGCTGGTGGGATCGTACGACGCTGCTGTTCGGCGAGGCGAGCGGCAAGCGGCTGGGCCTCATCGGCTTCGGCACCATCGCCCGCGCCGTCGCCAAGCGTGCTGCCGCGCTCGACATGACCGCCGTCGCGACCGACCCGAACGTGCCGGCCGGCGATCCGATCTGGCGCCAGCTTGGCGTCGGGCGGGTCGATCTGCCCAGTCTGCTGGCGACGAGCGATGTCGTCAGCCTGCACGTGCCGCTGCTGCCGGCGACGCGCAACCTGATCGACGGCGCGGCGCTCGCGCGCATGAAGCCGAGCGCCGGCCTCATCAACACCGCGCGCGGCGGCATCGTCGACGAGGCGGCATTGGCGGCGGCGCTCAAGGCCGGCAAGGTCGGCTTTGCGGTGATGGATGTTTTTGACAAGGAGCCGCTGCCGAAGGGATCGCCGCTGGCCGGCGCGCCGAATGTCATGTTGACGCCGCACATCGCCGGGAACACGGTGGAATCGAATATTCGCGTGTCGAGGATGACGGCGGACAGCGTGCGGCGCGCGCTGCAGGCGCTCAAATGACGGTGAAGTTGACACTCGACGAAGGCATCGCACTCGGCCGCAAGGTGCTCCACGCGGCCGGGGTCAGCGATGCCAACGCGACCGCGGTGGCGCAGGCCCTGGTCGCGGCCGAGGCCGACGGCATCGCCAGCCACGGCCTGTCGCGCCTGCCGGCCTATGCCGATCAGGCGCGGGCCGGGAAGGTCGACGGCAAGGCGATGCCGACCGTCGAGCAGACCGCGCCCGCGACGTTGCGGGTTGACGCCCGCGACGGTTTCGCCTTCCCCGCGATCGATTTGGGCTTGGCGCGGATCGCGGCCGTCGGCGCAAACGCCGGCGTCGTCGCACTCGGCATCGCTAATTCGCATCATTTCGGGGTCGCCGGACATCATGTCGAGAAATTGGCGGAGCGCGGGTTCGTCGCCCTGGTGTTCGGTAACTCGCCATCGGCGATCGCGCCGTGGGGCGGCAGCAAGCCGTTATTCGGCACCAACCCCATCGCCTTCGCCTGTCCACGGGCCACGGGCGCGCCGCTCGTCGTCGATCTGTCGCTGAGCAAGGTGGCGCGCGGCAAGATCATGGTCGCGGCGCAGAAGGGCGAGGCGATTCCCAAGGGCTGGGCCCTCGATGCCGGTGGGCACCCGACCACGGACGCGAAGGCGGCGCTTGACGGGTCGATGCTGGCGATGGGCGACGCCAAGGGCGCGGCGCTGGTGCTGATGGTCGAGATCCTCGCAGCGGCGCTGACCGGTTCGCAATTCGGCTACGAGGCCAGCTCGTTCTTCGATGCCAAGGGACCGCCGCCCCGCGTCGGCCAGTTCTTTCTGGCGATCGATCCGCTTCGCATCGCCGGACCATCCTTCGCGCCGCGCGTCGATGCGTTGCTCGCGGCGATCGTCGCGCAGCCCGGCACGCGCTTGCCCGGCGACCGCCGGCTCAAGCTGCGGGCGGCGGCGCGGCGCGGTGGCATTGCCGTGCCCGCAGCGCTGCATGCCGATCTCACGGCGCGCGCGGGCGGGTGAGGCTGCCGATGCGGCGCGTATTCTTGGCGATTGTTGCGGTTCTACTGGGCAGCGCGCCGAGCCACGGGCAGAGCTTCGACGATGCGCTGGAGCAGGCGCTGAGCCACTGGCGCCAGGCGTCGTGGTATGCGCAGACGGGAAATGCGGCGGTCGCGGGGATTGAAGCCGAGGAGTTCCAGATGGCGTGGTCGACGCTGATGGAGCGATTCGGCGCCGCGGCGCCGCCGCCTTACGACCGTGAGAAGGACTGGACGGAGACGCTCGACGAGATCGCGCGCGTGGGCGAGGCCGCGGTCGACGCCTTCCAACGCGAGGATGCGATCGCCGCGCGCCGCGAGCTGGCGAAAATCGGCGGGCTGTTGGCGGCGCTGCGCTGGCGCAACGGCATCGTCGCCTTTGCCGACGATCTCGCGCGCTTTCGCGACGAGATCGATCGCGTGGCGGAGCTCATCAAGCCGGAAGACCGGCCGAGCGCGGAACGACTGGCGCAGTTGCGCGCGGCAGCGGCCCAGCTCGATGCGGCGGCAGCGCAGCTCGAGCGCAATCAGCCGCCGCGCTGGCGCGGCGCGCCGCATTTCCGCCAGCTGCTGCAGCAGAACCGTGACGGCGTCGCGGCGCTCGTCGCGCTGTTGCAGAAGGCCGATTTCAGGCACGGCGCCCTCGACATCGTCGGCGCGATCCGGATCATCCGCTCCAACTACAATCTGCTCTTCCTGCGCTACGGTGCGGCGCCGCGCGACGACGCGGAGCGTGCATGAGCAAGGCGCTCGACGGTCTGCTGGTCGTCGCGCTGGAGCAGGCGGTGGCGGCGCCATATTGCTCGTCGCGCCTGGCCGATTCCGGCGCCCGCGTCATTAAGATCGAGCGCGCCGAGGGCGACTTCGCCCGCTTCTATGACCGCGCGGCGAAGGGCCAGGCGAGCTATTTCGTGTGGCTCAACCGCGGCAAGGAATCGCTCGTGCTCGACATCAAGGCGCCGGCGGATCAGGCGCTGCTTGCGCGCATCCTGGCGCACGCCGACGTGTTCGTCCAGAACCTGCTGCCTGGTGCGGCGGCGCGCGCCGGTTTCGGCGCGAGCGATTTGCGCCGCCGCCATCCCCGGCTTATCACCTGCGACATCAGTGGCTACGGCGAAGACGGGCCGTATGCCGAGATGAAATCCTACGACATGTTGGTCCAGGCGGAGGCCGGCCTCGCCGCGATCACCGGCGGGCCCGACGCGCCGGGCCGCGTCGGCGTGTCGGTATGCGACATCGCCGCCGGCATGTATGCGCACCAGGCGATCCTCGAGGCGTTGATCAAGCGCGGCAAGACGGGCGAGGGCAGCGAGATCAAGGTGTCGCTGTTCGACGGCATGGCCGATTGGATGGCGGTGCCGCTGCTGCAATACGACTACGGCGGCACGGCGCCGGCGCGAGTCGGGCTGATGCATCCGACCGTGGCGCCCTACGAAGCGTTCCCGGCCAAGGACGACGTGCCGATCGTCATCTCCATCCAGAACGAACGCGAGTGGGCGCGGTTCTGCGCCGAGATCATCGGCGATCCATCGCTCGCCACGCATCCCGACTTCGACAGCAACGTGCAGCGCGTGAAGAACCGCGCCGCGATGCAGGCGCGCATCGCCACCGCCTTCGCGCGTCACACCGCCGACGCACTGACTGCAAAGTTGCGCGCCGCACAAATCGCCTTCGGCCGCGTCAACGACGTGGCCGCGTTTTCGCGACACCCGCAGCTGCGGCGGACGACGATCGCGACGCCAAATGGCGACATTGCCGTTCCGGCGCCGCCGCCGCGCGTCGCGGGCGAAGCGATGCGGCTGGGTCCGGTGCCGGCGGTGGGCGAGCATACGGAGAGGATTCGCCAGGAGTTCGCGGCATGAGCGAAGACCTGTCGCGGCTCAAGGAATGGATCGGCCGGACGCAAACGGCGGAGGAGATTGTCTCGCCGACCGCGGTCACCGCGCTCGCCGCGACGCTCGATTGCGAGGCGGCGCCGCGGCCCGGCGACCCGTTGCCGCCGCCCTGGCATTGGATATTCTTCAACCCCGCGGCGCCGATGCGAGAGGTAGGCGCCGACGGCCACCCGCGCCGTGGCGGCTTCCTGCCGCCGGTGCCGCTGCCGCGCCGTATGTGGGCGGGCGGGCAGCTCACCTTCCACGCGAAGCTGCACGTCGGCGAGACCGGCCGCCGCGAGTCGGAAATCGTCGGCGTCGAGGTGAAGAAGGGCCGCAGCGGCGACCTCGTCTTCGTCAATGTGCGCCACCGCATCTCAGGCGCCGCCGGGCTGGCGATCGACGAACGGCAGGACCTGGTTTATCGCGGGCCGCAGCACCCGACTGCGCCGCCGCCGCCGCCCGAGATGGCGCCGACCGACGGCGCTTGGCGCCGCGAGATCAAGCCCGATCCGGTGCTGCTATTTCGCTATTCGGCATTGACCTTCAACGGCCACCGCATCCACTACGACCAGCCCTATGTGACCAAGGTCGAGAACTATCCGGGGCTGGTCGTGCACGGACCGCTGATCGCCACCTTGCTGCTCGATCTTTTGGCGCGTTCGGCGCCGAACATACAGCCGCGGCAGTTCACCTATCGCGCAATGAGTCCTTTGTTCGACACTGCTTCCTTCACAGTCAACGGGGCGCCGGCTGCCGACGGGCGAACGGCGCGGCTATGGGCGACGGGCCCGGCGGGGCAGCTCGCCATGCGCGCGGATGTCGAGTTGATGAAGTAACCGCTAGACGTCCGCGCGCGGCGGCATCGTCAGGAAGCTGTGCATGACGTGCCAGAGCTGGGCGCGATTATTGCCGAGCGCCGCCGCGTGCGAGGCGCTGGGGACGATGGCGAACTGCCGCTCGCCGTTGGGCAGCCGCTTGTAGAAATTCCACAGATCGTCCTCCGCGGCGATGCCGTCATGCTCGCCGCGGATCATCAGCACCGGCGCCTGTACCTTCAGCGGATCGACCACCGGCAGATTCGCCGTCATGTCGAGATAGGTGCCGGTTGGAATCGTGTCGCCGAATTGCAGCTCGGCATCGGCCAGCGCCTCCGCCGCCAGCGGATCGGAGGTGCCGGGCTTGTCGCGCGTGAAGATGCTGCGGATCATGTCGCGGCCGCGCGGCCGCCGATTATGGGTGCGATAATATTCGAGCTGCTTGGCGCGGTCGGCCAGGGTCGACGAGCCTTCGCCGGTATAGGTGAAGGCGACCAGGATCAGCCGGTCGATCTGCTCGGGCCGGGCGCTGGCGAAGGCCGCCGCGCGCAGTGCGCCAGATGAGCCGCCATATAGATGGATTTTCGCCTGCGCGGTCTCGCGCCCGACGATTTCCATGCCGGCCTTGAGGTCTTCGACGCCGCTGGCGATGTCGGAATTGCCGGCGGTGCGTGTCGAGCGGCCATAGCCTTCGTGGTCCATGGTCCACACGTCGAAGCCGTGCCGGGCGAAGACGTTCATCAGCGAATACTCGCCACGGCCCGGCACTTCGAGGTCGAAACTCGGCCGCGCCGAAATCGACGAGCCGTGCACAAGGAATAGCACCGGCCGCTTGGTCTCGCCCGCCATCGGCGCGCCGACCCGCTTGCGGTACATGTACAGCGATACGTCGCCCTTCTTGGCCCAATACTCGGCGCCCCACAACGCCGGCGGCGGCGCCTGGGCGAGGGCTTCGGGCGCATCCCAGCCGCCAGGCCCGGCGCCGATGCTGATGCCGGCCGCGGCAACGAACCTCCGGCGCGAGAAGCCTGGACCATTGGCCAACATGGGTCCTCCCTCGATATGCTGCCTGCCGTGACGCCTTGTGCAGCTCAACTGGTAACGAGACAATCCGGAAATCCTATACCAGGAGCCGAGCGGGGCCTAGATGGGAGCGGCCGCGGGCACTTGGACGGCCGCCCGCGGATCAGTCGTATGACCGCTCCATCCACGCCCCGAGCAGGGAGTTCACCGTGCTCGGATCCTCGATCGGCGAGCAATGGCCGTATTCGGCGAGGAGATGCATCCACCCGATCTGTTAATTAATCTTAGCTTAGCCTGCATCGACCGGCAGCGGGCGGTCACGGCATCGCTTGCCTGCATCGCGCCACTTTCGCATACTTGGTTCTTCATGCCGCAGAGACGCGCCAGACCAGCCAAGTTCGTCCACCCAGCCGTCGCCGCGGGCTTGCGCCCGTGCGACCATCAGGACTGCCTGGAGGTAGGGACGTTTCGCGCGCCGCGCTCGCGCAATCTCAAGGACTATTTCTGGTTCTGCCTCGCCCATGTCCGGGCCTACAACGCGGCTTGGGACTACTACCGGGGCATGTCGCAGGATGAGATCGAGTTCTGTCGGCGCGCCGACGTGGTCGGCTGGCGACCGAGCTGGCCGCTCGGGCGCGGTTCGGGCGCCTATCGGCTCGATGCCGACAGCCTGCGCGCCGCCCTCGGCGCTTGGTTCGACGAGGAAGATATTCCCGGATTCGGCGGCGCGCCGCCGGCGCGACCGCGTCCGCCGCTGACGCCCGAGGAAGAAGCGCTGGCCGTGCTGGATTTGCAGATCGGGGTCACGGCCGATGAGCTCAAGGCGCGTTATAAGGCCTTGGTCAAGCGGCATCACCCGGACGCGAATGGGGGAGACAAGGCCGCCGAAGAGCGGCTAAAATTGATCAATCAGGCTTATACATTCCTGAAGACGCAGGGCGCCAAGCTTGCCGCCCGCGAATGAGGAGGGCGGTCGCAGCCGGCCTGTCGTGCCTCACTGTTGCAAGCCAAACCTCGAACCCGGACCCGTCTGACTTATGGCCATCGCTTCCACCGCCGCGAATGATGCGGCAAAGACCGCTCCCGACATTAAAGTCAAAGTGCGCCAGACCTTCGGCATCGACACCGATATGGAGGTTCCGGCCTTTTCGCACCCGGACGATCATACGCCCAACATCGACGAGGCCTATCGCTTCGATCGCGACACGACCTTGGCGATCCTGGCGGGCTTTGCCTATAACCGGCGCGTCCTCATTCAGGGCTATCACGGCACCGGCAAGTCGACGCATATCGAGCAGGTGGCGGCGCGCCTCAACTGGCCGTGCATCCGCATCAATCTCGACAGCCACATCAGCCGCATCGATCTGGTCGGCCGCGATGCCATCGTCATCCGCGATGGCAAGCAGGTGACCGAGTTCCGCGAAGGGATGTTGCCGTGGGCGATCCAGCATGCCTGCGCGCTCGTCTTCGACGAGTACGATGCCGGCCGCGCCGACGTGATGTTCGTGATTCAGCGGGTGCTCGAGGTCGAGGGTAAGCTGACGCTGCTCGACCAGAATCGGGTGATCCGGCCGCATTCATCATTTCGCCTATTCGCGACCTCGAACACGGTCGGCCTTGGCGATACGACCGGCCTCTATCACGGCACGCAGCAGATCAACCAGGGCCAGATGGACCGCTGGAACATCGTCGCCACGCTCAATTATCTGCCGCATGACGAAGAGGTGCGGATCGTTCTGGCCAAGGCGTCGCACTACGACACCAAGGACGGGCGCGAGCTGGTCAGCGCCATGGTCGCGCTTGCCGATCTGACGCGGGCGGGTTTCGTTGCCGGCGACATCTCGACCGTGATGTCGCCGCGCACGGTCATCACCTGGGCGGAGAACGCCAAGATCTTCAACGACGTCGCGTTTGGCTTCAGAGTGACGTTCCTCAACAAATGCGACGAGGTGGAGCGCACGACCGTGGCCGAATACTATCAGCGGTGTTTCGGCACCGAGCTTGCGGCGAACGGCACGCGCGTCAAGACCGGCCGGGCATAATCCTAGACAGCGCGTGCAATCATGGCGAAAGCCGGCGACGGACCGATCGAAGCCTTCCGCCAGGTGACGGCGGCGGCCATGCGGGCGGTGTCCCACGAGCCCGAAGTCACGGTGACGTTCGTTCCCGAGGCGCCGAGCCTGCGCGGGCACGACGCGCGGCTGCCGGTGCCGTCGCGCGACCTGACGGGTGAGGAGGTGGCCGTGGTGCGCGGCGAGGCCGACGCCTTGGCGCTGCGGCTGCGCTACCACGACGACGAGACGCACACCAAGCGACGCCCGGCCGGCGCGATGTCGCGCGCCATATTCGACTCCGTCGAGCAGGCCCGCTGCGAGATCCTCGGTGCCCGGCGCATGTCGGGCGTGGCCGCCAATCTGGCGGCGGCGCTCGACGAGCGGTGTCGCGCGCAAGGTTTCGCGCGCGTCGTCGACCGCGAATCTGCGCCGCTGGTCGAAGTCGTCTCGCTGTTGGCGCGCGAGGCGATCACCGGCGCTCCCGTGCCCGACAATGCGCGGCGGATGGTCGACCTTTGGCGGCCGTGGATCGAGGCGCGCGCCGGCGCCGATTTTGCCGCGCTGTCGCGCGCGATCGACGACCAGATGTCGTTTGCGGCGGCGGCCCGGCGGCTCATCGCCGACCTCGACCTAGGCGAGGAGGATGCCGCGGCGACCGAATCGGAAGAGGAGCAGCGCGAGGGCGATCAGAACCAGGCCGGCGAGGATTCGGGCGGCGAGAGCGACGGCGAGCAGCAGGCGGCGGAGAGCCTGGCCGGCGCGCAATCGCGCGAGGCGCCGGGTGAGGAAGGCAGCGAGGGCGAGGCCGAGGAGAGCGAAGGCGACGAGGCCGAGGGCATGGGCGAGGATGGGCCGGATCGACCCGGCCGTCGCTGGCGCCCGCACGGGCCCTTCACCAACCAGCCGCACGAGCCGCTCTACAAGGCATTCACCACCGAGTTCGACGAAATCACTCAGGCCGACGAGTTGTGCGACCCGGACGAGCTGGCGCGGCTCAGGCTGCACCTCGATCAACAGCTCGGCCACCTGCAGAGCGTCATCGGCCGGCTGGCCAACCGCCTGCAGCGGCGGCTGCTGGCGCGGCAGAATCGGGCTTGGGAGTTCGATCTCGAGGAAGGGCTGCTCGACGCCGCGCGCCTCGCACGCGTGGTCGTCAATCCGGTCTTTCCGCTGTCCTACAAGCGCGAGAAGGAAACGACCTTCCGCGATACCGTCGTGACGTTGCTCATCGACAATTCCGGCTCGATGCGCGGCCGCCCGATCACCGTCGCGGCGATGAGCGCGGACATCCTGGCGCGCACGCTGGAGCGCTGCGGCGTCAAGGTCGAAATCCTCGGTTTCACGACGCGGGCGTGGAAAGGCGGGCAGAGCCGCGAGCGCTGGCTGGCCGCCGGCAAACCGCCGGCGCCGGGCCGCCTCAACGATCTGCGCCATATCGTCTACAAGTCGGCGGACGCGCCGTGGCGGCGGGCGCGCAAGTCGCTGGGGCTGAAGCTGCGCGAGGGGTTGCTCAAGGAGAATATCGACGGCGAGGCGCTGCGCTGGGCCTATAACCGGCTGCTCGCCCGCAGCGAGCAGCGCCGCATCCTGATGGTTATTTCCGATGGCGCCCCAGTCGACGATTCGACGCTGTCGGTCAATCCGGGGAACTACCTGGAGCGGCATCTGCGCGAGGTGATCGAATATATCGAGATGCACACGCCGGTCGAGCTGTCGGCCATCGGCATCGGCCACGATGTCACGCGCTACTATCGGCGCGCCGTGACCCTGGTCGACGCCGAGCAGCTCGGCGGCACCATGATGGAAAGACTCGCCGAGCTGTTCGACGAGGAGGAGGAGGTGCCCGCGCCGAGCCGCGGCCGCCATCGCCGGCGGGCCTAGGGCGAGGCGCGCCGGGCAAATCCGTGGGCGCGGAAATAAACAGCGTTGATTCGTGTTGATGTTTAGGGGAGTGGGGGATTCGCTTAGCTCTTAATCATTGGGAGGTCGAATAGAAATGCAAGGCGATATTCTGGGACTCATGCGTACCGCCGTACCGCTTACGCGCCGCGGCTTCGTGGCGACCAGCGCCATCACCGCCGGCTACACATTGGCAGCCGGACCGGTCATCGCGCAGACCATCGTCAAGACCGATACCGACGGACTGATTGCCGGCGACATTAAGGTGGCCGTCGCCGGTGGCGAGATGACGGTCTATCGTGCCAAGCCGGCCAGCGGGAGCAACTTCCCGGTCGTGCTCGTGAACTTGGAGGCGTTCGGTTTGCACGAATACATCAAGGATGTCACCCGACGTCTCGCCAAGCTCGGCTATCTGGCCGTCGCGCCCGACATCTATTTCCGTCAGGGCAATCTGCTCGGGGCGACCGATTTTCAGCAGATCATGCCAATCATAAACAGCAAGCCGGATCCCGAGTTGATGGCCGATCTCGACGCCACACTGGCCTATGCCACCTCGAAGGAAGGCGGCGACGCCAACCGCATGGCCGTCACCGGCTTCTGCCGCGGCGGCCGCAATGTATGGATGTATGCGGCGCATAACCCGAAGCTGAAGGCAGCCGTCTCTTGGTATGGGACGGTGGTCGGCAATCCGAGCGCCGCCATGCCGCAGAACCCGATCGACGTCGCCGCCACCGTCAAGGTGCCGGTGCTCGGCCTCTACGGCGGCGCCGATAGCGGCATCCCGGTCGACACGGTCGAGAAGATGAAAGCAGCGCTCAAAGCGGCCGGAAATCCGAGCGAGTTCGTCGTCTATCCCGACACCCCGCATGGCTTCCATGCCGATTATCGGCCGAGCTACCGGCCGGAGCAGGCAGCCGACGGCTGGAAGCGCCTGCAGGAGTGGTTCAAGAAGAACGGCGTCGCCTGAAGACCCGCGTCGCAAATACGGACGCCGAGGGCGCGGGACTGGCCGGTCCCGCGCCCTTTCTTCTTTCCCGGTTGGCGCCGGCGCGACGCATCTTTCTCTGCGCGGTTGCGGCGGGGCTTGCGACGTGGCTTGCCGCCTGTGCTGCGCCGTTCGACATCGGGCCGGCCGACGCCGCGCCAAACGCCGATGCCATCCGCGTCGTCGCAACGCCGGTTCCGCTCGACGAGCAAAGGCCGGATCGACGCGCGGTCGGGCACCTGATCTATCGCGGCGGGGTCGAATTGACCTCGCCTGACCCGCGCTTCGGGGGCTGGTCAGATCTGCGGGTCGGCGACGACGGCGCGACACTGACGGCGATCTCGGATCGCGGATTCTGGCTGCAGGCGAAAGTCATCTACGATGCCGAAGGCATGCTCAACGGCCTCGGCGAGGCGCGGCTCGGATCGCTCATCGATCTGTCCGGCCGCCGGTTGCGCGGGCTTGCCGGCGATGCCGAGGGCCTCGTCGCCATGCCCGATGGGTCATTCATCGTCTCGTTCGAGCAGCAGCACCGCTTCTGGCACTACCCGGCAGCCGAGCCGCCGTTTTCGCTGCCGCCGCGTGCCCTGGCTCGCCCATCCGAACTCAAGGACGCGCCGCCCAATGGCGGCGTCGAGGCGATCGCGCGGCTCGCCGATGGCCGGCTGCTCGCCTTGGTCGAGGAGTTGTACGAGGGCGATGCCCATGTCGGCTGGGTCGGCGATGGCCGGCGTTGGGAGAAGCTGCTCTATCAGGCTGGCGTGAACTTCAAGCCGACCGGCGCCGCGCAGCTCCCCGACGGCGAGCTGCTGGTGCTCGAGCGGCGCTTCTCGCTGCTCGGTGGATTTGCCGCCCGCATCGCCCGCGTCGCGCTGGGCGATATCGTGGCCGGCGCACGCATCGTCGGCACGGAGATCGCGCGCCTCGAGCGGCCGGTGAGCGTCGACAATTTCGAAGGCATTGCCGTGGTGCCGGGTGGCGCCGGCCGGCCGCGCATCCTGATCGTTTCCGACGACAACTATCTGGCGCTGCAGCGCACGCTGCTCTTCTTGTTCGAGCTTGCCGACTGACCTCGCCCCAGAACGAAAAGCCCGCCTGGCGGCGGGCTAGGTAATCGGCAACAAGGAGTCGAACCTACGCGGAACGCTGTGCCTGCGCCTTGGCGATGACGCGCTTCAGGCGCCGCAAATTGGCGTCGAGCTCGGCCGGCGGGGTCGCGAGCAGCCACGCATCGAGGCCGCCCCTTTTTTCGACGGTCTTCAGGCCGCGAGTCGACACGCGCAAACGGATGCGCCGGCCCAGGCTGTCCGACAGCAGAGAAACCGCCTGCAGATTGGGCAGGAAGCGGCGCTTGGTCTTGTTGTTCGCGTGGCTGACGTTGCGACCGACCAGGACGCCGGTGCCGGTGACCATGCAGCGTCGGGACATCGGTTCAAATCCTTGGTTCGAGACTTTGGGGCAGGGACGCCGGCCGCTTCGGACCTGCGGGAGCCGGGGTTTTACGGGTTCCGGCCGAGGCCGTCAAGGCCTGCCGCGGTACCTTCAGGGGCGTTCGCGGAACGCCGCCAGGATTTGCCGCGCGGCCAAGGTCGGCGTGATAACGCCTTGAATTACCTTATTTTCCATATCCTTGAGACGGCTCGCGGTCGGCTTGTGGGCGGCCAGCTCGGCGCGCAGCCCCTCTTCGATCTCGCGCCACATCCAGGCGCGCGCCTGGCGGGCCCGCTTGGCGGCGAGGCCGCGCTCGCCGAGCATCTGGCGGAAGCGCTGGATGGCCTGCCACGCTGCTTCCAATCCGCGACGCTCGAGCGCGGAAACCTGCAGCACCGGCGGCGTCCAGCCGGGTGTGGTCTTCCGCAGCAGATGGACGGCGGTCCGATAGTCCGCGGCGGCACGGCTGGCGGCGCCCGCCAGATCGCCATCCGCCTTGTTGACGATGATCAGGTCCGCGAGCTCGACGATGCCCTTCTTGAGGCCCTGGAGCTCGTCGCCACCGGCCGGCGGCAGCAGCAGCAGGAACAGATCGACCATGTCGGCCACGGCGGTTTCCGACTGCCCGACGCCGACGGTTTCGACGATCACGATGTCGAATCCGGCCGCCTCGCAGACCAACCCGGCCTCGCGCGTGCGCCGCGCCACGCCGCCGAGCGTCCCGCCGGTCGGCGACGGGCGGATAAAGGCCGCGTCGGCACGGGCGAGATCGGGCATGCGCGTCTTGTCGCCGAGGATCGAGCCGCCCGACACCGGCGAGGAGGGGTCGACCGCGAGCACGGCGACGCGGTGCCCCGCGTCGATGAGATGGAGACCGAACGCCTCGATGAAGGTCGATTTGCCGACGCCGGGTGCCCCCGATATGCCGATGCGGATGGCGCGGCCGGTCAGCGGCAGCAGATGCTGGAGCAAGGATTCGGCGTCCTGGCGGTGATCGGCGCGTGCCGATTCGACGAGCGTGATGGCGCGGGCCAACGCGCGGCGGTCTCCGGCGCGCAGTCCGGCCGCTAGGCGCTCGTCTAGGTCGGTCGCGGAAGCCTGTGGTTTCGCCATGATCGCGGCGCTCAGGCGAGACCCTGCCGACCCATTTCGAGGAATTTCTCGCGCCGGTCGGCTCGCAGCTTGTCGGGCTCGACGGCGGCAAGTTCGCGCAACGCGCGCGTCACCGCCTCGCCGACCGACCCCACGGCGCGGCCCGGGTCGCGATGGGCGCCGCCGAGCGGCTCGGCGATGATGGCATCGATGAGCGCGAGCCGCCGCAGATCGGGCGCCGTCAGCTTCAGCGCCTCGGCCGCCGCCGGCGCCTGGTCGGCGCTGCGCCACAGGATCGCGGCGCAGCCTTCGGGCGACATCACCGAATAGACCGCGTGCTCCAGCATGAGGACGCGATTGGCGACGCCGATGGCAATGGCGCCGCCCGAGCCGCCTTCGCCGATGACCACGGCGATGACCGGCACGCGCAGCGACAGGCCGGTCTCGAGGCAGCGGGCGATCGCTTCCGCCTGGCCGCGCGCCTCGGCATCGACGCCGGGGTAAGCGCCGGGCGTGTCGATCAGCGCGACGACCGGCAGCCGGAAGCGTTCGCCAAGTCGCATCAGGCGCTGCGCCTTGCGGTAGCCCTCCGGCTTGGCCATGCCGAAATTGCGGCGGACGCGATCCTCGGTGTCGGCGCCCTTGTCGTGACCGAGGATAACGCAGGAACGGCCATCGATGCGGCCGAGGCCGCCGATGATCGCCGGGTCTTCGCCGAACAGGCGGTCGCCGGCAAGCGGCGTGAACTCCTCGACGATGCCCCTGACGTAGTCGCCGAAATGCGGCCGCTCCGGGTGCCGCGCGACCTGCACCTTTTGCCACGGCGTGAGCTTGCCGTAGGCTTGACGAATCTGCTTTTCGACCTTGGCCTGCAGCTTGCCGACTTCGTCGGCGATATTGAGGCCCGGCGCGCCGGTCAGGTGCCGGAGTTCCGCGATCTTGCCTTCGAGCTCGGCGATCGGCTTTTCGAAGTCGAGGTAGTGCGGCATCCCGGTTTCCTAGCACAGCACCCGGCCCGAGGCGACGGTCCTAGCGGCCGGCGCGGGCGATGCCGTCAGCCTTGCCGACCAGCGTTTGCGCCTGGCGGATCGAGGCGATGTCGATCATCTTGCCCTCGAAGGCGACGGCGCCCTTGCCCTCGCGCTGCGCCTGCTCCATGGCGGCGAGGATGGCGCGCGCGCGCGCCACCTCCGTCGCGGTCGGCGTGAACGCCGCGTTGGCCGGCGCGATCTGACTTGGATGGATGGCCCATTTGCCGTCGCAACCGAGCGCGGCGGCGCGCCCGGCCGCCGCCTGAAAACCCGCTTCGTCGCCGAAATCGCCGAACGGCCCGTCGACCGGCCGCTTGCCGTAAGCCCGCGCCGCAACCACGAGACGCGACAACGCGGCATGCCACATGTCGCCCCAGTGCCGCTCGCGGCGGCCATTGCCGTCGGGGTCGGTGAGCACGGCGTAACCCGGGTTGGCGCCGCCGATCTGCGTGGTCCGCGCGCCGGTCGAAGCGGCGAAATCGGCCGAGCCGAAATGCAGCGATTCGACGCGCCGGCTCGCCGCGGCGATCGCCTCGATATTGGCCATGCCGAGCGCCGTCTCGATGATCAGCTCGAAGCCGATGCGCCGGCGATAGCCCTTGGCCTGCTCGATCTGCGTCACCAGCAAGTCGAGCGCGTAGACGTCGGCGGCGCTGCCGACTTTGGGGATCATGATGAGGTCGAGCTTGGCGCCGGCCTGTTCCACCACATCGACGACATCGCGGTACATGTACGGCGTATCGAGCCCATTGACGCGCACCGATACGGCACGGCCGCTCCAGTCGATGTCGTTAAGCGCCGCAATGACATTGCGTCGCGCCTGCTCCTTCTGGTCGGGCGCCACCGCGTCCTCGAGATCGAGGAGCACGATATCGGCGGCCGAGCGCGCCGCCTTTTCGAACAGCCCGGTCCGGCTGCCGGGAACTGCGAGCTCGCTGCGGTTGAGGCGTAACGGCGCCGGCTCGATCGTCGTAAAGCTCATGCCGGTGCCGCTTTGCGCTCGGCTTCGAACACCAAGTCGTAGGCCGGCAGCGTGAGGAACTCGACGAAATCCGGCGCCTCGATCAACTCGCGGAACAGCTTCGCCGCATCGCCGTACCTGCCCTTGTCGAAGCGCTCGGCGCCGACCATCGTTCGCGTCTTTGCCAACTCTTCCTCGACAATCTGTCGGCACATTGCCACATCGACGATGCGTCCGTCGGCGAGTTTCGCTTGGTGGCGGATCCACTGCCAGACCTGGGCGCGGGAGATCTCGGCTGTCGCGGCATCCTCCATCAGATTGTAAAGCGGCACGCAGCCGGTGCCGCGCAGCCACGCTTCGAGATAGCCGATGCCGACATTGATGTTCTGGCGCAGCCCGGCTTCGGTGATCTGGCCGGCCGGAACCTGCAGCAGATCGGCGGCGCTAACGTGTACGTCCTGGCGCTTGCGCGCGATCTGGTTCGCTTCGGGCATGCGTTTGTCGAAGACGTCCTTGGCCAGCTTGACCAGGCCGGGATGGGCGACCCAGGTGCCGTCATGGCCATCGCCGGCTTCGCGCTCCTTGTCGGCGAGCACGCGGTCGGTCGCCTGCTGATTGGCGACGGGGTCATCCTTGATCGGGATTTGCGCCGCCATACCGCCCATCGCGTGCACGTTGCGGCGGTGGCAGGTCTTGATCAGAAGCTGGCTGTAGGAGCGCAGGAAATGCGAGGTCATCGTCACCTGGCCGCGGTCGGGCATCACTGCCTTGGGATCGTTGCGGAACTTCTTGATGAAGCCGTAGATGTAGTCCCAGCGGCCGCAATTGAGCCCGGCCGAATGCTCGCGCAATTCGTAAAGAATCTCGTCCATCTCGAATGCGGCGAGGATGGTCTCGATCAGCACCGTCGCCTTGATCGTACCGTGCTTGATGCCAAGCTTGGCCTGCGCGTGGACGAACACGTCGTTCCACAGTCGCGCCTCGAGATGGCTCTCGATCTTCGGCAGGTAGAAATACGGGCCGGTGCCCTTGGCGACAAGCGCCTTGGCGTTGTGGAAGAAGTACAGCCCGAAGTCGAACAGCGATCCCGACATCGGCTCGCCGTCGACCAGCAGGTTCTTCTCAGGCAAATGCCAGCCGCGCGGTCGCACCAGGAGCACCGCCGTCCTGGGGTTGGGCTTGTAGAATTTACCAGTGCCGGGATCGCTGTAGGTGATGGTGCCGGCGACCGCGTCGCGCAGGTTCAGCTGGCCTTCGATCAAGTTGGCCCAGGTCGGCGTATTGGCGTCCTCGAAATCGGCCATGTAGACGCTGGCGCCGCAGTTGAGCGCGTTGATGACCATCTTGCGGTCGACCGGACCGGTGATCTCGACCCGGCGGTCGAGCAGGTCGCGCGGCAGCGGCGCGACTGCCCAGTCGCCGTCGCGAATCTTCGCCGTCTCCGGCAGAAAGTCGGGCTTGTCGCCGGCGTCGAGGCGGGCCTGAAGCTCGGTGCGGCGGGCGAGCAGGCGGCGGCGCTCGGGACCGAATTTACGCTCGAGCCCGACGACGAACTCCATCGCTTCCGGCGTCAGCACGATATCGTAGCCGGGCCTGATGGCGCCCAAGAAGGTAACGCCACGCGGCAATTTCAAGGCATGCGCTTGCATCCGACGATCCTTGCCTGACTGAGAGGAACAGGCCAGCGGCCCGGGCCGCTAAAAACGCGGAAATTCGGCCGGCGTCAAGGCGAGACTTGGCGGACTTTGAGCGTCGTGCCGTCGACGCCGACGATTTCAACCAGCGTGCCGGCCGGCATGTCGGGACCCTCCACCCGCCAGGTGGTGTCATCGACCTTCATGCGGCCGAAGCCGTTGGTGATCGCCGCGTCGAGCCGCAACTGCCGGTTCACGTATTGCTGGCCGCGGCGGTTGAGCAGCGGCTGCTCGCTCTCCCGCGGATGCGCGCGCCGATATTGGCGCCACGCGGCAACGGCAATGATCGCCGCCACCGCGAAGATGGCGACCTGGTACTGCCAGCCGAGACCCGGCGCGAGCAGAACGATGAAGCCGACGAGGCCGGCGGAGACGCCGAACCACAGGAAAAAGGCGCCCGGCGCGAAGACTTCGACCACCAGTAGGCCAAGCGCCAGGATCCACCACTGCCAGAATTGCGGCGTATCGATCACTTGGCTGCACCCGGCTTGGGGCCGAACGCTTCGCGCGCGATCTCGCTGATGCCGGCGATCGAGCCGATGACGCTGCTTGCCTCGAGCGGCATCAGGATGACCTTCTGATTCGGGGCCGCTGCGATGCGCTGCAAGGCATCGACATATTTCTGCGCGACGAAGTAGTTGATCGCCTGAATGCTGCCTTTGGAGATGGCCTCGGACACGACCTGGGTTGCGGCCGCCTCGGCCTGGGCCGAGCGTTCGCGCGCCTCGGCGTCGCGGAAAGCGGCCTCGCGCCGGCCCTCGGCCGAGAGGATCTGCGCCTGCTTCTGGCCTTCGGCCTTGAGGATCTCGGCCTGGCGCAGGCCTTCCGCCTCGAGGATGCTGGCGCGCTTGTCGCGCTCGGCTTTCATCTGGCGCCCCATCGATTCGACGAGGTCTTTGGGCGGTGCCACATCCTTGATCTCAATGCGCGTCACCTTGATGCCCCAGGGGGCGGTGGCGTGGTCGATGACGTTGAGCAGCTGCGCGTTGATGCGGTCGCGCTGCGACAGCAGCTCGTCGAGGTCCATCGAGCCCATGACCGTGCGGATATTGGTCATGGCCAGGTTGAGGACCGCGTTGGTCAGGTTGTTCACCTCGTAGGTCGCCTTGGCGGCGTCGAGGGCCTGGAAGAATACGACGGCATCGACCGTCACCATGGCATTGTCGCGGCTGATGATCTCCTGCGACGGCACGTCGAGGACGGATTCCATCATGCTGACCTTGGCGCCGACGCGGTCGATGATCGGCACGATCAGGTTGAGCCCGGGCTTGAGCGTGCGCGTATAGGCGCCGAAGCGCTCGACCGTGTATTCGAGGCCCTGCGGCACCGACTTGACGCCCATCGCCACCAGCAGGATGGCCAAGCCCAGCAGTACCAGGACGAAGATTGCGAAGCCGCTCATGCGCTGTTCCCCCTTGTCCTCGACCGCTCCTGCTGAACCTGTCTGGCGCAGCAGCGCGGCCGGGCAGCCGTCCCCTGTTCGCCAGGCAGAGTGCCACGCCGCGCTGCGGCAGAGAAGGGCTTAGCGCGAACCGGACGCGGCATCGGTCTTGGCCAGGGGGTGGCGCTCCCGCACCAGGCGTTGCAGCCGTTCGCCCGACACATGCGTATATATCTGCGTCGTCGCGATGTCGGCGTGGCCGAGCATCTTCTGCACGGCACGCAGATCGGCTCCGTGATCGATGAGATGCGTGGCGAAGGCGTGGCGGAGGACGTGGGGCGACAGGCGGCTCGGATCAAGGCCGGCCTCCACCGCCAGGCATTTGAGCAGCTGCGCCACGCGAGCGGTGGTCAGGCACAAGCTGGCGCCGCGCGAGGGAAACAGATAGGGCGAGGTACCGCCCGAGGGCAGGAACGCGGTTCGTATCGCCATGTAGTCGGCGAGCGCGGCACGGGCCGGGTCGCCCAACGGCGCCAGGCGTTCCTTGTCGCCCTTGCCGCGAATGGTGAGGTAGCGTCCGTCCCGCGACAGCGCCGACAGCTTGAGGCCTACCAGCTCCGACACCCGCAGCCCGGCCCCGTAGAGCAGTTCGAGCATGGCGGCAAGACGCTTGCCGGCTGGACCACGGTCCTTTCGCGCAGCAGCGACGAGAGCGCTCATATCCGCCTCGCTCAACGTCTTCGGCAGCGGCCGTCCAAGGCGCGGGCCGTCGATCGTCAGCATCGGGTCATCGCCACGCGCGCCCTCCGCCACCAGGAAGCGGCAGAGCTGCCGCAACGCCGACAGGCGGCGCGCCGCCGTGCGGGGGGAGAGGCCGGCGCGCGTCATGCGCGCGAGATAGGCCCGCACCTCGCCGGCAGCGACCGTCGTCACGTCGCGTTGACGCTTCGCCAGGAAGGCCGCGAAGTCGTCAAGGTCCCGGGCGTAGGCGCGCAGCGTATTGGCCGCAGCGTTGCGCTCGGCCGTCAACATCTCGAGGAAGGCTTCGACATGGCGCAAGGACCCGCTCGGCGCCGTCGGTGGGCGGCCTCGTCGACCCATGGTCAAAGTCCGGCGGCGATCGCCGCCTCGCGCGCCAACGCCCGCGCTTCGCCGTCGAGGCCGGCGGTACGCAGGGCTTCGATCGCGGCGGCGGCGAGGTAGGGGCTGACGCCGACGGCACCTTCGCCGCCAAGCGCGGCCAGCGCGTAGAGCGCCGTCTCGCCCTTGCGCCCGCCGCGCGCCGCAGCGCGCATTCCGAGCCACAGCGAAGGATTGGGCAACGAGGCGTCTTGGCGCGGCAACTCGGCGGCCAGCGCCGGTTGAACCAGCACGCCGACGGCCTGATCGCCCGTCGCCGAAAGCAGCGTGGCAAGCAGCGCGGCGCGCTCGCCGGCGCCGCGCTGGTCGATACGGTCCTGTGCCGTGCGCCAAGCCGTCAGGCGCGGCGCGTCCCAGGCCGCGAGCGCGTCGCCGCCGGCCAGCCGCAACAACGGCCATAGCAGTATCTCGGCCGCCGCCGCCTGCGGGTTGGCATCGGCAGCGGCGTGCACGACACCGTACCAGCGCCGCGCCTCCTCCAGCCGTCCAGAGAACAGCAATGCGCGTGCCGCGTCGCCGGCAAAGCCAGCCAGATCCGCCGATGGCGGGATTTCAAGCAGCAGCGGTGCCGTCGTCCGAGCCATCGGGCCATAGGCGCCGCCTTCGCGCGCCAGCCGGTAGGCGCGCTGCAGCGCCTCGCCGCGAGCCACCGGCGATGTCGCGGCCTTGACCGCACGATAAAGCGCGGCGCGTCCGCGCGGGCCGCGGTCGCTTTGGGCGAAGGCCGGCGCATTGGCGATCTGGTCCGGCGTGAGATTCACCGCCTCATAGGTCTGGGCGAGTGCCTCCGGCGCCAGCGCGCCGAGCGCCTCGGCGCGCTCGGCCACGGCCAAGCGCAGATCGGGCGCCGCGTTGGCGCTCTGCGTGATCGCGCGCAGGATCGCCGGATCGTTCGTCGTCGCCACGTCGGCGGGCAGCGGCTGCCGGGCGGCCCGCAGCATCGCCAGATGCAGCGGCGCCGGCTGGCGTAGGCTGTCGACGACCGCGCGCGAGTCGCCGCCGAGCGCGGCGACCAGCCGCGTGAAGACGACATCCTCCTCGGCCTGCTGCTCGCGCAGCAACGAGAGGCCGAGCTGTGCCCGCCCCTGGTCATTGGCAAGCGCCAGGCAGAAAATCAGGCATTTCTGCCAGTAGGGGCCGGTGAAGCGGGAAATCTGGCTGCGCGCCAGGGCGCAGCCACCGGCATCGTCGCCGGCGAGCCACAGCCCGTCGAGCAGCACGCGCGACAGCGCCTCGTCGCCAGCGCGGCCGGGCGCCATGCGGGCGAGATCGACCGCGCCGGTCACGTCACCCAGAGCGAGGAGCCGCTCGGCACGGGTACCGATGAAGCTCTTCGCCGGCGCCGGGTCGTTGCCGGTGGGCGCCTTGGCGCTCGTCGCCAGCACGCGGCGCTCCAATTCCAAGGCCGGCCGCGACATCATGGCCGCTGGCAGCTTGCCGAGCAGGCGCTGGACGACGGTCCGTTCCGAGCCCTCCCACAGCGTATTCGGCAGCCCGCCATGCGCTTCGTCGATGAGGCCGATCGTATCGGCGTCGATGGGCGGCGGGCGGGCGATTTCAATCTCCGGCGCGGCCTCGCGTTCGGCTGGGCGCTCGGTCGGAGCGGCCGGCTGCTCCGGCTGCACGATGCGCGGCGGGACAAGGCGCACCGG
>JACQDQ010000066.1 GCA_016201015.1 Pseudomonadota bacterium | reverse complement strand
ATGCTCAGATGTATACGATGGCATCGATCCTCAAGCATGGCAGCGAACGGCAGAAGCGCGAGTACCTGCCGAAAATCGCCGAGGGCAGCTTGCGCCTGCAGGCCTTCGGCGTGACCGAGCCGACCACCGGGTCGGACACGACCAAGCTCAAGACCCGCGCGGTCCGCGAAGGCGACGCCTACCGCCTCTATGGCCAGAAGGTGTGGACTTCGCGCGCGCTCAACTCCGACCTCATGCTGGTGCTCGCGCGCACCACGCCGGCCGACCAGGTGCGCAAGAAGAGCGACGGGTTGTCGGTGCTGTTGCTCGACATCCGTGACAACCTGGGCAAAGGCCTCGACATCCGCCCGATCGACGCCATGATCAACCACCAGACCACCGAAGTGTTCTTCGACGGCGCTACGGTGCCCGCGGACAATCTCATCGGCGAGGAAGGCAAGGGCTTTCACTACATCCTCGACGGAATGAACGCAGAACGCATGCTGATCGCCGCCGAATGCATCGGCGACGCGCGCTTCTTCATTCGCAAGGCCGCCGACTACGCGGCGAGCCGCGTCGTCTTCGACCGGCCGATCGGCCAAAATCAGGGCGTCCAGTTTCCGATCGCCCGCGCCTATGCCGAAACCGAGGCAGCCGACCTCATGAACCGTTCCGCCACCGCGCTATTCGCCGCCGGACAGCCGTGCGGCGCGCAGGCCAACATCGCCAAACTGCTCGCCTCCGAGGCATCCTGGCACGCCGCCGAGGCGTGTCTGCAGGCGCATGGCGGTTTCGGTTTCGCCCGCGAATACGATGTCGAACGGAAATGGCGCGAGACGCGCCTCTATCAGATTGCCCCGATCTCGACCAATCTGATCCTCAGCTATATCGGCGAGCATATCCTGCGGATGCCGCGCTCGTACTGAATCGGTCCGCCAATCCGGCGGCCAAGGGAAGGTGTCGCATGGCCAACAAGATCAATCTGAACGCGGACATGGGCGAAAGCTACGGCGCCTTCAAGATGGGCGACGACGAAGGACTGCTCAAGATCGTGCGCTCGGCGAACATCGCCTGCGGCTTCCACGCCGGCGATGCCAACGTCATGCATCAGGTCGTCGTCCGCGCGAAGCAGGAAGGCGTCAGCATCGGCGCCCACCCGGGCTTCAACGATCTGTGGGGCTTCGGCCGGCGGCGCATCGACATGGCGCCGCGCGACGCCGAGTACGCGGTGGTCTATCAGATCGGCGCCCTGCAGGCGATGGCGCGGTATGCCGGCCTCAAGCCCACGCACGCCAAGGCGCACGGCATGCTCTACACGATGGCGGCGGAGGACCTCGAACTCGCCCTGGCCATCGGCCGCGCCATCAAGACCGTCGACCCCGACCTGATCTATGTCGTGCTGCCCGACTCCGAGATGGAGCGCGCGGCCGAGCGGCTCGGCCTCAAACTGGCGCGCGAGGGCTTCATCGACCGCATGTACAACGATAACGGCAATCTCGTCTCGCGGAAGATGCCCGGTGCCGTCATCGGCGACCCGCAGGTCGCGGCGGAGCGCGCGGTGCGCATGGCGCTCGACGGCGAGATCGTCGCGGCGAGCGGCAAACGCCTCAAGCGCCGGGTCGAAACGCTGTGCGTCCACGGCGACGAACCGGCCGCCATTGCCGTCGCCACCGCCGCGCGCCGCGCGCTCGAGGCGGCAGGAGTCGCCGTCGTGACGCTGCCGGAGCTTGTTAACGCTTAGCCCGTCTCGCGCGCGCGGTCCCTGCGCCGCCAAACGCCGCCACCAACGCGGGCGACACGGCCGTCAGTTCGCGGCGCGGCAGCCGCGCGTAGCTTCCGGCAGTCGGCTTTGGTAGGCCGAGACGGGCCAACAGCTCCGCCTGGCGCACGCCGCAGGACACGCCATCGAGCAACGGCACCGGCGCCTTCGGCTGCAGGCGCCGCGGCGCACCAGCCATCACCGCGCCGGCGATGACGACCGCCTCCGCGCCGTCCGCCTCGATCAGCGACAGCACGGCGGCGATGACCGCGGCGTCCACCTTGCGCTGGCCGCCCGGCGAGAAGGCTGCCGCCGCTTCGAGCGCACGCCAACCGGCGATGCGCCTACCCAGGCGATGACGTTCGACCAGCTCCTGATACATCGGCAGGCCGCGACGACCGAAGGTTACCACGCCGATCTTGCCGGCCAGCATGCAGCCGGTCAGCAGCGCAGCCTCGGTCATGCCGACGACCGGGATCGGCAAAAGCTCGCGCGCGCCATCGAGCCCGGTATCGTAGGACACGGCGATCACCGCGGCATCGCAACCCAGCGCATGCTCCGCCATCAACGCCATCGTCGCATGTGCGGCGATCACGTTCTCGCTGCGCGTGCCGATGACGCGCGCCCCGAAGGTGCCGGTGACCGCGACGATCTCCGTTCCCGGCGCCGCCGAGCGCCGCGCCTCTGCCGCGACGATGTCGGTGACGAACTGGGACGTGTTCGCATTGACGACCAAGATTCTCATGCGTTTACTATTTCTCGGGTCTCTACTCGTGCCGGTCGTTGCGCAGCAGATCGACGTCGAGGCGCACGCAGTCTCCGCGATAGACGATCTCGGCCACGTAGATCGCCACGTCCTGCTTGTCCGTCACCACGCAGTGGCACTCCGCGGTCGGCGCGTTGAGGGCAACGCGCAAGAGATGCGCCGCCTCCGTGTCGGCGCTGCCGATCACCATCGTCTGATGCGCTCGTCCGATGAGTTCGCCGTCGAGCCGCGAGAGAATAGGCAGCGCTGCCTGCGCGTGGAAGGCCTCGCGGTGCCGTTCGTAGATGCTGCGTTCGAGATGGATGCTGACGATGCCGAACGGCTCGCCGTCGCGGTACTGCACGCTGCGCAGATAGTGATAGTTCGCGGCCAGCGTGCCGTCGCCGGGATCGAGGCGCGGCAATGCCGGCGGATCCTTGACCGGAATGAAGCGCGGCACATTGCCTTCGATCGAGGCGACCAGCGGGACAGGTCCTGCCGCAGACGCAGCCAGCGCTTGTCGATGAGCTCGCGCGAGACGAATGTGCCCTTGCCTTGCTGGCGCCAGACCAAGCCTTCCTTCTGCAGAAGATCGATGGCTTGGCGCACCGTGACACGCGCGACCTGGAACTCCTCCTCCAACTCCTCGAGCGTCGGAATCTTGTGGCCGGCCTCCCATTGGCCATCCTCGATCCGTCGCCGCAGCGTGGCGGCGACCTGGAGATAGAGCGGGATGCGGCTGCGTTTATAGGTCTGCTCGAGATGATCCATGCCAGCCCTCGCAGTCTAGGCGATCTTGCTTGCCGCCGGCGCGTGGCACAGCCACGGCGCCTTCGCGTCGCGCCTGTCGGAGCGGCCTCGCCCGACGCTTATGGTGTGCCGTCGAATCCACTGACGACTCCGCTGATGATATTTTCCTTGTAGAGCCGGTCCAAGTCCAAGCCGCCGTCGTCACGCACGACTTCGATCCGCTCGATCACCTTGCGCAACAATGTCTCCCGCTCACGCCGCAGCCGCTCGGCCGTAGCGACGTCGACGGCGGTGAAGCGCAGGCGGTCGCCAGGACGACGCCGTCCGACGGCCGGCAGGTCGGCCGAGATGACCGTCGCCACCTTGGGGTAACCGCCGGTCGTCTGATGGTCGGCCAGAAGGACGATGGGTTGACGGCTGCCCGGGACTTGGATCGCACCGGTGGCGATGCCGTCGGAGACGATGTCATAGCCGTCGCGATGCGCCAGCGTTGGTCCGACAAGTCGCATACCCATGCGATCGGCGTTGTCGGAGATGATGTACTCAGAGCCTAGAAAGGCATCGATCGCTGCCGCCGTGAAACAGTCGCGCTGCGGACCGAGGATCACGCGAATAGGACCCGGCGGCAGGTCGAGCGCAGCGCCGTCGGCCCGCGCCGCAGGCCGATCGGGCGCACGCTCAAATGCCAACGGAACCTCATCGCCCGCCCGCAACTCGCGCCCCTGGAAGCCACCGAGCCCACCGCGGACATAGGTCGACAGGCTGCCAAGACACGGCACAATCGCGAAGCCCCCCGACACCGCCAGATAGCAGCAGGCAGCGGACTGCGGCACCCGCACGCCAATGATCTGGCCGCGGCGCAGCCGGACGCTCTGCCACGCGGGAACACGCCGCGGCTGATCGCCCCGGATGTCAAGCTCGGCACCACTGCCGGCGACAGCGACGACAACCGAATCGGCGCAGACCTCGAAATTGGGTCCGGCGAGAAGAATCTCGAACCCCGCAGTCTCTTGCGGATTGCCAACCAGGGCGTTGGCGAGTCGCAGCCACTCCAGTTCGAGCGCCCCCGAGACCGGCACGCCGACCGACTGAAAGCCGAAGCGGCCAACGTCCTGGATTGTCGTATGCAGGCCCGGCTGCATGACTTTGAGATGTGGCTTCACGACGTCAGTTCTTCCGACCGCACTTCATAGTCGCCGGCGTCGCTCGCCCGCTTGATCGCTGCAAATTCGCGCGCGGCCACCGGCTCGAATTTTGCGCGATCTCCCGGAACAAATAGCGACGGACGCGCACGACCGGCCTCGAAGAGGCGGATCGGCGTCGTACCGATCAGCCACCAACCGCCCGGACTGGCCACCGGATAGGCGCCGGTCATCCGCATGGCCATCGCGACGGAGCCCGGCGGCACCCGCAGCCGCGGATTTTCGAGCCGTGGCAGCGCAAGTTCGGGCACGAGGTCGCCCATGTAGGGAAATCCGGGCAGAAAGCCGATCATGTAGACGTGGTAGGTGACGGAGGAGTGGAGACGGATCACTTCGTCCGTCGTCCGACCGACGCGCTTGGCGACGGCATCGAGGTCCGGCGCGAGATCGCCTTCATAGCACACCGGGACGCGCCACGACTTGCCGATGCTGGCCACCGCCTCGCCGTCCGCAAGCAGCGGCACGATTTCGTGCTCAAGCTTCGCTGCCCCGGTGCGCAGCGGATCGTAGTGCACCATGAGCGAGCGGCAGGTCGGCACCATCTCGACCACGCCGGGCAGCTTGGCCTTCGCCACGCGCGCCTGGAGGCGCAAGACGCGATCGCTCACCGCGCGATCGACGCGGTCGCCGAATTCGACCACCAGGGCGGTGTCGCCGCACGGCAGGAAGCCCGCCTTCGGCGCTGGGCTAGTCACGAGAACGCACGGTCCCGATACTGCGAGTCTTTCCCGAACTCATTGATCTAACTCGCTCTTGCCCAAGGCTATAAGGTATTATGTTTCTATACTTGATAACAGCTACTGAGACAAGTAGCGTATGCCCTGCCGGATCGCCGGAGAGCAGCCGGCCGCAGCAATTCAGCCCCGGGGAGCGCGCGATGGCGACCAAAATCAACCTCAACGCCGACATGGGCGAGAGCTTCGGCGCCTTCAAAATGGGCGACGACGACGCGCTGCTGAAGATCATCCGCTCGGCCAATATCGCCTGCGGCTTCCATGCCGGCGATCCCAATGTCATGCACCACGTCATCCTGCGCGCAAAGCAGGAAGGCGTCAGCATCGGCGCCCATCCCGGCTTCAATGATTTGTGGGGCTTCGGCCGGCGGCGCATCGATATGTCGCCGCGCGATCTCGAATATGCCGTCGCCTATGCTCGCTCAACAACATGGCCGCGGAGAATGTCGACCTCGCCCTGGCTATCGGCCGCGCGATGAAGGCGGTTGACCCGAAGCTCATCTTCGTTGCCCTCGCCGGATCCGAGATGGAGCGCGCCGCCGAGAAGCTCGGGCTGCCGCTGGCGCGCGAGGGCTTCGTCGACCGCCTCTACGACGACGATGGCAATCTTGCCTCGCGCAAGATCCCAGGAACCGTAATCCACGATCCGGCAGTGGCGAGCGAGCGTGTCGTGCGCATGGTATTGGACGGCGAAATCGTCACGATGAGCGGCAAGCGGATCAAGCGGCAGGTGGAGTCGCTCTGCGTCCACGGCGATGAGCCGACGGCGGTCACCGTCGCCAAGGCGGCGCGCGCCGCACTCGAGAAGGCCGGCGTTCAGGTCGTGCCGCTGACCGAAATGGGCATCGCCTAGAGCGGCGGCGGTTGGCACGGCCGCAATCGCGTTTCTCCCGATGAGTCCTTCGCTTCCCACCCTGGCGATCATCGGCGGCACCGGCGCTCTGGGCTCCGGCTTGGCGCGACGCTGGGCGAGGGCCGGATATCCGGTGATCGTCGGCTCGCGTTCGGCCGAAAAGGCCGCTGCCGCGGCCGCCGGCCTCGCCGTCGCCAACGGAACAGTGCCGGCGCGCGGCCTTGTCAACGCGGCGGCGGCGGCGGCGGCCGGCATCATCGTCGTCGCCGTGCCCTTCGCCAGCCAGCGCCAGACGCTGTCCGACATCCGCGATGGCGCAGCCGGCAAGATCGTCATCGACACGACCGTGCCGCTCGTACCGCCCAAGGTCGGCACCGTGCAGCTGCCGCCCGAAGGATCGGCGGCGATGATTGCGCAGCGTCTGCTCGGCGACGGCGCCATTGTCGTCTCCGCGTTCCACAACGTCGCGGCGCACAAGCTGCAGCGCGACGAAGCAATCGATTGCGACGTGCTCGTGTTCGGCGACAAGAAGGAAGCGCGCGAGACAGTGATCGGCCTCGCCCGCGCGCTTGGTCTGCGCGGCCTGCATGGCGGCCCGCTCGCCAACTCGGCGGCGGCGGAGGCGCTCACCTCGATCCTCATCACCATCAACCGTATCTACAAGGTCGATGGCGCCGGCCTCCGCGTGACCGGAGAACTCGGCGGCACGACGGTTACTTAGACTCGGTGCCGGTAGATGGCCGCGGACAGTTTGAGACTGGCGCCGATTCCCGACATTCCGCTGATTCGCCCCGGCGACGACCTGGCGCAGATCCTGGGCGACGCCCTCGCTGCCTCCAGCCTGACGCCTCGCGACATGGACGTCCTGGTCGTCGCCCAGAAGATCGTGTCGAAGGCCGAGAACCGCTACGTCGATCTCCGCGGCGTCACACCCAAGCCGCGGGCGGAAGAGATTGCACGCGCGACGTCCAAGGACCCGCGTTTGGTCGAGCTCATCCTGTCGGAATCGGCCGAGGTGGTGCGCCACGCCAAGGACGTGCTGATCGTCGCGCACCGGCTCGGCTTCGTCATGGCCAATGCCGGCGTCGACCAATCGAACGTCGAACCGGATGGACCGGCGGAGCGCGTGCTGCTCCTCCCGGCCGATCCCGACGCGAGCTGCGCGCGGCTCAAGGCGCGGCTGGAACAGCGATTCGGCATGACGATCGCCGTCATCATCAACGATAGCTTCGGCCGTGCCTGGCGCAACGGCACGGTCGGCGTCGCGCTCGGTGCGGCGGGACTGCCGGCGCTCGCCGATCTGCGCGGGCGACCCGACCTCTTCGGCCGCCGGCTGCAGGTGACGCAGGTCGGCTTCGCCGACGAGATCGCCGCCGCCGCGTCGCTCGTCATGGGGCAGGCCGACGAGGGCCGGCCAGCGGTGCTGGTGCGCGGCCTCGAGTGGACAGCCCCGCCGCTGCCGGCCGCCGCGCTCCTGCGGCCGAAGAATCAAGACTTGTTCCGCTGAGCGGCGTAAGAAGCACCATGACCAGCCACCAGCCAAGCGGCGAGGAAACCGGCAATGTCGTTGCGCTGTGTGGCGGCGTCGGCGGCGCCAAGCTCGCGCTCGGCCTCTACCGTGTGCTGGCTCCCGATCGACTCACCGTGATCGTCAACACCGGCGACGACTTCGAACCTCTCGGCCTGCACGTTTCCCCCGACCTCGACACCGTGATGTACACCCTTGCCGGCATCGCCAATCCCGAGACCGGCTGGGGCCGCACGGACGAGACCTGGTCGTTCATGCAGGCGCTCGCGGCGCTCGGCGGCGAAACCTGGTTCCGCCTCGGCGACCGCGACCTCGCGACGCATGTGGAGCGGACCCGCCGCCTCGCGGCCGGCGATTCGCTCACCGCGATCACCGACGAATTTCGCCGGCGCCTCGGCATCCGCGCCCGACTCCTGCCGATGAGCGACGATCCAGTGCGCACCGTCGTGCATAGCGCTCAGGGGCCGCTCCCCTTCCAGCACTATTTCGTCAAGCTCGCCTGCGCCCCGGCCGTGACCGGCTTCGAGTTCGACGGCGCGGCGACCGCTCGCCCCAATCCGGTCCTCCACGACGCAATCGCCGATCCGCGGCTACGGGCCATCGTCATCTGCCCGTCCAACCCATATGTCAGCGTCGACCCGATGCTGGCGGTTCCCGGCATCTTCGAAGCACTCGACGCAAGCGCGGCGCCGATCATCGCCGTGTCGCCGATCGTCGGCGGCAGGGCGATCAAAGGCCCGGCGGCGAAGATGATGGCCGAGCTCGGCGTGACGCCGACGCCGGCCTGGGTGGCCGAACATTACCGCGCCCTGCTCGACGGCTTTGTCCTCGATCGCATCGACGCCGACATGATCGGCCGCCCGCCTGTGCCATGCCAAGCTGCGCCGACGGTCATGACGAGCCTGGCCGATCGCGAGGTGTTGGCCCGCGAGGTTCTACGCTTCGCCGACCGGCTGCGGCGGCATGATCAAGCCGCCTGACGCCATGATGTCGCCGATATGGGCCATCGTTCCGGTGGGCAGGCTGCGCGGCGCCAAGCGCCGGCTTGCCACCATTCTGACGCCGGACCAGCGCTACGCGCTGGCGCGTGCGATGCTCGCCGACGTTCTCGACGCGCTGCGGTCGTCACGCGGCCTCAGTGGCGTCGTAGTGGTGACCGCTGACGCCGAAGCGGCATCTCTCGCCGAGACGGCCCGCGCCCGCGTGCTGTCCGAACCGGTCAGGCCAGGTCTCACGCGCGCGGTGACGGCAGCGGCCGCGGCGCTGGCGGCGGAAGGCGCCAGCGGCGTGCTGGTTGTCGTCGCCGACGTGCCGCTGGTGACAGCCGCCGAGATCGACGCGTTGCTCGCGCGGCACGGTTCGGCGCCGGCGGTAAGTCTCGTTCCCGCCTACACCGACGGTGGCACCTGCGCGATTGCCTGCTCGCCGCCCGACGCTATCGCTTTCCAGTTCGGCGACGACAGCTTCCGGCGTCACGCTGCCGCCGCACGCGCCGGCGGCATCGTGCCGGCGGTCGTCGATCTGCCCGGCCTCGGCCTCGACATCGACCGGCCGAGCGACATCGCCGCCCTGCTCGCCCAGCGCGCGACGACGCAAACCCAGCGTCTGCTGATCGAGAGTCGCATCGAAGCACGGCTACGCGGGGCGCCGCCCGATCGCGACCTCCGTCCCGGCGCAGCGACCGCCCGCGCACGAGGCTCGCGATGACCGCCGCAGAGACGCGAGCGATCTTGCGCGCGATCACGGACGGCCAAAGACCGGCGCGTGCGCATATCCAGGCGCTCGCCGACGCGACGGATATCGACGGTCTGATGCGAGCCGCCGCGGAGCTGCGCGACCGCGGCCATGGCCAGATCATTTCATACTCGCGCAAAGTATTCATTCCGCTGACGCAGCTCTGCCGCGATGTCTGCCACTACTGCACGTTTGCGCATCCGCCGCGGCGTGGCGAGCGTGCCTTCCTCGCTCCGGAGCAGGTTCTGGCGATCGCCCGCGCCGGCGCCGCCGCCGGTTGCAAGGAGGCACTGTTTACGCTCGGCGACAAGCCCGAGCTGCGCTACGCGATCGCCAAGTAGGAACTGGCCGCCCTTGGGCACGCGACGACCCTATCGTACCTCGCCGCGATGGCTCGCCTCGTGCTCGAGGAAACCGGCCTGCTGCCGCATCTCAATCCCGGGATCATGACGGCCACGGATCTTGCGACGCTGCGCGCCGTCTCCGTCTCGCAGGGCATCATGCTGGAGAGCGCGTCGGAGCGGCTATGCGGACGCGGTGGGCCGCATTTCGGGTCGCCCGACAAGCGGCCGGCGGTGCGGCTCGAGACCATTCGACTGGCCGGCGAGGCCGCGATCCCGTTGACCAGCGGTCTCCTGATCGGCATCGGCGAAACGCGGCGCGAGCGCGTCGAATCGCTGCTGGTACTGCGCGATCTCCACGATCGCCATGGCCATCTGCAGGAGATCATCGTCCAGAATTTCCGCGCCAAGCCGGACACGCGCATGGCAGCTGCGCCCGACGCGCCGCTCGACGAGCATCTGTGGACGATCGCCGTCGCACGCCTGATTTTCGGACCGGCGATGAACATTCAGGCGCCGCCAAATCTGAACCCTGACGCGCTGCCGCGCCTGGTCGCGGCCGGCATCAACGACTGGGGCGGCGTCTCGCCGGTGACGCCGGATCACGTCAACCCGGAGTCGCCCTGGCCGCATCTCGATGCTCTCGCCCGCACGACCGAGGCCGCGGGCAAGACGCTGGTCGAACGGCTGGCGATCTACCCCGCCTACGCGCGCGAACCGGCACGCTGGCTCGATGCCGGATTGCGCGGCGCCGTGCTGCGCGCCACCGACGCCGAGGGATTCGCCAGAGTGGATGACTGGTCGCCGGGTGCCGAGACATCTTTGCCCGGCGAGGCAATGGCGATCACGGCGCAATCCGGTTCGATGGCCGCCCGGCCCGGCGTCGCACGCGCGCTGAGCAAGGCGCTGGACGGCACGACGCTGACCGAAGACGACATCGTCGCGTTGTTTGCCGCGCGCGGCGACGACTTTGCCGCCGTCTGCGCGGCCGCCGACGGTCTGCGCCGGACGGTCAACGGCGACGTCGTCACCTATGTCGTCAACCGCAACATCAACTATACCAATGTCTGCTACTTCCGCTGCCAGTTCTGCGCCTTCTCCAAGGGCAAGCTCTCCGAGAACCTGCGCGGCCGCCCCTACGACCTCGGCCAGCACGAAATCGCCCGGCGCGCGCGCGAGGCGTGGGCGCGCGGCGCGACCGAGGTGTGCATGCAGGGCGGCATTCACCCGGAGTACACAGGCGCCACCTATCTCGACATCTGTCGCGCCGTGAAAACGGCGACACCGGATATGCATGTCCATGCCTTCACGCCGCTCGAAGTGTGGCAAGGCGCGAAGACGCTCGGCCTGTCGCTGCCAGGATACATCGCCGAGCTCAAGGCCGCCGGGCTCGGCTCGCTGCCGGGCACCGCCGCCGAAATCCTCGATGACGAGGTGCGGGCCGTCATCTGTCCGGACAAGATCACGACGCAGCAATGGCTCGACGTGATGGAGATGGCGCACGGCCTCGGCTTGCGCAGCACGACGACGATCATGTTCGGACACGTCGATCATGCCGTGCATTGGGCACGCCACCTGTTGCGCCTGCGCACGCTCCAGGAACGCACGCATGGCTTCACGGAGCTCGTGCCTCTCCCCTTCGTGCATATGGAGGCACCGATCTACCTCAAGGGCCGTGCGCGCCGCGGACCCACGTTTCGCGAGGCGGTGCTGATGCACGCCGTAGCTCGGCTCGCCCTGCATCCGCACATCACCAACATCCAGACGTCATGGGTGAAAATGGGGCCGCTGGGCGTCAAGATTTGCCTCCAGGCCGGTGCCAACGACCTCGGCGGCACTCTGATGAACGAGACGATCACGCGCGCCGCGGGCGCCAGCCATGGCCAGGAGATGATGCCGGCGGAGATGGACGCACTGATCCGCGCGATCGGCCGTACGCCGCGGCAGCGCACGACGCTCTACGGCGAGCCGATCGAAGCGCAACGGCGAGCATCCTACGACGCCGCCGCTCTCTCGCCGCCGATCAATGCTTTGGCACGGCGCTACATCCGGGACGCAGCGAACGGCGAATGCGCGCACATAGGGTCGGACTCGGCGCGGCATTGACGCTTGTTCACGACTATGCGGAAATGATCGGACATTTGTCACGGGTGAACGGAGACCGGCATGCGCATTCGGCCGAATCAGGGAGTCGGGCTGCGGGGTTGGCTGGGTTATGTCGTCGGGGCGCTGGTCTTCTTCGCGATTGCTGCCAGCCCGGCGCATGCGCAGAAGACGCTGACCGTCGGCGTCGCGGGTTTTCCGGATTCGCTCAAGACCGGGTGGAGCAGCTTCACCGCTCTGACACTTTCGATCCAGACCAACGATCCTCTCGTCACGCTCAACAATCAAGGCCAGGTGATGCCGGCGCTGGCCACGAAGTGGGAGGCGGTCAACGCCACCACATGGCGGTTTCATCTTCGTCCCGGCGTCAAGTTCCATGACGGCCATCCGCTCACCGCCGATGACGTGAAATACACCATCGACTACGTCCTCGATCCCAAGACGGTCTACGGCACGGCAAGCCGCATCAATCTGATCGCCAAGGTCGATGTCATCGACCCGTTAACGGTCGAATTCGTCACCAAACAGCCCTTCCCGACGCTTCTGGTCGGCCTGACCAACATCGTCATCGAGCCGAAGCACTACCACGTGCAATCCGGCCACGATGCGATGACAAAGCATCCCATCGGCACCGGCCCGTTCGTCTTCCTGCGTTGGGTGCCGGCGGACCGCTACGAGCTGAGACTCAATCCCGAGTACTGGGGCGGCAAGCCGAAGATCGACCGCCTGATTTTTCGTCAGATTCCGGAAAGCGCGACCCGCATCTCGGCGCTCCTCGCCGGCGAAGTGCAGATCATCGAGGAAATCCCCACCGATCTGATCGACCGGGTGCGGAAGAGTAGCAATGCCGAGGTAAGTCCAGTCGAGACCAGCGGCAGCCTGGTCCTCACATTTGAAACCAGAAAGCCGCCATTCAACGATCCGCGACTGCGTCTCGCGGTCGATCTCGCCATCGACAAGGATCTCATCAACCGGCAAATCCTCGGCGGCGTCGGCAGCGTGCTCGACGGCCAACTGGTCACCAAGGCGACCTTCGGCCACAACCCGAACATCAAGGCGCGACCCTTCGATCCGGGACGGGCCAAGAGACTGATCGCCGAAGCCGGCTATCCAAACGGTCTGACGACGACGATCACGACCCGGTCCGGCCGCTATGTCTCCGACGTCGAGATTTGCAACGCGATCGCAGGGATGCTGGAAGCGGTCGGGATCAAGACCTCGATCAACGTCGTCGAAGGTGGCGTGTATTCCAAGATGGCGACCGCGCGCGATCTCGGCCCAATGCACCTGGTCGGCTGGTACAGCCTCGGCGATGCCGATTTCAACGCCGTCTGGTTCACCGAGGCGACACAACGAAATTTCTGGGTCAACGACGAGTACGAGAAGCTGTTTCTCGCTGCGCGCTCGACCGTGAACCGCGACGAGCGCCTGAAGGGCTATCAACGGATGATGGAGATCATGCACGCAGAAAATCCGTCCGTTTTCTTGTTCGGCCTACCCTCGGTCTACGGCAAGTCGAAGCGACTGACCGGCTGGGTGGCCCCGCAGGACCGCCTTATCCATGTCGACAAGGCCGAGCTCCGCTGACCCCCCATCCGCAATCCGAGGAGAGCAGAGAATGACCAAGCGCCAGGAAGATGCCATCGGCGACATGAAGGGCCTTGAGCGCGCCATCGCCAAGAGCGCCTTCGACGCCGTGATCGCCGTGTCGCCGGAGAACGTGCGCTACGCCGGCGACGTAAGCATCTCGACCCAGGTGAGCATCCGCGACCGGCTGGCATTCATCGTTTGGCCCAAAGGGCGCGATCCGATCTTTCTCGTCTGTCTGATCGAGGCCGCCTATGTGAAGAAGAACACGTGGGTCCAGGACGTCCGCACTTACCAGGAATTCACGCTCGACCCGATCACGGCGCTGGCCGGCATTCTGCGCGAGCTCAAGCTGGAGAATGGCCACGTCGCGTTGGAGACGGAATACCTTGCCGCCAAGTACTACAACGATCTTACCCGGCAACTGCCCAAGCTGAAGATCAGCCCGGCCGAGCCGCTGCTTGCCCGCGTCCGCATGATGAAGACGCCGCGCGAGCGCGAAATCATCATCGGCGCCTTCCACGGCACGGAACGGGCGTTTCTTGCCACCTACTCGTCGGTGTGCATCGGCGAGACCGAGAAGACGCTCGCCAACCGCCTGGCCGAGAACATCCTGATCCAGGGCGCCGACATGGTCGCGTTCAACCATCTCAACGCCGGCGCCAATACCGGCTTCCCGCACATGTCGCCATCCGAGTATCGCGTGCAGAAGGGCGACATCGTCAAGGCGGATTCGGGCGGCTTCTTCAAGGAGTACTATTCCAATGTCGGCCGGACCGCGAAGGTGGGCAAGCCGACCCCCGACGACCTTTCATACTGGAAGAAGCTCCGCGACGTTCATCACGCCATCATCGAGATGTGCCGTCCCGGCAAGACCGGTCGCGAATTGTTCGAAACGGCGAAGCGGATGCAGGAGAAGGCCGGCCTCGCCTTCGCCTACTCGCACAATGGGCACTCGATCGGCCTCAATGTGCACGAACGGCCGATCGTCGGACCGCACGAGGATCTGGTCTACGAACCGGGCATGATTACGGCGGTGGAAACACTCGCGCGCTGGGTCGGCGAGCTCGGCTATCACATGGAGGACATCATCGAAATTACGGAAAGCGGTCCGATCTGGCACGCCAAGTATTTCCAAAACGAGGAACTCTTCGTCATCTGATCCGGATGCCCGGCGCGATGCTGCGCTACATCGTCCGCCGCATCGCGCTGCTGCCCGTCACCTTCGCGTTTCTCGCGCTGGTCGTCTTCCTGACCCTTCGGCTGACCGCCGATCCGGTCAGCCTGTTCCTCGATATCAACGGCACGCCGGAACAAGCGGCCGAACTGCGCCGCACGATGAACCTGGACCGGCCGCTGCCGGTGCAGTTCGCGCTGTTCCTTGTCGATATCATCAACGGCGATTTCGGCCGGTCGATGGTGTTTTCCGAGCCGGCGCTGCCGCTGGTGCTGCAGCGGGTCGTCCCCACACTCGAACTGGTCGCCGCATCCATGCTCGTCGCTGTGGGGATTGGCTTCATGCTCGGACTCTATTGCGCCGCGCGGCGCGACGGCGTCGCCGACTTCGTTGTCTCGAGTCTGGCTATCGTCGGCCAATCGATGCCGAGCTTCTGGCTCGGCATTCTCCTGATACAGCTTTTCGCGCTCTATCTCGGCTGGCTGCCGACGTCCGGCTACGGAGAATGGGCCAACCTGGTTCTCCCGGCGCTGACTCTGGCCGCCTTCCAGTTTCCCAATTTCGTCCTCGTCACCCGTACAAGCATCTTGGATGTCTTGGGCGAGCAGTTCGTCACCACGGCGCGATCGAAGGGCATTCGCGAGCGTCTCGTGCTGTTTCGCCATGTGGTGCCCAACGCCATCGCGCCGATCCTGACTTTGCTCGGCCTCCAGCTCGGCGTGCTGATCGGCGGCTCGATCATCACCGAGACCGTGTTCGCGTGGCCGGGCGTCGGTCGGCTGATCATCAGCAGCATCTTCCAGCGCGATATTCCGGTCGTGATGGCGGGCGTCTTCGTCATGAGCGCGGCGATCATGTTGTGCAATCTTGCCGTCGACGTCGCCCTGTCGGTCATCGACCCACGTATCAGGATGAATTGACATCATGCGGCCGGGTATCGGCGCCGATCTCAAGCTGTGGTGCGGGGGCGCGGTGATCGCGGCGATCGTCGCCGTCGCGATCTTCGCGCCCTACCTCGCCCCGTATGATCCGATGCAGCAGAACCTGATGCTGCGGTTGAAGCCGCCGGCATGGGACGACGGCGGCAGCACGGCGCATCTGCTCGGCACCGACAATTACGGCCGCGATCTTCTGTCGCGGCTGATCTTCGGCTCGCGCATCTCGATCCTGGTCGGCCTGGCGGCGATGCTCCTCTCCTGCATCATCGGCTCATTTCTCGGCATGAGCGCCGGATTGCGCAGTGGACGCGTGGAACAGGTCGTCATGCGCCTCGCCGACGCGCATCTCGCCTTGCCCGAGGTGCTGCTTGCAGTGCTGGTGGTAGCGGCAGTCGGCGGCAGCGTACTCAACCTGGTTCTGGTGCTCGGCATCTCGGGCTGGATGGTCTATGCCCGGATCAGCTATTCGCAGACCCGATCGCTGCGCGAACGGCCCTATGTCGAAGCGGCCCGCTCGTTCGGCGCCACCGGACTGTCGATTATCTGGCTGCACATCCTGCCGCAGCTCGTGCCGGTGCTGACCGTGCTGTCGACCCTGCAGGTGGCGCGCGTCATCCTGCAGGAGACGGCGCTCAGCTTCCTCGGGCTCGGCGTGCCGCCGCCGGCGCCGACTTGGGGCAACATTCTGGCCGAAGGCCGCGACCGGCTGCTGATAGCGCCGTGGATCGCCAATCTTGCCGGCCTGGCGATCATCCTGCTGGTGTGGGGCATCAATATGTTCGGCAACGGTCTGCGCGACCGTCTCGATCCCCGGTCCCGCCCGGTCAACTGACCGCGGCGGGTCGTTGCGACTCCACCGCGAAGTGGCAGGCGGCAAGATGTCCGCCGCCCAGGTTGCGCAACACCGGCGCTACCGCGCGGCAATGGTCGGTGGCGTGCGGGCAGCGGGTGTGAAACCGGCACCCCGCCGGAGCATCGGCCGGGTTTGGCACTTCCCCCGTGATCGGCGGCACTCGCCTGTCGCCATCGGCGCGGAGTTTTGGCACCGCCGCGATCAATGCGCGCGTGTAGGGGTGCTGCGGCGCGGCGAACAGGGCCCGCGTGTCGGCAAGTTCGACGATTTCGCCGAGATACATCACGGCGATCCGATCCGAGATATGCCTGACCACGCGCAGATCGTGCGATACGAAGAGATAGGTCAGCTTGAATTTCTTCTGCAGATCTTTGAGCAGGTTTACGATCTGCGCCTGGATCGAAACGTCCAGCGCCGATACGGGCTCGTCGCAGACCAAGAATCGCGGATTGACCGCCAGCGCACGGGCGATCCCGATGCGTTGGCGCTGTCCACCGGAAAACTGGTGCGGGTAGCGCTCGCCGTGGTCCGCGCTCAGCCCCACCAGCTCCAGCACTTCGGCCGCCCGCTGTCGTCGCTCCGCGCGGTGGGCGCCCAGATGACGCATCGGCTCGGTCACGATCGCCCGAACGGTCATGCGCGGATTGAATGAGCCGACCGGATCCTGGAAGACCATCTGGAATTGCCTTCGCATGGTGCGCAGGCGGCGTCCCTGCAGCACCGCAAGGTCGATGCCGTCGAACATCACGCGCCCCGCCGTCGGATCGAGCAGTCGCACCAGCAGCCGGCCAACCGTCGACTTGCCGCAGCCGCTCTCGCCGACAAGGCCCAGCGTTTCCCCCGGCAGTATGTCGATGCTGATGCCGTCCACCGCCCGCACCGCATGCGCCGTACCGCCGGTGAACAATCCGCGCCGCGGCGGAAAGTGCTTGACCAGGCCGTTGACGGAAACGAGCGGTAACATCACGACGTATAAAGAATGCAGGAGACTTGTGCCTGCGGCCCAACCACGATCGGCATCGGATCGCGCGCCGCGCAGGCGGGAACGGCATCGGTGCAGCGCGGGTGGAACCGGCAGCCTGTCGGCATGTCGCCCGGATGCGGCACGGTTCCGGGTATGGACTCCAGCCGTTCGACGCTGGCGCCGATGTCGGGCATGGAACGAATCAGCGCGCGCGTATAGGGATGGCGCGGTCGCGCGAACAGCTCCGGCGCCGCGGCGGTCTCGACCACGCGGCCGGCATACATGACGGCGACGCGGTCGGCATATTCGGCGATCACGCCGAGATCGTGGGTAATCAGGATTACCGCCATGCCGAGCTCCCGCCGCAACTCGTCGAGCAGCGCCAGGATCTGGGCCTGGATCGTCACGTCGAGCGCCGTGGTCGGCTCGTCGGCGATCAGCAGCCTGGGGCGACAAATCAGCGCCATCGCGATCATGGTGCGCTGGCGCATGCCGCCCGATAGCTCGTGGGGATAGGCAAGAACCCGCGCGGCCGAATCGGCAATGCCCACGCGATCCAGCAGCCGCCGCGCCTCGGCCAGCGCCGTCGTCCGATCGGCGCCGCGATGGGCCACCAGCGATTCGACGATCTGATCGCCGATCCGCATCAGCGGATTGAGCGAGGTCATCGGCTCTTGGAAGATCATCCCGATCTCGCCGCCGCGGACGCCAAGCAGGTCCCGCTCCGGCAGAGTCGCGAGATCGCGGCCATTGAAGAGGATTTCGCCCGCGGCGATGCGAAGACCCGGTCCGAGCAGCCGCAGGAGCGACAATGCCGTCAGGCTCTTGCCGCTCCCGCTTTCGCCGACGATGCCGAGCATTTCGCCGGCCGATACGTCGAATTCGATCCCGCTGATCAGCCGTGTCTTGCCGCTTCGCTTGATCAGGTCGACGGTGAGTCCGCGAACCGAAAGCAGCGGCACGATTTCTGCTCGCGATGGCGTTATCATCGATCAGCTCCCCGGCGCGACCGTGCAGCCGGACGGTGTTCGGACAGGAATAGCGCCGCCTCAGCGCTGGAGCCGGGGCACGATTTCCTTGGCGATGATCTCGATCTGCTCTGCTTCATAGCGGTACGGAACGAAGATGAGGCGCTGCACGCCGACGTTGATGTGCTCCTTGAGCTGCGCCACGCACTCATCGACAGTGCCCATCACCGCGCTTTGCGGTGTCGACTCGCTCCATGAGGCGAAATCCCACTCGGTGCGCAGCCACTCGTTCATCCTCTCCTCGACGGCGGCCCGCGACTTGCCGACCATGATCGGCAGCTGATTGCCGTTGAGCAGCGCGTCGGGATCCTTGCCGGCCTCGGCGGCGAAGCCGCGGACCTTGGTCCACGACCGCGTGAAGCCCTCGGGCGTGTAGAAATACGTCAACCAGCCATCGCCGGCGACCCCGGCGCGCTTCAGCACCGCGTCGACATAGCCGCCGATCAGGATGGTCGGGCGCGGGCGCTGCGCCGGCTTGGGAAACATCACCGCCTGGCGCATGTTGTAAGGCGGAATCTCGGCGGTGACGGAATCCTCGCGCCACAGGCGCGTCATGATCTCGATGTTCTCGTCCATGATCTTGCCGCGGCGATTGAACGGAACGCCGAGCGCGTCGAATTCGCGCTTGTACCAGCCGGACGCCATGCCGAGGATCAGACGGCCGTTCGAGATGAGGTCGATGCTCGAAAGCTGCTTGGCAAGGGCGAGCGGATTGCGCAGCGGCAGCACCAGCACGCCCGTACCGAGCTTGATCTTCGTCGTGCGCGCGGCAACCGCCGTGAGCAGCGAGAGCGAGTCGATGATCGGAAAATGCGGATCGGTGCCGAGCAGGACATGGTCCCACACCCACAGCGATTCGAAGCCGAGCTGCTCCATGCGCATGCCGTAGTCGATGAGCCGCCCGGCATCCGGCAGCTCCGGATAGCGGGTGAAGTTGCGCATCGCGATGCCGAACGTCGTTGCCTTCGCTGCCATGTCCTTCCCTCTCTGACGATTGGACCGCGCGGCGAGGGTCGCCGGCCGCGCTTCAGGCGATGTAGAGCCGATCGGGATCGAGCTCGCGCAATGCCCTGAGCTCGCGCTCGCTCGGCGGCTCGGTGGCCGGCACATCGCTACCGATGCCGAGGTCGAAGCCGGTATTGTCCTGCACGCTGCGCCCAACGACGCCGGGGTGCAACGCCAACACCTTCATCCGCTTGCTCTTGTCGTCGAACCCCAGCACGGCGAGGTCGGTCACCACGCGATACATGCCGCCGGCGACAAGGCCGGAATCGCGGCGGCTGGTATCGCCATCTAGGAAGCCCGGGCTGGTGATGAAGTCCACCTTCTCCACGAAGCGCCGCTTCTCGTGCTTCATGGCGACGATCATCTGCGCCAGACTGGCGATGTCGTTGCCGCCGCCAGTTCCCGGCAGACGAATCTTGGGCTTGGCCGGATCGCCGATGAACGAGCTGTTGAGGTTGCCGTGGCAGTCGATCTGCGCGCCGCCCATGAAGCCGACATCGACATAGCCGCGCTGCAGCAGCAGCAGCACGTCGGTGATGGTGAGCAACATGTTGGCCCGGCGCGTACAGCGCTGCTCGTTGGTCGAGGGCGGCAGTTCCCCCGCCACGACGAACGGCCCGAGCACGCCCCCCTCGAACAGGATGGTGAGGCCGGGGGCGTGCAGACGCTGCGCCAGCGTCGCCGCCAGCAGCGGAATGCCGACGCCGGCGAACACCGTTTGCCCATCCTTGAGCAGCCGGCAGCTCATCACCGCCAGCAATTCGGAGGCGGTGTAGGAGCCGTTCCTAGACATCGTAGATGCTCCTCCCGCGCCGGGCCGCCGAGAGGATGTTGTCGAGGCCGAGGAGTTCGAGATACGCCGCCCAATTCTTGGGCGCGTAGTAGTAGCGGTCGAGATACTCGCGCACGCCGCCGGCCGCATCGCGCGTCGTGATCTCGGCGTAGTAGTCCAAATGCGTGAAAAACGGCTCATACAAGCCATAGCATTCGTGCGGCGCGCAGCCATAGGGCACCTCGACCACGGCATCGACAGCGATGAACGGAATCTTGGTGTGGTCCGGCGCACGGCGAATCTGATCGTTCGAGACGATACGCTCGGTGGTCAGGATCACCCGCTTGGCCGCCATGGCGATATCGCCATCCATGAATTGCAGCCCATCGATCTGCGCATTGCCATAGGCATCGCAGCGCTGCACGTGGATCAATGCGACATCGGGGTTGAGCGCCGGCACCAGCAGCAGCTTCTCGCCGGTGAACGGGCAGTCGAACGGCTTGATATCGGCAAGCTGGCCCGCCACGTCCGATCCCATCATCGACCGCATCGGCATGAAGGGAATGCCCATGGCGCCGGCGCGATAGCGCAGGCCCATCGACATGTGGCTCCACTCCTCGAACCGCGCCTGTTTCGACTCGGTGTAGTGGCGCATGACCTTGGAGACGCCCCAGACGATGCCTTGGCTGAACCAGCTCGTCTGGATGTGCCGGCTGGCGCCCGAGGCGAACAGCAGATCGCCTTCGGTGGATGTGATGCTGCGCGAAATCTCGAGGTCTTGCTTGCGCGCGCGGATCAGCGCCCACAGCATGGCGATCGGCGTGCGCGAGACCGTGCAGCCGCCGATCGCCACATGGTCGCCGTCCTGGACCAGCGCCGCTGCGTCCTCGAGCGACATGACCTTTTCGCGCAGGCTGCGGTCGCGGGCTGCCGTCTCCGCTCGCAGTTGGGCGTAGCTCTTGATCACGATCGCCCTCCATTCGGTGACCGCCCCGTCGCGCTATGAGCCAACTGAATTCACTCCGCTTTCGGCATTGAATTCCGCGATCAGCGCGTCCCACGCCGGCACCAGCGCCTGCAGGCCCTGCCAAAAACCCTGGTCCTTACGACGATCGAAATCGGGCAACGGCACGCCCTGCTGCTCGACCCAGGTGAAGTAGCCGAGATTGAAGATGCGGCGGCGCTCATGATGACCGAGCTCGAGGACGTGATCGCTGCCGATTCCGGCCAGATGTTGGCCGAACACCTCGGCCGCCGCCACGCGGTCGAACGCGCCGGCGAAGCGCGCCGCGATGGTCTTGTCGCGCTCGCTCGCATAGAGCGCCGCACTGTCGGTGGCGACCGTCACCATCACGTCATCCTCGGACAGCTCGAGATGGCGCGCCGTCTTGATCGCCGCGAGCACATTGGCGAGGCCGGAGAGACCAATACGACTCATCTGCGCGACGATACTCGCGTCGATCTGCTTGCGTTCGACGAGGTAGCGGCGCCCCTCCTCCGTATTGAACAGGGCGTTGAGACTGTCCGTGCTGGTGTCGGACACGCCGACCACGAGATCCGTATTCATCACGTTGTGGATCAATGGCACGTGCTTGTCGCCGATGCCCTGGATGTTGTGGGCACCGTAGCCGTTGGCAAGCAATGTCGGACATTCCACCGGCTCGACGGCGACGATCTTGGTGCCATGCCGCGACTTGAGATAGTCGCCGGCGCCAAGCGTGCCGGCCGAGCCGGTCGTCGCCACGAAGGCCGCCAGGCGACGGCGAGATCCGGGCGCACCTAGATCCTCGAACACGCGCTCGAGCGCGCGGCCGGTGCACACGTAATGGCTGAGATAGTTGGCGAATTCGCAGAACTGATTGAGGATGACGTTCGTCTCATCGCGCGACAGCTCGTCGCATTTGTCGTAGATCTCCTTGACATTGCTCTCGGTGCCCGGCGTGCGAACGATATCGGCGGCATCGGCGACCCAGCGCCCCAGCCAGGCGAAGCGCTCTGTACTCATGCCTTCGGGCAACACGGCAACGCCACGGCAGCCGAGAATGCGCGAGATGGCGACACCGCCGCGGCAGTAATTCCCGGTCGACGGCCAGATCGCGCGATGCCGCGTCGGATCGAAGCCCCCGGTGATGAGCCGCGTCACCAAGCAGGCATAGGCCGGCAGCACCTTGTGCGCCGCGATCATCGGGAAGCGCTCACCGAGCGCGACGACGATCCGCGCCTTGATGCCGGTCAATTCCGACGGCAGCTCGACATAGCCCGGCACCGCATCGCGGCCGCGACGCGCCGCGTCGTTGTACCAGTGCACGCGGAACAGGTTGGCTGCGGCCGGCGCATCGGGATCGACGGCGGCCGGCACGCGCACGGCGCTCGCCGCGGGGTCGGCAAGCTCGGCGAAGGTCGGCAATCGCACGCCGGCCTGTCGGAGATGGGCGACAGCGCGGCCACGCACCTTGCGGTCGATGATGCGATCCGCCAGCCCCGCAAATGCCATAGACTGTTCCATAGGAATCAGACGGAGCCCAGTATCGCTTCGCCGACACCAACCGTCGCGCACGGCATGGCAACGCCGCCGCGACGCGGACCGGTCTCGTCGGCGGCGATGTCCAGTTTCATCCTGACACGATGCCCCGTCCCCGCACGAATCACTTCCAAAATCGCCATGTGATGCTAAGGTTAGAACCTTATGTATGATATGCAGCGACCGCAAGAAAAATTTGGAAAAAGAATACCTTGATTTTGCTCGGACAGTGAGGCGACATTGTTACGTCCCCGTAGCTGTGGGCGCACGAACGGCGGTCGCCGGGGTTCGATCTTGACTGCCGTTGCCGCCTGTCGGGATGCAGGTTTGGGGGAACGCGCAGTGTCGGCAGCTGTCACGTCAGTTCCACTGTCGGTGCGCACGACCTGGAGTGGAGGCAGTGCCTTCGCTCCCAGGTCGTCTGATAGTTGTCCGGCGCGTTCCCCCCTCGTTTCCTCGTTGGCTCTGCGGCCACGCTGCCGTCGGTGCCGCGCGCAGTCTCGCCGACATGCATAAGTCCATGGGCGTCGGCGCGCGTCTGCTGCGCAAGGAGGACGACCGCCTGCTGCGCGGCAGGGGTCGTTTCGTCGCCGACATCGCCCTGGTCGGGATGAAGGATCTCGCATTCCTGCGCAGCCCGGTCGCGCACGCACGCATCAAGACAATTGGAATTCCGCCCGACTACCGCGACCGCGTCTTCACCGTCCGCGACATGGTCGGGGCAAAGCCAATCCGCGCCGTCTCCGGACTGCCCGGGTTCAAGGTCTCCGAGCAACCCCCGCTCGCCGACGGAAAGGTCAGATTTGTCGGCGAGCCGATCGCCATGTGCGTGGCCGACACCCGCGCCGAGGCGGAGGACATCGCCGCGGCGATCGTCGTCGACTTCGAAGAGCTGCCAGTCAACCACGACATGCTGAAGGCGCGCTTGCCCGGCGCGCCGCTCGTCCACGAGCAATGGACCGACAATGTCTTTCTCGAGACCAATGTCGGCCGCGATCTGGGCGACATCCGCCACACGGCACCGATCAAGGTATCGCGCAAGATCCGCATGGCGCGCCAGTGCATGGCGCCGCTCGAAGGCAAAGGCGTCGTCGCCTATTGGGACAAGCATGTCGAGCAGCTCGTGCTCTACACCGCAACCCAGATGCCGCATATCGTACGCACGGGCCTCGCCGAATGCCTCGGCCTCGACCAAGGCTTGGTGCGCATCGTGGCGCCCGATGTCGGCGGCGGCTTCGGCTGGAAGGGATTGCTGCAGCCCGAGGAGGTCTGCGCCGGCTGGCTGGCGCTGCGCCGCGGCCATCCGGTGCGCTGGACCGAGGACCGGCGCGAGCACCTGATCGCCGCCGCCAATGCCCGCGAGCACTACTACGAGATCACCGCCTATGCCGACACGCGCGGCAAGCTGCTCGGCCTCGAGGCAGAGGCCTCCGTCGATGCCGGCGCCTACTCCGTGTACCCGTTCTCGGCTTGCCTCGAGGCGGCGCAGATCGGCAGCAACCTGACGGGGCCGTATGTGATGCCGGCCTATCGTTGCCGCACATTCTCGGTGTGCACCAACAAGCCGCCGATCGTTCCCTATCGCGGCGTCGCGCGCGCCGGCGTCTGCTTCGCGATGGAGCAGATGATCGATGCCGTTGCCCGCGCGGCCGGCCGCGAACCCCATGAGGTGCGGCTGGAGAATCTCGTGCCGCCTTCGGCCATGCCGTACAACAACATCACCGGCAAGCACTTCGACAGCGGCGACTACCCTGAATGCCTGCGCCGCGCCGTGGCTGCGGTCGATCTCCCTGCGGCGCGGGCACGCCAGCGTCGGGGCGAGCCCGACGGCCGCCTGATCGGCATCGGCCTCGCCGTCTATTGCGAGCAGGCGGCGCATGGCACAGCGGTCTATCACGGCTGGGGCATTCCGATGGTACCTGGCCACGAGCAGGCGCAGGGCCGGCTGACGCCCGACGGTGGCCTCGAGTTGCGCGTCGGCGTGCAGTCGCATGGCCAGAGCATGGAAACGACGCTGGCACAGGTCGCCAACGAAATCCTCGGCATCGATCCCGAGAAGATCAAGGTGGTGCACGGCGATACGGCGCTCACGCCGTACTCCACCGGCACCTGGGGCTCGCGCGGCATGGTGATGGCGGGCGGCGCTGTCGCTGCGGTGTCCAAGACTCTGGCCGAGCGTGCCAAAAAGATCGGCGCCCATCTGCTGCAAGCGCCTCTCCATGAAGTCAGCCTGGTTGATGGCCGCGTCGTCGCGGCGAAGGGCAGCGTCAGCCTCAGCGAAATCGCGCGCGTTTGGTATCTGCAGCCGCAACACCTCCCGCTCGACGTCGATCAAGGCGGCCTCGAGGCGACGGCCGGGTACAAGCCGAAGGTCGATTCCGGCACGTTCTCCTATGCGACGCATGCCGCGGTCGTTGCCGTCGATCCTGAGCTCGGCGCGATCGATATCCTCGACTATGTGGTGGTCGAGGACGGCGGACGGCTGGTCAATCCGATGGTGGTCGAGGGCCAGATCTACGGCGGCGCTGCCCAGGGCATCGGCACCGCGCTCTACGAGGAGATGCCGTTCGACGAGCAGGGCCAGCCGCTCGCCTCGACGCTCGCCGACTATCTGCTGCCGGGCCCGACCGAAGTGCCGCCGCTGCGCGTGCTGCACATGGAGACGCCATCGCCGTACACGGAATTCGGCGTCAAGGGATTGGGCGAAGGCGGCGCCATCGCGCCACCAGCGGCCATTGTCAACGCCGTCAACGACGCCCTGCGCCTGCTCGGCGCCGAACTCACCGATACGCCGATTACGCCGCGGCGCATTTTGGCGGCAATTGCTGCTGCGAACGCCGGACGATGATGGTGGAGAGTCGCGGCGATGTGCGGCCAGCTGCCCTCAGCGACTACGAATATTCTACCGTTGCCTGTAGTGTTGTGCGTCCACCCAGAAGGAGGCTCAGATGACAATAAGGACAAAACTCATAACAAATCTCACGGCGGCCGGCTTTGCCGCTGTCGCTTTGGCCGGAACGGCCGACGCGCAGCAGACGGTCAAGATCGGCGTAACGCAGCCGCTCACGGGCGCCGTCGCCGCATCCGGAAACTACGTCACCAACGGCGCGCGCATCGCCGAAGCCGTGCTCAACGAGCAAGGCGGTCTGCTCGGCAAGAAGGTCGAGTTGGTCATCGAGGACAACAAGAGCAATCCGACGGAGGCCGTTGCCACCGCGGAAAAGCTGATCGTCCGCGACAAGGTACCCGTCATGATGGGCGCCTGGAGTTCCACCTACACGCTGGCAATCATGCCGAAGCTGATCGAATACGGCGTGCCGATGCTGGTAGAGACGTCCTCATCGGGCAAGATCACGGTGTCTGGCAATCCCTAGATTTTTCGCATCAGCCCGACTTCGGAAATGGAGGCGCTGGCCTTCTCGAAGAAGCTCGGCACCTTCAATCCGCCGATCAAGAAGGCCGATTTCCTGTCGACCAATAACGATTTCGGCCTCGGTGCCGCCAATGAGTTCAAAAAGGCCTTAGCACAGCAGGGCGTCCAGATTGGCGTCGGCGAGGTGATGGCACCCGAAGCGACCGACCTCAGCGCCCAGATCGCGAAGATCAAAGCGTCTGGCGGCGACACGCTATTTGTCACGACTGGCGTCGAACAGATCACGCTGATCCTGAAGCAGGCCAAGGAACAGCGCCTCACGGCACGCATCATCACCACCGGCGGTTCATCGTCGCCCGACCAGCTCATCCAGCAGGCCGGCGCCGCGGCGGATGGAAGCTATCACCTGCTGTTCTTTGCGCCGTGGTATCCCGAAGCAGCGCCCAATCCGGACGTGGCGACGAAATTCGTCGCCGAGTGGAAGAAGCGCAATTTTGACTTCGCCGGGCTGACCGAAGGCTTCCGCGGCTATGACGGCATCATGACCATCGCGGCCGCGATCAAGGGGGCCGGCAAGGCTGAACCCGCCGCCATCCAGAAGGCGCTGTGGGACGTCAAGGTCAAAGGCGTCAACGGCGACATCGCCTTCATCAAGCAGGGCCCGGCCGGCCAGGAAAGCGGCCAGAACGTGCCGAACGTCTATATCGTGACGGTGAAGAACGGCAAGGTCGCGCTGCCCTAGAGCGGGACCGCACAGCGTCGCACGCGCCCGCGTCTCGGCTCTCCAGCGAAATCCGTTCAGGCCGTCATTCGGACCCTCGCGGAGAACGTCGAGATGCGGGCACGCTGTGTGCGGCGATGGCCCGGGCCGCGCGTTCGGCGCGATAGGGGCCTTCGCGTCGGCACCAGGCCCGGCAGTCGCGACGGCGCGGCGCCGTGTGAGAAAGACTGAGGAACACACCCCTTGGATCAGTTCCTGCAACACGCCGCGAATGGGCTCATATTGGGCGGGACCTATGCCCTGCTCGGCATCGGCCTGACGCTCATCTTCGGCATCATGCGCGTCGTCAATTTCACGCACGGCGAGCTCTACACCTTCGGCGCCTACATGGTGTTCTGCTTCGCGACCGTGCTCGAAGTCGACTTTTACGTATCCCTGGCGGCGGCGGTGATTCTCGGCGTCGTCCTCGGTGCGCTGGTCGAGCTGATCCTGTTGCGGCCGCTGCGCGGCGCCGACATCGACACGACGATGCTCGTGATGATCGGCGCTTGGATTGCGCTGCAGAATGGCGAGCAACTGCTCTGGGGCGGCGTGGCCAAGTCGGTCAGCCATCCATTTCCAGCCGAGCCGCTGGTGATTGGGCCGGTCTCGGTCGCGGAGCTTCGGCTCTTTGTCATCCTGGTTGCGCTTGCGCTGCTGGTTGGCGTCTATCTGCTCATCCACAAGACCAAGCTCGGCAAGGCGATGCGCGCGACATTCCAGGATCGCGAGACCGCGTCGCTGATGGGCGTCAATATCGACGCCATCCACACGGCCACCTTCGCGCTCGGCTCAGGCCTGGCCGCGGCAGCCGGCGCGCTGCTCGGCCCAGTCTTCGTCGTCAATCCGACGATGGGCGATCTCGTCGCGCTCAAGGCTTTCGCCATCGTCATCCTCGGCGGGCTCGGCAACATCGTCGGCGCGACGCTCGGCGGATTCATCCTCGGCTTGGTCGAGGAGTTCGGCGCCTGCTACGTCTCCTCCGGTTATCGCGACGCCATGGGCTTCCTGCTCATCATCGTCGTGCTGTTCTTCAAGCCGACCGGCCTATTCGCGCGCAAGGAACGGGTCGGATGAGGCGTCTCCTCCCCTGGCTCTTCGTCGTCTTCCTCGCCTCGGTCCCGCAATGGATGCACGACCAGTACTTCCTCCATGTCCTCATCAACACGGGAATTTTCACCATAGCGGCGATGAGCCTGAACCTGCTGCTCGGCTTCACCGGGCAGCTTAGTCTCGGCCACGTCGCCTTCTTCGGCATCGGCGCCTATACCAGCGCGCTTGTCTCGCTCGGATTCGACCTGCACTTCAACGATAGCTACGTGTTCGTCTTCGAGCGCAAGCCCGTGTGGTTCGCCTTCGTCTGCGGCATCGCCGTCGCCGGGCTGTGCGGTTGGGCGATCGGCCGGTTGTCGTTCAAGGTGCGCGGCGCCTATTTTGTCATCGTCACCATTAGCTTCGCGCAGGTGATGCGCCTCGTCGCGCTCAACTGGGTCGATCTCACCGAGGGGCCGATGGCGCTCAACAACATTCCGCCGATCACGCTCGGCATTCCCGGCATCTGGGAGCTGACGTTCCTCCGCAAGCTCCCGAATTACTACCTCATTCTCTGCGTCGCGGTGCTCTCCTATATCGTCATCCATCGCCTGGTGCATTCACGCGCCGGCCGCGCCTTCATCGCGCTGCGCGAGAACGAACCGCTTGCCGCCTCGGTCGGCATCGACGTAACCAGGTATCTGGTCCTGGCAACAGCAGTGTCGGCCGGCATGGCGGGTGCGGCCGGCGGGCTCTACACGCATTACGTCCGCATCGTCGATCCCGACATCTTCCTGTTCATCTACACGGTCACCATGGTGATCATGGTCATTTCCGGCGGCAAAGGCACGCTCGCCGGACCCATCGTCGGCGGCCTCATCTTCGGCATGCTGCCCCAGGTGCTGCGCGAGTTCGCCAGGCCCGAGGCGCAGTGGATCATCTACGGCGTGGCGATGATGGTGATCGTGCTGTTTCTGCCGCAAGGTATCGTCCCGGCGATTTCCGCGCTTTGGCGGCGGCGGTCCGGACGCTCGCCGGACCGCTCCGATCCGGAATCCAAGACGATGGCAGGCTTGCACACAGCGCCGGGCGCCGCGCCTTGAGCGCCGCGTCGGACATGACGAAGGTGGTGCTCGAGGCGCGCAACATCGCCGTCCGTTTCGGCGGTCTCATCGCCATTGTCGATATGAATTTCAGCGTTCACGAGGGCGAGATCGTCGGCCTGATCGGCCCCAACGGTGCCGGCAAGACCACGGCATTCAACGTCATCACCGGATATCTATCGCCAACGGCCGGCAGCATCGTCTACCGCGGCCGGGACCTTGCCGGGCTGCGCTCGAATCAGATCGCCGGGCTGGGTGTCGTGCGCACGTTTCAAAAGACGAGCCTATTCGGGGCCTGTAGCGTCTTCGACAACATCTTGATCGGCCTCCATCGCTGCGGCGCGCGCAATGCGTGGGAGATTCTACTCGATCTCCCGCGCGTGCGCGCCGAGGAGGCGCGTCTTCGCGTTCTCGCCGCGGACGTGCTCGATTTCATCGGCCTGTCGGCGCGCCGCAGCGAGCTGGCGTCGACCCTGCCCTATGGCGAGCAGCGGCTCCTCGAGGTGGCCATCGCGCTTGCCGCCGAGCCAAGCCTGCTGCTGCTCGACGAGCCGGTGGCGGGGATGAACCCGTCGGAGACGGCGAGCTTCATGGAACTGGTGAAGCGCATCCGCCAGCGCGGCATCACCATCCTGCTGGTCGAGCACGACATGCGCATGGTGATGGGCGTGTCCTATCGCGTCGTCGTGCTCAATCACGGCCGCATCATCGCCGAGGGCACGCCGGCGGAAATCCAGCGCAACCCGGAGGTGATCGAAGCCTATCTCGGCCGCGGAGCGGCCCGTGCTTAAGATCGAAGGCGTCACCTGCCGCTACGGCAAGGTCACCGCCATACGCGACATTTCGCTCGAAGTGCGGGAGGGCGAACTCGTCACCTTGATCGGCGCCAACGGCGCCGGCAAGACGACCACGCTCAAGGCTATCTCCGGCCTGTTGCCGCCGGCCGAGGGGCGCGTCGTGTTCGCCGGCGAGGAGATCACGCGCGCCTCGGCTCGCCGCATCCTCGCCCTCGGCATCGCCCACTGCCCCGAGGGACGGCGCGTGTTTGCCGACATGACCGTGCAGGAGAATCTCGACATGGGATGTTATCTGCGCAGCGACAAGGCGGCAATTGTGCGCGACCTCGATCGGCTGTTTGCGCGCTTCCCGAAACTGGCGGAGCGCCGAAAACAGATCGCCGGCACGCTATCGGGCGGCGAGCAGCAAATGCTGGCCATCGGTCGCGCCCTCATCTCGCGCCCCAAGCTGATGCTGTTCGACGAGCCGTCGCTGGGCTTGGCGCCGACCATCGTCGAACAGACCTTCGCCATCATCTCGGAGATCCGCGGCGAGGGCACGACGGTGCTGATGGTGGAGCAGAATGCGCTTGCCGCGCTGCGGATGTGCGACCGGTCCTATCTGCTCGAATCCGGGCGGATGACGCAAAGCGGCACCGGTCGTGAGATGATCGACAATCCGCATGTCAAGCAGGCCTATCTCGGCGGCTGACGCGGCGCCGTCGGCCATCGTCTGTGCAGCAGCCAGAAGCGGCGCCCATGAGCAAAAATTGCGCCTTGCACCGTGCTGCCGATTCGGCAACGGGTAGGAAGAAAAAATGTTCTTCCTTAGAGCACCCTCGCTGCCCAGACTGGACGATAGAGGCACGCGTCGCGCAAGCGGTGACGGCATCTGACAATCACACTGCCGTATCGCCGTTCGTCGCGGCGCAAATCAAAAGAAGGGGAGCACACACATGTCGATGCAAAGCACAGCGCATGTCGGTCGCCGGGACGTCTTGAGGCTGGGGGCCGGGGCGGCGCTTGCTGCCGGCACCTCCCTGCTTTCGGTGTCGGCTGGGGCACAGGGCAAGACCACGGTCAATCTGCAGCTTGGCTGGATCACTGGTGGCAACCAACTCGGCGAAGTCTGCGCCAAGCAGCTCGGTTATTACGACCAGGAGGGCCTGGCACTGGCGATCCAGCCCGGCGGACCCAACATCGACGGCGTCGCCGTGGTCGCATCGGGACGGTTCGAGCTCGGCCAGGTATCGTCGAGCCCGTCGCTGATGCTGGCGGTGTCGCAAGACATCCCGATCCGCTGCATCGCCGTCGGCGCGCAGCAGCACCCCTATTGCTTCTTCTCGCTCAAGAAGAATCCCGTCCGCAATGCCCGCGACCTCGTCGGCAAGAAGGTCGGCATTCAGGCGACCGGGGTCATCCTCCTCCGGGCGCTGCTGGCCAAGAACAACATCCCGGAAAACCAGGTGCAGATCATCACCATCGGCGCCGACATGTCGCCGGTGATGACCGGGCAAGTCGATGTCGTCACCGGCTGGCTAACCAACACGTCCGCTTTGCGCGTGTTTGCCGACCAGCGAGTCGACTTGCGCCTGTGGGACACCGGCGTCCGCCTTTATGCGCTGCCGTATTATGCGACGGTCCGCACCATCCAGCAGAAGGGCGATGCGCTCGTCCGCTTCATCCGTGCGACGGCCAAGGGCTGGGAATATGCCCACGCCAACCGCGACAAGGCGGTGGATATTCTCGTGAAGGAGTATCCCAATCTCAATCGCGCGGACGAGCGCGAGGCCGCCGACATGATGCTCGAATACGCCTTCAACGCCAACACGAAGGCGAATGGCTGGGGCGCGATGGATCCGCAGGTGTGGGGCGAGCAGATCGATCTTTACGCGCAGCTTGGCCAATTCAGCCGCCGCACGCCGAAGGTCGAGGAGGTCATGACCCTCGACATCCTGAACCAGACCGGCAACGCGCGTCCGCGCATCGGCTGAATTGGGCCGGAGACGATGACAGGCGTGGTCGCGTCTGCCGCGGCACTAACGGCCGAGGCGGCGCAAGGCACCGGGCGGATTCCTGTGGCGGATTCCTCCGCGGTTTCCTGTAACAAGATATCGGTGCGCTTCGTCAGCGAGCGGCGATCGACCACGGCGCTCGAAGACGTTTCGCTGAAGCTGGAGCAAGGATCGTTCCTCTCTCTGCTCGGACCTTCCGGCTGCGGCAAGTCGACGCTGTTGCGGGTTGTTGCGGACCTTATCCCGCCGAGTGCCGGCAGCGTGTCGGTGCTCGGCGGCACCGCCGAGCAGGCGCGCATCAACCGCAAGCTCGGCTTCGTCTTCCAGGACCCCGCATTGCTGCCCTGGCGCACGGCGCTGGAAAACGTCACGCTGCCACTCGAGGTCGGCGGTCGGCGCACGTTGCCGCAGGGGGCGCCGACGCCGCGCGAGCTCTTGAAGCTGGTCGGGCTGGATGGATGGGAGAACACCTATCCGCACGAGCTGTCGGGCGGCATGCGCCAACGCGTGTCGATCGCCCGCGCCCTGGTCAGCGGCCCGAAGATTCTGTTGATGGACGAGCCGTTCGGCGCGCTCGACGAGATCACGCGCGATCGTCTTAACGAAGAGTTGCTGCGCATCTGGCAGGAAACGAGCACGACGATCCTATTCGTCACACATTCGATCTACGAGGCGGTGTTTCTCGGCCAGAAGGTGATGGTGATGGCGGCCAATCCCGGGCGGGTTCGCGACATTGTCGCCATCGACCTGCCGCGACAGCGGCAGCTGACGATGCGCGAGACCGAGACGTTCATGAAAATCGCAGCGCATATGCGAGAATTGTTGGGAGCGCATTGATGGCACAGATCGCCGTCGCGATGGGTGCGACAACGATGGATGCGGCGGAAGCCCGCTTCCACGCCGCCAAGCGGCGCGTCGCGATGCGGCGCCGCCTGATGCCGATGGTCGGAGGGGGCATCTTGCTCGCCGTCTGGGCAACGCTGGTCTACGTGCTCGAAGTGCCGCCGTTCATCGCCCCGTCGCCGCTGGCCGTCGCGCAGACCCTCTACGCAAAATTCGGCATGCTGGTGACCAACCTCGTGCCGACCGCGACGGAAGCCATGCTCGGCTTCCTGATCGGCAATTTCACGGCGATCGTGATCGCCACGGTGTTCGTGCACAAAAAGACGATGGAGGAAGCCTTCTTCCCGATCGTTGTGCTGATCAACACCATCCCGGTCGTGGCGAAGGCGCCGATCCTCGTCCTGCTGCTCGGCAACGGCATGGAGCCAAAGGTCGCCATCGCCGCGCTGATCTGCTTCTTCCCGACCCTGGTCAACATGGTGCGCGGCCTCGAAGCCGTGAACCCGCAGGCCATGGAGCTGATGCGCGTGCTGTCGGCCAGTAAGACCGAAATCTTCTTCAAGCTGCGACTGCAGAACTCGCTGCCCTATCTGTTCTCGGCACTGAAGATAGCCGCGTCCACCGCGGTGATCGGCGCCATCGTCGGCGAATGGATCGGCTCGAGCTACGGTATCGGCGCCTTGATCATCCAGGCCATGTACGCCTTCGATTCGGCGCTGCTCTACGCCACCGTGATCGTCGGCTCGTGCTTCTCGGTGGCGTTCTTCTTCGCAATCACGGTGATCGAGCGTTTGGTCGTGCGCTGGCACGCGCCGGCGGTAGTCTAGTTCGGCCAAAGAGTGAACCAGGAAATGCCTCAGGATCGAGTTCAGGAAGGGCCACGCGAGGCGCGCATCGTCGCGCGCTCGG
>JACQDQ010000074.1 GCA_016201015.1 Pseudomonadota bacterium | reverse complement strand
GAAGATTTCGCCGGCCGTCGCCAGCACGTTCTCCGTCCAGCGGTAGTTCGGCTGAACCAGGGCCTGGATGGTCGCCCACGGCGACGGCATGACGAAACTCGGCACCTTGCCGAGCACGACGAAGAAATGCCACGCGGCGACGAGCGCCAGATGGCCCAGCACTGCGATCGCGTAGCGCTGAAGTTGGTCGGTGCCGCTCATGGCCCCCCGGTCAAAGCCTCACGTGATGCGAATTGCGCTGCCGGCATCGTAGGGCAAGGCCGGGGTGGTGAATATGTTGTCATTGCCGACGTAATGGATGGCGCAGGCGCGCCGCCAGCGCGGCGAGCGGTTGTCCGCCGACTGGTGGAAGGTGTTGCCGTGATGGAACGACACGCCGCCCTTGCGCACCGGGGCCGGCGTCATCTTCACGCGCCGTGCGGTTTCCTCGGGCACCTGCAAATTGAACGGCTCGTCCGGCGGCGCGACATGCGGACAGACCGGCCCGCGATGCGTGCCTTCGCCGAAGTGGAGACAGCCGTTGTCGATCGTCGCATCGTCGAGCGCCACCCACGCCGTCACCACCCGCTCGGGATCGCGCGGCCCGAAATAGAAATTGTCCTGATGCACCGGCTTGGGTCCGCCGCCATGCGGTGCCTTGAAGAAGATCTGGCTGAAATGAACGGTGACCCCCGGTTCGATGATGTCCTCGACGAGCGCGACCAGCGCCGGCTTGACGGCAAGCGCGCGGATCGCCGGCCGGTGAAAGACCGGATTGTCCAGCTTGCGCAGCACGGCCTCGCCCGACACGCCGCGATCGACGTACCAGGCCCGTTCCGCCGGCGGCAGCGCGGCGAGGAATGCATCGCCCCAGGCCGTTATGTCGGCGACCGCCGCGTCGCACTCCGCCGCCGAGAACACGTCCGGCACCGTGACGTGGCCGCAGGCCCGCCATGCCGCGCGCTGTTCGTCGCTCAACCGCATGCCGGTTCCCCTGGCACAGGCATCACGCGAGCCAGCGCTCGCGGTTGGCGGCGACAAACGCGTCGTCGGCGAGATGCGGGTAGCGGCGGCAGATGCGGTCGATCTCTGCCGCCTGACCGGCCCCGAGTCCCTCGCCAGGGTCGAGACACCAAATGCCGTCGAGCAGGCCCTGGCGACGCAGGATCTCGTGGCAGCCGGCGATCACGCCGTGGAAGTCGTTGGCGACATCGAAGATCGCGGCGTTGCAGTCGGTGACCTGCGCGTCGAGCGCCAGCAGCTGCTCCGGCACCGCGCCGGTCCCGCGCGCGGCCCTGATTCGCGCCAGCAGTTCGACGGCCGTCTTCACCCAGACGCTCCAATGCCCGAGCAGGCCGCCGACGATCCGCAGCTCGACGGGGCGGTCGCCGGCATCGACCGCAAACGGCGTCAGCAGGTCGAGCACGATGTGGTCGTCGTTGCCGGTGTAGAGGCTGATGCGTCCCTCGGCGCGCGCCATCGCCACGCCGCGCAGCACGTCGAGCGTGCGGTAGCGATTGAACGGCGCGATCTTGATCGCGACCACGTTGTCGATCTCGGCAAAGCGCCGCCAGAACTGCGCCGACAGCACGCGGCCGCCGACCGCGGGCTGAAGATAGAATCCGACCAGCGGCATTTCGGCGGCGATCGCGCGGCAATGCGCGATCATCTCGTCGTCGGACGCCCCTTTGAAGGCAGCGAGCGAAGTCAGCACCGCGTGATAGCCGAACGCCTGCGCGACATGCGCCTCGGCCACCGCCTGCGCCGTGGTAGTAGCGCGTCAGCGCGCGCTGCCGCCGCAGGTCGAACCGCCGCGACGCATCGACGGCCAGCGGATGCGCCGGGATCACCGCGCCCTGGCGCAGCTCCGCCAGGATTTCGGCCGGCCAATCCCTCCAGCCGCGCGCCATCGCCCCTAGACCTGGCTGCGGCCGGCCCGCGCCGGCGCCCGCAGGAATCCAAGCATCACGTCCCCGGCATGCGCCCGGTAGCGCGCGATCTCCGCCGCCGCTGCCAGCGAGCGGTCGAAGATGGTCGACAGCGTCGCGTTGTTGCCGACATAGAAATAGGGCAGGCCGACGATCGTGATGTAGAGATGCACGGGATCGACGTCGTTGCGGAACATGCCGCGGCGGACCCCTTCCCGCAGCACGGTGCGCAGCGTCTCGACCACCGGCGAGTAGAGGTCTTTCACCAGCCGCGAGCGGCTCAGATGCCTGGCGCGCTGCAGGTTCTCGTCGTTGAGCAGCGCCTGGAACTCCGGATGGTCCTGGCAGTAGGCGAAGTTGAAATCGACCAGCGCGCGAATCGCGGCCTCGGGGTCGCGGTGATCCACTTCCAGCGCCCGCTCGGCGGTGCGCTTGGCGGCGTAGACGCGCTCGAGCACCGCCAGATAGAGGCCGTCCTTGTTGCCGAAATAGTGATAGATCATCCGCTTGTTGGCGCGGGCGCGCCGCGCGATGCGGTCGACCCGGCCGCCGCCGAAGCCGTGCCGGGCGAACTCCGCCGCCGCCGTCGATAGAATCGCCCCGCGTGTGCGCGCCGGATCGCGCAATCGCCGTTCCGCCCGCGGCGGCCTGATCGAACCTTCCGGCATGCGAGCCTCTCGTTGACAAGCGGGCCGAGCCGCCCCTATCGTTTGACCACGTAACTAGGCAGTTACCACGTCCGTCGGATCTCAGTCGAGCGTGAAACCGGCGGCAAGCCCTCTGGGAGGACATCATGCGGATCGGCTTCAAGACAACGCTAGCCGGCGCCCTGGTCGGAGTCGCCATCTTCGCCACGCCGGCCTCGGCGCAGAAGATCAACTTCGCCCTGAACTGGGTCGCCGGCGGCGATCACGCCCCGTATTTCTATGCACTCCGTCAGGGGTGGTACCGCGAAGCGGGCATCGATGTCGAGTTCGAGCAGGGCCGCGGTTCCGCCGCCTCCGCGCAACGGGTCGGCGCCGGCTCGTCCCAGCTCGGCCTGTCCGACATGGCCGTGGTGCTCACCGCCCGCGGCAAGGGAGCGGAGCTGGTCGCGGTGATGAACGTCTATGCCAACTCGCCGCAGGGCATGTATTGGCTGCGCAGCTCCGGCGTCCGCACGATCCGCGATCTCGCGGGCAAGCGCATCGGCAACCCGCCGGGCGATGCGGCGCGCGTGATGTGGCCGGCATTGGCGCGCGCCAACGGCATCGATCCCAACTCGGTCACCTGGGTCAACATCGACGCCAATGCCAAGCTCGCGGCTTTGCGGGCGCGCACGATCGACGCCACCACGTCGTTCTTCAATCTGCACCACATCTTCTCCCGCGAGCTTGGCGACGACATGGGCTTCCTACCGTGGAGCGACGCGGGCCTCAATCCCTACGGCAATTCGATCATCGCCAACGGCGCCTATCTGCGCGCCAACCGCGACAAGGTCGCCGCCTTCGTGCGCGTGACCCAGCGCGCCTTTCGTACCTGCGTCGACAATTCGCAGCCCTGCGTCCAGGCGCTGGTCGACGCGCAGGGCGGGCTGCGCCTGGACAACGAGATGGTCAACTGGCAGCTCGTCACCGTTCTGATGAGTGACGAGACGGCGCGCACCCGCGCGCTCGGCTGGCACGACGATGCGCGCATGGCCAACGACTTCAAGCTGGTGCAGGAGTTCGTCGGGCTCGAGAAGCCATACGAGGTCCGCGACGCCTACACCAACGAGTTCCTCGACGCCAAGATCAAGATGATAGCGGTCGGGATGCCGCGCTTCTGACGGCCGCGGTCGATGTTCGCCCGCGGCACATCTGACGCCGCCATTCCGGCCGCTGCCGCGTCAGCCGAACTCCGGGCCGGCGGCGGCGTAGAGGCCCGGCCATGACGGCGCCGTCGCGCCGCGATGCATGCGTGTGAACGACCGCACCGGGGCGAAGCCGGCGGCAGCGAGCCAGGTGGAGAGCCGCTCATGACCGTGCGCCAGGTCGATGATCGCCGGTCCGCCGGCGTGGCTGAGCGCGCGGTGGAGCAGTGCCGCCGCGGCCGCATCGTCCGCGGCGACAATGGGGCCGACATGGGTCGCCGTCTGACCGTCGCGCCCGAGAGCGAAGCCGACGAGCCGGCCGCCGCGCCACGCTGCCCAGGCGAGAGCGGGGCGTCGTGCCAGCAGCGCGTCGATGACCGGGCCGCGCCGCGCGCCGAAGGCGCCGGCGTCGAGTGCCGTGATTTGCGCCGTATCGCCGCGGATCGGGTGAAGCTCGATTTCCGCCGGCGCCGTGCCCAGCGTCAGGCGCACGGCACGCCAGCGATCCAGGGCGATCCCGTCGGCGAAGCCGAGTTTCCGATAAACGTCGCGCCCCGCCGGCGTCGCGTCGAGAACGGGCAGGCAGCGTGCCGCTTCGAGGTGACGCACGCAGGGCTCGGTGAGCCGGCGCGCGAGCCCGCGCCGCTGCCAGGCAGGGGTCACCAGCACCATGCTGATGAAGCCGATCGGGGGCAGAGCGGTACCCGCCACCGGGCGGTAGGGAAGCGCCACGGCGGAAGCGGCCGGCCGCGCGCCATCGAATACGCCGATGCCGGCGCCGAGCTCCAACAGCGTTGCCCAGTCGCCTGCGGTCTGGTTCCAACCGGCTTCGATGGAGAGCGCCACGAGAGCCTCGGCGTCGGCTGGGCCGATCGCGCGGGCGATGAGCCCCTCCGGCAGGTCGGCAAGATCGCGCATGGCGGTGTTCTAGCCGGATTCGGTCGGGCCGCCGAGCGCGGCGTTGCGCTCGAGCGCGCCTGAGCGCCCAGGCGCGGGCAACGGAGAACGGCCCGACGATGGCAACGCTACAGTATGGGGCGGTGACCGGCCGCTCCGAATGGGGCCCGCTGTTCGCCATGTCGATCCTGTCGCCGGTGCCGGTCTTCCTGATATTCCTGGTCTTCCAGCGCCGCATCATCCACGGCATCGCGATGTCCGGCCTCAAGGGTTGACCGTTGCCATTCCATCATCGTCGAAGGAAAATCATGTCGACCGCACCGCCCATCCGCTTCTCCGTCATCGGCCTCAATCACTATCACATCTACGGCATGGTCAATGCGCTCAAGGCCGCGGGCGCCGCGCTGGTTGCCGTCCACGCGCGCGAGGATGACCTCGCCACGGCGTTCCTCGCCAAGCACCCGGAGGGCAGACGCGTCGGCGATGCGCGCGCCATCATCGAGGACGACTCGATCCAGTGCGTGCTGTCGGCCGCGATCAGCGCCGAGCGGGCGGCGCTCGGCGTCCAGGTGATGCGACACGGCAAGGATATTCTGGTCGACAAGCCGGGCGTCACCACGCTCGAGCAGCTCGCCGAGCTGCGGCGTGTTCAGCGCGAGACCGGACGGCGCTATGCCGTCTGCTTCAGCGAGCGCCTCGAGCAGCCGGCGACGGTCAAGGCGTGCGAGCTGGTTCGCGCCGGCGCGATCGGCCGGGTCATTCACACGGTCGGCTTGGGCCCGCACCAGCTCCGCGCGCCGATGCGCGAGCCGTGGTTCTTCAAACGCTCGCAATATGGCGGCATCCTGTGCGACATCGCCTCGCACCAATTCGACCAGTTCCTGTTCCTGACCGGCGCCAACCGCGCCGAAATCGCGGCGTCGCATGTCGCCAATCGCGGCCATCCGCAATACCCGGAACTCGAGGATTTCGGCGACGCGCTGGTGCGCACCGACGGCGCCACCGGCTATATCCGCGTCGACTGGTTCACGCCGGACGGTCTCGGCGTGTGGGGCGACGGGCGGCTCACCATCCTCGGCACCGACGGCTATATCGAGCTGCGCAAGTACGTCGACGTCGCCGGCCGTCCGGGCGGCAACCATCTGTTCCTGGTCGACAAGAAGACGACCCGCTACATCGATTGCGGCGACGTCAAGCTCCCCTTCGGCCGGCAATTTCTGGCCGACATCGCCGACCGGACGGAAACCGCGATGAACCAGGAGCATTGCTTCCTTGCCTGCGAGCTGGCCCTGACCGCCCAGGCGCGGGCGGTGCGCCTCGCTTGACGGAGTCGAAAATGCGCGAATACGGCGTGGCCGTGGTCGGGTGCGGCGTCGGCCGCATGCACATCGAGGCGTGGAAGACGCTGCCGGGCAGGTTTGCCGTGCGCTCGACATGCGACGTGAAAAGCGACGTCGCGCGGCGCGTCGCCGACGAGTTCGGCATTGCCGACGCGACGGCCGATTTTGCCGCCGTGCTGCGGCGCGGCGACGTGGATATCGTCGATATCTGCACGCCGTCCGCGACGCATGGCGCGCTGGCCGAAGCCGCACTGGCGGCCGGCAAGCACGTCGTCTGCGAGAAGCCGCTTGCCGGCTCGCTGGCGGAGGTCGATCGGCTCAAAGCGGCGGCTTCGCGCGCCAAGGGCCGGCTGATGCCGATCTTCCAGTACCGCTACGGCAACGGTCTGCTCAAGTTAAGGCACCTGATGGCGAAGGGCCTCACCGGCCGGCTGTATCTGTCGACCGTAGAGACGTTGTGGCGGCGCGAGCCGGCCTATTACGCCAACCCGTGGCGCGGCAAGTGGAAGACCGAGCTCGGCGGCACCCTCACCACCCACGCGATCCACGCCCATGACATTCTGTGCTGGGTGGCGGGACCGGTCCGCTCCGTCTTCGCCCGCACGGCGACGCGCGTCAATGCGATCGAGGTCGAGGATTGCGCCGCCGCCGCGCTGACGCTGGCCGACGGGTCGCTGGCGACGCTGTCGGTGACCGTGGGTGCGGCAACCGACACGTCGAGGCTGCGCTTCTGCTTCGAGCACTTGACCGCCGAGAGCAGCGCCGCGCCCTATACGCCCGGCTCGGAACCGTGGACCTTCACGCCGGCTGGGTCGGAGATCGGCGCGCGGATCGACGCCGCGCTCGCCGATTTCCGCCCGAAGGCCGAGCGCTTCGCCGGGCAGTTCGCCGACTTTCACGCGGCGCTCGAATCGGGCGGCAAGCTGCCGATCACGGTCGACGACGCGCGCGCCGCGATCGAGCTGCTGACGGCGCTCTACCATTCGGCGGCCGCCGGCGCCGCCGTCGATCTGCCATTGGCGGCGGACCACCCCAAATACGGCGGCTGGCAGCCGTGACTCATCGCCGGTCATGTGAGTCCGAGCGTGCGGCAGATGGCTGGTTTCGCTGCCGCCGCGAGGCCTCGCGGCCAATCTGCACCCGCATCCCGTGCGCCCATGGCATCGGCGATCGCGTCCATGCTCGGCTCGTCGACGCGCAGCAGCCCGAAGCGAAGCCGCGCGCCCCAGCCGCTGCCGGCAAGCGCGAATCCCGCGCGGTCGCGCAGCGGGCGGATCGGCGCCGGCCTCGCTTCGAGGTAGCGCACCGCGCGGCGGAAGGGGCGGAAGCCGCCG
>JACQDQ010000280.1 GCA_016201015.1 Pseudomonadota bacterium | reverse complement strand
CGGGTGCGGCATGGTGGCAGCTCCGTTTGACACTACCGGGTGCTGTGTGGGCGCGATCGAACCTAACTTTCAAAGATGCATTGAAGAGCTTCCGAGATCAGTCGAAGCTCGTCGGCAACAAACCCCCGTCGCAACGGGAACATCGCCTGAATGGACAGGCCCGCCAGGCTCATCCAAACCAAGTATCGTGCGTCGCGCAAACGGGCCCGCGGTAGCTGCAGATCGCTGAACACCCGAGCCCAGATCAAGTCCTCTTGGCGCATGGAGTTGGCTCGGATGTCGATGATTGCCCCGTGAAGTTGCGGATCGCCGCGCGTTCCAACCATCAACTCCAATATCGCCGCGTATTCCGAGCTGCCGAACACCTCCCAAAGGATCTCCACAATGTGGCGGCAGCGTACCTTGAGCGAGCCTCGGAATTTCTTCATGCGGAGCAGCCGTTCGTGCAGCAAATGCGTCAAATGCACATGGGCAGCCAGAAGGAGATCGTCTTTCGATACGAAATGATGCTGAAGAGCGCCGCGCGTAACTCCGGCACGTTTGGCGATTAGAGGTGTCGTAGTTCCGGAGTATCCATGCTCGTTTAGGCATGTGACAACGGCCTTGATCAGCTTCCTCACCGTTGTGTCGCGCCGCTCTCTCTGCGTGCGCCGCCCCGTCGCAGCTCCGGATGTCATGCGTCTCCCGAATTCCTGCGCGTTCAGGGGTCTCGATCGTTTTTCGCGCGTTGTCTAGGCCTCACTAACATAAAAGCGATCGCGAATGTATGTTTTGTTGGTGCTATTGCCGCAGTCTGCTCACCGATCTTCTGGCCGCTGATTTTGCCTGCTTCTTGTGGGATCGAGACTGAAATCGTGCCGCGTTGTTTACCGTTTGACATACCATGTTATGAAACATACAATCAATCTAGAATGTATGTATGTGACGACGGCATAGAGTCTGCGTAGTCATTGACGGTCGATTTGGTCGGTTTCGATTGGTCAATCGGCGTGACGGTGCCGGCGAAAGCGGTGAGCGTGGCGCGACCGAGGCGCAGGGCCGGCAATGCATCAGCTGCTTAAGCGACACCCCGTATTCATCGGTTCACTCTTTCTTCCTTCTATCACGCTCATTGGCGTGCTGCTGTCGTATCCGCTGATCAACGGAATTCGGCTGAGCTTCACGGATGCGGGCCCGCTCAATCCGGTGGAGCGGTGGATCGGCGCCGACAATTATCTGCATCTTATCCAGGATCTGGTGTTCTGGGAGGTCATCACCAACAGCGCCGTGATGATCGTGAGCTCCGTCGCGTGCGCGCTGGTGTTTGGCCTCGCGATCGCGCTTCTGCTCGACGCCGAGATCGTCGGTCGCCGCTGGTTTCGCGCGGCGGTGTTTCAGGTTTGGGTCATCCCGTGGATTACCGTGGCGGTTCTTTGGGGCTGGCTGTTCAGCCACGAGTTCGGCATCGTCAACCAGTTCCTTCTCGCGATCGGCGTGATCGATGAGCCGCTGAACTGGCTGGTCCGCCCAAACCTCTCTCGCTTCGCCGTCATCTCCGGCTGGGTATGGCGCATCACCCCATTCATGATGGTGATGGCACTCGCCGCACTGCAGGGCGTTTCGAAAGAGGTCCTGGAGGCCGCGACCGTCGACGGCGCGACGTTCTGGCAGCGCTTTCGATTCGTCGTGCTTCCGTTGATCGGGGCCGTGCTGGTCGTGTCGGCTCTGCTGCAGACCGTTCGACTGATGCAGGAATTGACCCTGCCCTGGGTCCTCACCAAGGGCGGTCCCGGCAATGCCACGACCACCCTGAGCCTCTATCTGTACAAGACCGCATTTCAGCAATGGGAGTTCGGATTGGCGTCGGCGATCGGCGTCATGTGGACGATTGCCCTGATTACCTTCGCGATCGCTTATCTTCGCCTTCTGAAGCCTCGGCAATGAGCAGCCGTTTCGCATCCCATGACGATCTTGCAGCGGGGCGTGCTGGCCCTATTTCCTATTCGGAGTCTAAGACGCGCCTGATTTTCGCCGCTGCTTGGCGTTATGTCGCGATCTTCTCGATCATTCTTGCGCTGATGTGGCCCGTCGCCTGGATGGTTTCGACATCGTTCAAGATGCCGGACGAGATTTTCACGAATCCGCCGAGATGGATACCGAGCAAGCCGACACTGGAGGGGTATCGCGCCGCGTTTTCCGCGCAAATCGTCCAAAATTTCTGGAACAGCATCGTCATCGCGGCAGGCACCACGATTGTCGCGGTCGGCGCAGGTGCGTTGACGGCCTACGGTATGTCTCGTCTCGACTTCCGAGGAAAAGCGACGGTCATGCTTCTCATCCTGGCTACCCTCGGAATTCCCATTCCATTGCTGATGATCTCGCTCTACGTGCTATTCGCAAGAGTGGACATTTTGAATACCTATGCCGCGGTCATCCTGGGGCATGTCGCGATCACATTGCCGGTCGTGATTTGGCTTCTCAGGGACTTCGTCGATTCCATACCCAAGGAACTTGAGGAGGCTGCGGCCATCGACGGCGCCGGTCCCTTCTACGTTCTCTTTCGCATCGTCTTCCCGCTGATGCAGCCGGGGCTTGCCGCATCGGCGATCTTCGTATTCGTCACGTCGTGGAACGAATTCATCTTCGGCGTCACGTTCGCTTCCTCGTCAGATCGGCGGCCGCTTCCAGCCGGTATCACGGATCTCTTCCTGCAGGAGCTCCAGTATCGTTGGGGCGACACGATGGCCGTCGGGATCATCGTTACTCTTCCAGTCATGGTGCTGTTCTTGATGTTTCAGCGCTTCTTCGTTCACGGCGTCACCGTCGGCGCCGTGAAGGGCTGACAAGCGATAACCCGTCATGCACGCATGCCGGTCAACTACCCAAGGGAGGAAACACGAATGACGCTCCATCGTCGCGTGATCGCATTCACAACCGGAGTCATGGCGATCGGCGCAATCGCCATGAGCGCGGCTTTCGCGCAGTCGCCGAGCCAGACGATCCGAGTGATGGGCTGGTGGAGCACCCTCGGCGTATTCAAGGGCGGCTGGGAATACACCATGAAGGAGTTCGAACGGCAGAATCCGGGCGTTCGGATCGACTATACGGCGACGGCCTATGATCAAACGCTGAACCAAGTCATGGCGTCGACGCTCGCGAACAATGCGCCCGATATGATCCAAGTAAGCGCGGTCTGGTTCGAACAGTTGCGGACTGCGAACGCGCTGGAACCTTTGGAGCGCTACATACCGGCGGAGGAGTTGAAGCTATTTCCCCCGCAATTGCTCGAGGATGCCAAGGTGGGCGGCGCGCTTTACGGTCTGCCGCAGGCGCCGGGCCCGATCATGATGATCTACAACAAAGAGCTTCTGCAGGAAGCGGGATTGAACCCGAATGAACCGCCGAAGACTTGGGACGCGCTCACCGATGCGATTCGGCGCGTGTGCGCGCTTCCCGCGCGTGCGAACGGCAAGGTGTACGGCGTCGCCCTGCGCACGGAGCGCAACCCGCTATCGGCAATGTGGGCCATTCCGATGATCTGGAGCATCGGCGGGAACATTACCGATTCCGCCGGAAGGGTCGATGTGACAAACGCGGCGGCGGTGGCCGCTTTTCGCTGGTACCACGACGTGACGCGCTCCGGCTGCAACCCCGAAGGCGCAACGGTACCGGAGGGAAGAACCATATTCGGCCAAGGACGGGCCGGGTTCATTTTCGAGGGGCCGTGGTCGCGCGGCATCTTCCAGCAGATCTCGGGCGGGCGCCTGAAGATGGCACCGGACGGCAACGTCTGGGTCGCGCCGATGCCGGCGGGGCCGGATGGGCGGGTCCGGCTGCTCGCCAACCACAATTACATCACGATGACGCGGCAGGCCCGCAATAAGGAACTCACCGCCAAGCTCATTCGGTTCATGGTCAGCGACCCCAAGGTCGCCGAAGAGGTCTACAAGGCGTCCGACATGCTCTCGACCGGGCGGCTCGACCTTCTCAAGAGCGGCCCTCAAGGCGACGATCAATATGGGCAGGTCTTCGTACGGTACCTGAACGACACGACTGCGGTGCCGATCCGCAACGCGCGCTGGGCGGCCGGCATGGACGCCATATCGGCCTCGATGCAGCGCATCATGCAAGGCGCTGAGCCGAACGCTGAACTCGCCCTGGCGCAGCGCGAGGCGCGACGACTCATGGGAATGCAATAGACGATATAGGGGCCGCATGTGGCATCGGTGAAGAGTATGCGCAGAAGTGGGCTCAGAGTGAAATTATCTGGCTGCCATCGGGCTGGCGCGTTGAGGAAGGCGTGGGGGGCGCGGTAAATCGACTCTGACCCCATTTCTGGGGCCGGCGCTTAGGTCGTCGCTGCCGACCAGCTTGGCGATTTTGCTGCGATGCCGGATGAAGCCCGGCCGCTCCTTGCCGTCGGTCATCATCGCGCCGCGTGTTTGGCGGCGCGCCGGCGCCGACCGGCACGGCCATCGCCCCGATCCGCTTGCGTGCCGCGCCCGCCCGCCTCACGGGCCGTCGGGCAGCGGGATGAACTCGGTCTCGCCGGGGATCGGGGCAAAGCGCCGGTGCTTCCAGTCGTCCTTGGCCTGCTCGATGCGCTCGCGCCGGCTGGAGACGAAGTTCCACCAGATGTGGCGCGGGCCGTCGAGTTTGGCGCCGCCGAGCAGAAGCAGGTGCGCCGGTCCGGCCGCGGAGAGCGTCGGGCGGGCGCGCGGCGCGAAGACCAGCAGCCGTCCGGGCGCGAAGCTCTGCCCGTCGACCGCGACCGTGCCCTCGAGCAGATAGGCGGCGCGCTCCTCGTGGTCCGCGTCGAGCGGCAGGCTGGCGCCCGGTGCCAGGGTCACGTCGGCGTAGAACAGCTCCGACAAGGTCGCCACCGGCGCTGTGCGGCCGAAGATCGAGCCGGCCACCACGCGCAAGGTCTTGCCCTCGCCGGCGATCACCGGCAGCGACGCCGCCGGGTGGTGGGCAAAATGCGGTGCCGTCTCCTCGTCGCGCGCCGGCAGCGCCACCCAGATCTGGATGCCGGAGACCGTCTGCGGGCGTTGGCGGCGCTCGCCATCGGAACGCTCGGAATGGACGATGCCGCTGCCGGCCGTCATCCAGTTGACGTCGCCCGGCGCGATCGTCTGCACGCTGCCGACGCTGTCGCGATGGACCATGCTGCCGGCGAAGAGATAGGTGACGGTGGCGAGGCCGATATGCGGATGCGGCCGCACGTCGATGCCGGTGCCGGCCGGAAAATCGACCGGGCCCATCTGGTCGAGGAAGACGAACGGCCCGACCATGCGCCGCGCGATCGCCGGCAGCACCCGGCGCACCGAGAATCCGCCGAGATCGCGCGCCCGCGGGACGATGACGGTCTCGACCGCGGCGCAGCTTCCCACGTCGCCCGCATCCGCTGTCGCCGCCGGTTGCCAGCTCATGGTCTGTCATCCCGATCCATGGACACGACCCCTCATTCCAGGAACACGATAGCGAATCGACCGCAGCGGTCCAAGTGCCGCGCCGCGCGCCATGGGCCGCGGGTGGGACCGATCGGATTGACCGTGATTGTTGCGGAGCGCTAACGTTGTGGACGTAGGCCGGTTAAACGATGCCTGACGCTGGGACGCAAGCGGCGGGACCACGAGGCGCGGCCGGCGACGAGCGGGAGGCATTCCATGGCGGCAGTCGAGCAGACCCTTGACGAACGCCCGGCGCCGGGCCGGTGGCCGCAGGGCGCGGCCTGGATCGACGGGCACCTGGTGCCGATCGGCGAGGCGCGGATTCCGATCCTGGACTTGGGCTTCACCCGCTCCGACGTCACCTATGACGTGGTGCATGTCTGGCGCGGCAGCTTCTTCCGCCTGGCCGACCATCTCAAGCGCTTCACGGCGTCGATGCGCGGTCTGCGCCTGACGATCGAGCAGGGCGACGCGGCGATCACGGCGATCCTCGCCGACTGCGTGCGGGCGACCGGGCTGCGCGACGCCTATGTGGCGATGATCTGCACCCGCGGCGCTCCGGCGCCGGGCAAGCCGCGCCATCCAGCGTTCTGCGCCAACCGCTTCTACGCCTACGCTCTGCCCTGGGTATGGGTGATGCCGCCGGAGATGCAGGCCCGCGGCGCGCATCTGATCGTCGCGCAGACGCCGCGCATTCCGCCCGACAGCGTCGATCCGACGATCAAGAACTATCATTGGGGCGATCTGACGCGCGCGCTGTTCGAGGCGCGTGACGCCGGCGCCGACAATGCGGTGCTGCTCGATAGCGACGGCTATGTCACCGAGGGACCGGGCTTCAACGTCTTCGCGGTGATCGACGGCGCCGTGGTGTCGCCCGACCGCGGGGCGCTGGAGGGCGTCACGCGCCTGTCCGTCCTCGAACTGTGCGCGGAGCTCGGCATTCCCGCGCGGCTCGGCCGCCTGACCGCCGACGATTTGCGCAATGCCGACGAGGTGTTCTGCGCGACGACGGCCGGCGGCGTGATGCCGGCGTCGCGCATCGACGGCCGCATCCTGTCGAACGATCGGCCGGGGCCGATCTCGGCGCGGCTGCGCGAGCGCTACTGGCAGAAGCACGACGAGGGATGGCACGCCACGCCGGTCGACTACGACTGAGCGGGCGGGGTGGCCGTCCGGCCGGTTCGCTTGGAATTCCAGGGAAGCGATACTGAATGGCAGATGTAGCGCGACACAATGCGGGGAACCGGCCACACTCCTCGGCAGAAGGAGTGTGCCGATGAATTCGCAAATCGCCGCGTTGATCGAAAAAATTCAGTCGATGGAGCTCGAACTCGAGGCGGCGCTGGCCAAACGAAGGGCCGAGCTTCGCGTCGGCCTGGAGCACGGCAGGGTCGCCTTCGAGGAAGAGATTCTGCGCCGCCATCGCGAGCTGAAAACGCGGCTCTCGGCCTACATCCTGCACGCGCGGCCGCTGGTGATCCTCACCGCGCCGGTGATCTACGCCGTGATCGTTCCCCTGGTGCTGCTCGACCTCTTCGTCACCGTCTATCAGGCCGTCTGCTTCCCGGTCTATGGGATTGCGAAGGTGCGACGCCGCGACTATCTGGTGTTCGACCGGCACCATCTCGGCTATCTCAACGCGCTGGAGAAGTTCAATTGCGCCTATTGCTCCTACGGCAACGGGCTGATCGGCTATGTGCGCGAGATCACCGCGCGCACGGAGCAGTACTGGTGTCCGATCAAGCACGCGCGGCGCGTCGTCGGCGCCCACGCGCAGTACGCGCAGTTCGACGACTACGGCGATGCGGAGGCCTTCCGCAAGCGGGCGGCCGAACTGCGGCAAGCGGCGGCGAAAGACGAGCGCTAACCGCGCAATATGATCTGCGTAGGAGCCGCTCTCTGAGCCGCCCGCGGGCGGGCGGCCCACACCCGAATTATGTGTGCATGCGAGGGGACCGCGCCGGTCGAATCCCGGCCCCTACGCGGAGTCTCTCGTCAGCCGCCGCCTATTTCACGCCGACCGCCACCGGGCCCGCGTGCAGGGCGATCACCCGGATGCGGATGCAGTCCATCGGCTCATGGCTTTCGATCTTCATGATGACGTCGCGGGTGCGCTGGTCGATCAACTCGGTCCAGACGCGGCGATTGATCTTGCCGGGATCGCCAATCACGGCAAACACCTCCCAGTCGATATGGTCGTCGACCGAGCGGCGGATGCGGCGCGATGCCTCGTTCATGGCCTCGGCGATGTAGGGCTCGTAACTGCCGGCTAGCACGGCATCGCCGACCCACATGGCGAAGTCGTATTTGCCGTCGAAGTCCCAGCCGGAGCGGTTGCGCACGCCCTTGAGCCTGACGATCTTGCCTTTGAGGGCGGCGGCGTCGGCGGGCTTGAAGCCTTCCTGCGCCTTGATCGACGCGGCGATGCGCGGCCAGGCGGCGTCGGCCTCGGCAGTCATCGTCTTGAGCTGCTCGGCCGCCTCTTTCTCGATGGCGGCGAGTTCGGCCTTCCATTTCTGGTCGAGCCGGTCGGCGCGGCCGACATTGTCGTCCTTGTACTTGGTGCTGGCGAACCACTGCGCCGCTTCGTGAGACATCGCGGCAGGCAGGGAGAGGTCGTAGCTGCGCTGCGGCAGCGGCATTTTCTCCGCCTCGTCGAGCGACTGGTTGAAGGCGGCGTTGAGCTTGAGTGCCGCGCTGTCGCGCGTCTTCTCGGCCGCGGCGACCGTCGCCTTGACCGTCGGATCGTCCTTGTACCGCTCGGCGAGCTCCTTGGTCTCCTTATCGTCGAGCCACAGGATGCTGTAGCGGATGGCGGTGCCGGTCTTGGACATCAGCCAGGGTTTGACGCTGCCGGGCGAGGAGGGAGCGGGCGTTTCCTCCTCCCAGCCGGCGACGGCCTGCAGGTTGAATTGCCAACTACCGGTCAGCCGCGCGATGTCCTGGGTCTTGATCCACAACGCGACGCCGGCGTCGAGCTTCGCCTCGATCGACGCGAGCCGGGCGTTCATCGCCTTGACGTCGGCGCTGTCCTTCGGCTGATCGTCGATCGCGGCGTGCACGCGCTTCACCAGGTACTGAAGGTCGTTGTTCATCTTGTTGGCCTGGATCTGATCGAGGCCCTTGAACGGGTCGGTGGCCAGCTTCGTTTCCAGTTCCGAGAGCGGATCGGCGCCGCGGGCGAGCGCGTCCTTGATCCGGTTGCTGCCAAGCTTGGCCTGCGCGGCGGCGATGCGGGTTTGCAAATTCCCGATCGTTGCCGCGTCGAGCTGCTTGCCCTCCTCGGATGACAGAATCGCGGCGGCTCGCTTGATGTCTTCCGCGGCATATTCCGGAGAGCGTTCGAGGTCGCGTTCGCCCTGATCGATGATGCCCGTGAGCCGCTGCTCTAGGGCGATGGCTGCCGGAGACTTGACGGCGCCGCCGCCGCGAAACGACTTGATCTCGGCCACCACCGGCGCCTTCTGCGCGTTGGGAACGTCCTGCAAGAATTTTTCGGCTTCCTGCAGCTTGTCCTCGACATAGGGCTCCAGCTTGTCGGCGCGCAGCTTCTTGGCCTTATCGAAGGCTTCGCGTGCCAGGCGGATCGAGCGCTCGTATTTCGCGCCCTCGGCTGCCGCCAGCTTGGCGCGGATTTCCTTGATCTGCGCGTCGAGCGGCGCGCGCTGCGCCTCGCTCGCGCCCGCGAGAAGCTTTTCGGCTTGTTGCAGTCGGGTTTCGACCTCCTCGGGGGAAGTTCCGGTGCCCAGACGCTCGGCGGCCATTTGCGCGCTGTTAATCCGGCTGCGCGCGCCTGCTAGGTCGGCGGTTGCGGCGGTTGCGGCGGCAGGCGCGGGTGTCGCGGCGGGCGGCGGCGGGAT
>JACQDQ010000279.1 GCA_016201015.1 Pseudomonadota bacterium | reverse complement strand
TGGCCCGACCAGAACGCCCATCGCGCCTTCCACCATCTGGTCTGCATGCAGGCCGCCGCCTATCAGAACGGGCTGTGGATCGTCGCCACCGCCAAGGCGGGCCGCGAGGAAGGCGTCGACATGCTGGGCCATAGCTGCATCGTTGCGCCGTCGGGCGACGTGGTCGCGCTGGCGCACGGACTGGGCGACGAGCTCGTGATCCATCGCGCCGATCTCGATCTATCGCCCTACTACAAGAGCTTTTTCGACTTCGATCGCAATCGCCGGCCGGAGCACTATGGCATCCTGACGGAGACCGAGCGGCGGCGATCCTAGTCGGTGGACGCGGGGGACGGCTTTCAGTACAATTTCTCTACTTGCAAGAAACAAGCCGGGGAGACCCGGTCGGCTGCGATGAGAAGGCGTTAAGACGCCCGCCCGCGGCGCCCGCTATAACGGAGGAGCTTCACTATGACCGAGACGAAGCAACATCCCTATCTGCCGAAACTCGTTGACCAATTGGAGACTGGGCGCATCGACCGCCGCGAATTCCTGCGCACGGCCACGCTGCTCGGCCTTTCGGCCGGCGCCGCCTACGCGATCGCCGGCGGCATCGACCCGCTACCGGCCTTGGCCCAGGCCGCCATGCCCAAGGGCGGGCGCCTGCGCATCGCCATGCGCGTGCACGAGATCAAGGACCCGCATACGATCACCTGGGTCGAGGCGAGCAATCTCATCCGCCAGTGCTACGACTATCTCACGCGCACCGGCCATGACAATATCACGCGGCCGTATCTGCTCGAAAAATGGGCGGCCAGCGAGGATCTCAAGACCTGGACGCTCTCGCTGCGCAAGGACGTAAAGTGGCGCAACGGACAGCCGCTGGTCGCCGATCAGGTGATCTGGAACATCAAGCGCACGGTCGACCCGGCAGTCGGCTCGTCGATCCTCGGCCTGATGAAATCAGGTTTGCTCCAGGAATTCGACACCGGCCAGGTCGATGCGAACGGCAAGAAGAAGATGTCGACCCGCCTGTGGGACAGCAAGGCCATCGAGAAGGTGGATGACTACACCGTGCGCCTCAACTGCCAGGCGGCGCAGCTTTCCGTTCCGGAGAACCTGTTCCACTACCCGTTCTACATGCTCCATCCCGACGAGAACGGCGCGTTCAAGGTCGGCGTCCAAGGGACGGGCGCGTTCGAGTTGGTCGAGTACGAGGTGAACCGCAAGGCCGTATTGCGGGCGCGCAAGGACTATTGGGGCGGCGCCCCACATATCGACACGCTGGAGTTCATCGATCTCGGCAACGAGACTGCGCCGATCGTCGCCGCCTTGGCGTCGAAGCAGGTCGACGGCCTCTACGAGGTCGACTTCGCCCAGCTCGATGCGATCAAGGCGATGCCGCATGTCACCATCTACCCGGCGACGACGGCGCAGACCGGCGTGGCGCGCGGCAAGTACGACCAGAAGCCGTTCAACGACGTGCGCGTGCGCCAGGCGCTGAAGCTCGCCACTGACCCGCAAAAAGTGATCGATGTCGTCTTCCGCGGCGTCGGCGACGCGGCCGAACATCATCACGTGGCGCCGATCCATCCCGAGTACGCCAAGCTGCCAATGGTGAAGCGCGATGTCGCCAAGGCGAAGCAACTGCTTGCCGAAGCCGGCTATGCCGACGGCCTCGATGTCGAGATCGCCGCCAAGAACCAGCCGGCCTGGGAAGCGGCGGCGGTCACTGTCATGGCCGAGCAATGGAAGGAGGCCGGCTTCCGCGTCAAGCTCAACGTCATGCCGGCAAACAGCTATTGGGACATCTGGACCAAGGTGCCGTTCGGCTTCACCTCCTGGACGCACCGGCCGCTCGGCGTCATGACTTACAGCCTGGCCTATCGCACCGGCGTAGCATGGAACGAGGCAAGCTATTCGAATCCCGAGTTCGACAAGCTGCTGACCGAAGCGGAAGGCGCACTCGACGTCGAGAAGCGCCGCGCCATCATGGCCAAGCTCGAAAAGATCATGCAGGACGACGGCCCGATCATCCAGCCGCTGTGGCGCCAGATCCAGACCGCCTACGACAAGCGGGTGAAGGGCTTCCGCATGCATCCGACGCAGTACATCTTCGCCGAGACATTGGCGATCGAGGCGTAGCCGCCGATTGGCCGGCGCAGCACGGCACCCGTGACGATGAGAGGGCGGGCCAGCGGTCCGCCCTCTCGTTGTTGATGCGGTGCGGCCCGGCCTTGCCGGTGCGATCGTGATGGGAGATAGCGGGAGCAGGACGGCAAGATGATCCGCTTCCTGGGGAGGCGTGTCGTCTACATGGCCGCCACCATGGTGGTGGCGTCGCTTGTGCTGTTCCTGCTGTTCGAGCTCGACCCCGAATCCGTCGTCGTGCAGGTGCTCGGGCCCTATTCGAATGCCGATCAACGGCAGTTGTGGTTGCAAAAAAACGGCTATTTCGAGCCGGCCTATGCCCGCTACCTGAATTGGCTGGTCCACTTCGCTGCAGGCGATTGGGGAAGATCGCGCATCTTCAACATGCCGGCGGTCAGCATCGTGTGGACGCGGCTGTCGAATACGGCGATTCTCGGGTTCTGGTTCTTCGCTTTCCTTATTCCCCTGTCGCTCGCCGCCGGCGTGCTCGCCGGCATGCGCGAAGGCTCCCGTCTCGACCGCACGATTTCGGCCCTGTGCGTGGCGAGCGCCTCGCTGCCGCCCTTCGCCAGCACGGTACTGGTCTCCGTTCTCTTCGTCTTCACGCTTGGCTGGCTGCCGGGAACGAGCAGCATGATCGACGGCTTCGCCTACCGCGAGCTGGTGCTGCCGGTGCTGGTTCTCGTCGTCTACGATTTCGGCTATGTCGCGCGCATCACACGGGCCTCGATGGCCGACGTGATGACGACGCCCTATATCCGCACGGCAATGCTCAAGGGTCTACCCTACGCGCGCGTGATCGTGCGGCACGCCCTGCGCAATGCGCTCATCGCTCCATTCACCGTCATCATGCTGCACGTCAATTGGCTGATCGCCGGCGTGATCGTCGTCGAATTCTTCTTCGCTTATAAGGGCTTCGGCTCGCTCATCCTCGACGCCTCGCTGGGCCGCGACCTGCAACTGCTCGAAGCTTGCACGATGGTCACCGTGATGATCGCCGTCGGCACCCAGACCATCGCCGACATCGCCTACATGTATCTGAATCCGCGCATCCGGTTCAAATAAATGGATATGCCCACGCAGAGCGTCGCCCTTGTCGATGCCGCATCGGCGCCGTCGCCGACGCTGCGTCTGCTGCGCTCCCTGGCGCGCCTGCGCGAGAGTCCCATCGCGCTGGTCGGCGCCGGCATCATTCTGTTCTGGGTCGTCGTCGCGCTCGCCGCCCCGCTGCTCGCGCCGTTCCCGCCCAACGTCCCGCAGGTGCCGATGGCAAAGCCGATGGCGCCGGCGCCGAACGGCGGCACGTTCTGGCTCGGCACCGATCATCTCGGGCGCGACATCCTGTCGCGTATCATCTTCGGCACGCGCACGGTGCTGATCTACGCGCCGCTCGCCACCGCCTCGGCGTTTCTCGTCGGCATCGTCATGGGGCTCCTCTCCGGTTATAAGCGCGGCTGGTTCGACGAGGCGCTGTCGCGGCTCTCCGACCTGGTGCTCGCGTTTCCCGCGCTGGTGCTCTACATCATCATCATTTCGAAGTTCGGCTCCTCGGGGCTCAACATCGTCATCGCCGTGACGCTGGCGAGCAGCCCCGTCGTGATGCGCATAACCCGCGGCCTTGTCCTCGACCTGCGCAACCGTGCCTACGTGCAAGCCGCGCAACTGCGCGGCGAATCGACCTGGTACATCATGCTCGTCGAGATTCTGCCGAACGCGCGGGGTCCCCTCATCGTCGACGCCTGTCTCCGTCTCGGTTACGTGACGATCACCATCGGCACCCTGGGCTTCCTCGGCCTCGGCCTGCCACCGCCCGACCCCGACTGGGGCGGGATGATCAACGAGACGCGGCAATTCGCGATGGTGTTCCCGCACATGCTGATCTTCCCTTGCCTTGCCATCACCTCGCTCGTCTTCGGCTTCAACCTGCTCGCCGACGGCGTGCGCGAGCTGTCGCTCAAGGATTGACATGGACCGACCGGACGGCACCGCGCCCCCGATCCTCGAGCTCGAAGATGTCTCGGTGTCGTATTTCGTCCGCACCGGCGAGGTTCCGGCGGTCACCAACGTCTCGCTGACGCTACGCAAAGGCGAATCCCTGGGACTGGTCGGCGAATCCGGCTGCGGCAAATCGACCGTAGCGATGGCGATCCTGCGGTATTTCTCCGGCAACGGGCGGATCGGCGGCGGCCGTATCCGCTTCATGGACCGCGACATGGCGACGCTCAGTCCCGAGGAGCTGCGCGTGGCGCGCGGCGGCGGCATCGGCATCGTCTATCAGGAGGCGATGTCGGCGCTCAATCCGAGCATGACGATCGCCGATCAGCTGATCGAGGCGGTTGTCTATCACGGCACGGCGGACCGCGCGGCGGCGCGGCGCGATGCTTCGGCAATGCTGCGGGACGTAAAGCTGCCGGATGCGGAGCGCGTGATGGAGGCGTACCCGCACCAGCTTTCCGGCGGGCAGCAGCAGCGCGTCGTCATCGCGATGGCGCTGTTGGCCAAACCTTCGCTGCTGCTGCTCGACGAGCCGACGACCGGTCTTGACGTCACCGTCGAGGCGGGCGTCGTCGAGTTGATAGCGGCGCTGCGCGCAAAGTACGGCATGACGCTGCTCTACATCTCGCACAATCTCGGCCTGATCGCGCAGGTGTGCGACCGGGTTGCCGTCATGTATTCCGGCGAGATCGTCGAGCAAGGGCGGGCGGCGGACGTGTTCACCGCACCGCGGCACCCTTATACGCAAGGCCTGCTGCGCTGCATCCCGGTGCCGACCGCCGGCAAGACGACACGACGTCTCAGGCCCATCCGCGGCAGCGTAACCCTGCCCCAGGAACGGCCGGCGGGTTGCATTTTCGGGCCGCGCTGCGATCACTTCCGGCCCGGCCGGTGCGACAGCGGGAAGATTGCGCTCGAGCCGAGCGATACGGCGCGCGGCCATTTCGTCCGCTGCCTGCGCTGGGCGGAGATCGGCGACCAACCGTTGCCGGCGAGCGAGGGCGTCGCGGCCGAAATGGCGGACGAGGTGCTGCTCGACGTCGCCCGCCTGGACAAGCACTACCCAATCGACGATCGCGGCTTCGTCGGCATGCTGACCGGCGGCGCCAAGCGATTCATCAAGGCCAACGAGAATCTCACGTTCCGTGTGCGCCGCCAGCAGACGCTGGCGATCGTCGGCGAATCCGGTTGCGGCAAATCAACCTTCGCCAAGGTGCTGATGGGGCTCGAACGCGCGACGGGCGGCGAGATCCGTTTCGACGGCACCGACCTCACCGATCTGCCGGTCGAACGGCGCAGCCCCGAGCTGCTGCGCACCCTGCAGATGGTGTTCCAGAATCCCGACGAAACGCTCAACCCGAGCTACTCGATCGGCGCGCAGATCGCACGCGTGGTCAAGAAGTTCGGCGTCGAGACGACGCGCGGCCGCATCGCCGCACGCACGCGCGAGCTGCTCGAGCTGACCAAGCTGCCGGCGGCCTTCGCCGGGCGGCGGCCGCGCCAGCTCTCCGGCGGACAGAAGCAGCGCGTCGGCATCGCCCGGGCCTTTGCCGGCAACCCCAAGATCGTCGTCGCCGACGAGCCGGGTTCCGCGCTCGACGTCTCGGTGCGCGCGGCGATCACCGAGCTGCTCATCGACATACAGCGCAGCCACGGCACGACCTTGGTCGTGATCAGCCACGATCTTGGCCTGGTACGCTACATGGCGGACCGCGTCGTCGTCATGTATCTCGGACAGGTGATGGAAGCCGGAACGACGGACCAGCTCTTCTCCCC
>JACQDQ010000073.1 GCA_016201015.1 Pseudomonadota bacterium | reverse complement strand
CTCCTGAAATGCGGCGCCGACATCCACGAGATGAACACGGTGCGCCGCCACGTCTCGCGCATCAAGGGCGGCCGCCTGCGCAAGGCCACCGCCGCCCGCATGCTCACGCTCGCCATCTCCGACGTGCCGGGCGACGATCCTTCGGCCATCGCCTCCGGCCCCACCGTGCCGGATCCGACGACGCTCGCCGACGCTCGCGCCGTGCTGACGAAATACGGCATCGCGCCGGCGCCGGCGATCCGCGATCACCTGCAGCGCCCTGCCAGCGAGACGCCGAAGCCGGGCGATCATCGGCTGGCGCGTGCCTGTTACAAGATCGTCGCCAGCGCCCGCGCCTCGCTCGATGCGGCGGCAGCGCTGGCCCGGCAGCACGGTGTCGCGCCGCTGATCCTCGGCGACGATGTCGAGGGCGAGGCGCGCGATGTGGCGCGGGCCCAGGCGGCGTTCGCCCGCGACATCGCCGAAGGCAGGGGCTCCGCCCGGCCGCCCGCGATCATCCTGTCAGGCGGCGAAACGACAGTGACCGTACGCGGCAAGGGCCGCGGCGGCCGCAACGCCGAGTATCTGCTGGCGCTCGGACTCGCCCTCGATGGCGCGCCCGGCATCTTCGCTCTCGCCGGCGACACCGACGGCATCGACGGCACGGAAGACAATGCCGGCGCCGTCATCGCCCCCGACAGCCTGGCCCGCGCCCGTGCCGCCGGGCTCGATCCCGCCGTGCGCCTCGCCGACAACGACGGCTACGGCTTCTTTTCGGCCATCGGCGATCTCGTCGTCACCGGGCCGACCCGCACCAATGTCAACGACTTCCGCGCCATCCTGATACTGCCGCCATAACGTTCCCCTGCTGACAGCGGCGGCGCAGTCGGGCTATGGTCGGGCGCATGCGCCGTCAACGCTCGACCAAAATCGTCGCCACCCTGGGTCCTGCCTCATCTTCGCCGGAGCGCATCGAAGCGCTGTTCCGGGCCGGCGTCGACGTCTTCCGGCTCAATTTCAGCCACGGCACGCATGACGACCATCGCGCGCGCATCGAGGCGATCCGCAGGCTCGAGCAGCGCGTACGCCGGCCGATCGCCATTCTCGCCGATCTGCAGGGGCCGAAGCTCCGGGTCGGCACCTTCGCCGGCGGCCCGATCAAGCTGGTGCCGGGCGCGGCGTTCCGCCTCGATCTCGACAAGGCGCCGGGCAGCGCGGCGCGGGTCAACCTGCCGCATCCCGAAATCTTCCGCGCCCTCAGGCCCGACTCTTTCCTGCTGCTCGACGACGGCAAGCTGCGCCTGCGCGTGCGCGACTGCGGCGCCGACTTCGCCGCCTGCGAGGTGGTGACCGGCGGCCCGCTCTCCGACCGCAAGGGCGTCAATGTGCCCGATGTCGTGCTGCCGCTCTCGCCCTTGACCGACAAGGACCGCCGCGACCTCGCCTTCGCGCTCGATCATGACTGCGACTGGGTGGCGTTGTCCTTCGTGCAGCGGCCCGACGACATCGCCGACGCCAGGCGGCTGATCGCCGGCCGCGCCGCGGTGATGGCCAAGCTGGAAAAGCCGGCGGCGATCGAGCGGCTCGACGAGATCGTCGACCTCTGTGACGCGATCATGGTGGCGCGCGGCGATCTCGGCGTCGAGATGCCGCCGGAGGACGTACCGATCCTGCAGAAGCGCATCCTGCGCACCTGCCGCCGCACCGGCAAGCCGGTGGTGGTGGCGACGCAGATGCTCGAATCGATGATCCACGCGCCGACCCCGACGCGCGCCGAGGCCTCCGATGTCGCCACCGCCGTGTTCGACGGCGCCGATGCCGTGATGTTGTCGGCCGAGACCGCGTCGGGCGACTATCCGGTCGACGCCGTCGCCATCATGGAGCGCATCGTTGCGCGCGTCGAGCACGACCCGCTCTATCGCCGCATCATGGACGCCGAGCATGCCGACCCCGAGGCGACGGCCGCCGACGCCATCACCGCCGCGGCGCGCCAGGTGGCGCGTACCGTCCGCGCGGCGGCGATCGTCACCTTCACCACCTCGGGCTCGACCACCTTGCGCGCCGCGCGCGAGCGCCCCGACGTGCCGATCCTCTGCCTCACCGAGAAGTTGGCGACCGCCCGGCGGCTGTCGCTGTGCTGGGGCGTGCATCCGGTGCTGACCGAGGACGTGCACGACTTCCAGGAGCTGGCCAGCAAATCCGTGGCCATCGCGCGCCGCGAGGAATTCGCCAAGCAGGGCGACCGCCTGGTCATCACCGCCGGTGTCCCCTTCGGCACCCCCGGCGCCACCAACGTGCTGCGCATCGCCTGGGTGGGGGATTAGGGCGAACGTTAGCCCAACAGGACGGCTACGCTCGCCCAACCATCGGCGATCGGCATCGCTTTATCGAGATGCCAATCGGCCCCGCCTTGAGCGGCGACGCCCTGTGGCGAGTCCCTTGCCGCCAAACTCAGGGTGATCTATAGTATTACTTAGTAATACGTATTACAACGATGCCGACGGTGCCCCATCATGCAATCCGTGCCCGAGGACGACGAGGCGTTTCGTGACCTTTAAGCGATGGGACATCGTCTCGGTGCCGTTTCCGTTCGTCGAGGGCTATGAGACGAAGCGGCGACCTGCGCTGGTCGTGTCAACGGACGATTTCCATAGGGCACACAACGCATGCTTTGGTGCGATGATCACCACGGCGCGTAACATGCAAGACATTCGCATTGACGACATCAAGATCGGCGATCTCGTGGGCGCCGGACTGCCGCAACCATGCGTCATCCGCCTCGCCCGGCTGACCACATTCGACGCGTCGAACCTGATTCGCCGCACCGGAACACTCGGTTCCCAAGATCGACGCGCCGTCGCGGGCTTGCTCAAACGCTGGTTGGGTATCTAGGAAATGGCATCGGACGATCGGCTGCTGCCGATGCCGCGGAACAAGAGGAGATGCTTGTCCAAGTTGAACCCTAACCGACGCGTCGTCACCGCCGGTGTCCCCTTCGGCACCCCCGGCGCCACCAACGTGCTGCGCATCGCCTGG
>JACQDQ010000289.1 GCA_016201015.1 Pseudomonadota bacterium | reverse complement strand
GTTGACGAGGCGCCCCTCGAACAAGCCGGCGGCCGAGACCGGCTTATCCGGCAGTTGCGAAACATAGAACATCGCGCTGCTGGTCGGTTGCTGGTCGCTCATGACATGCATGAGCCATTGCAGGGCGTCGGCCCGCTTGGCGGCGTCCTTGGGCAGGAATTTGCCGGATTTCTCGGCAAGGTAGATCAGAATCGCGCCGGATTGGCTGAGCGTCAGCGCCCGCCCGCCCGGCCCGTCCTTGTCGACGATCACCGGAATGGCGCCCATTGGATTGAGCTTGAGGAAGTCCGGGGTCTTGCCGCCGCCTTTCGCCAGGTCGACGGCATGCGCCCGATAGGGCAAGCCGCATTCCTCCAGCATCACCGCCGCCCGCCGCCCGTTGCCGGTCGCCGCCGTGTACAAATCGATCATCGCGTTCCTCACCCTTCTGATTGCGGTTCGACAAAGAGTAATAGCTCGATTCGTGTCCTGGGGCCGAGGCCTATCGGTCTTTGCGAGCGGCGATCAGGAACTCCCTGTTGCCTTCCGGGCCGCGGAGCGGACTTTCGACGACGCCCAGCACGGCCCAGCCCTGGCGCGGCAGCCAGGCGGCGATGCGGTCGCAGACCTCCCGATGCAACGCGGGATCGCGGACGACGCCGCCCTTGCCGACCCGTTCCTTGCCGACCTCGAATTGCGGCTTGATCAGCGCGACGAGCCGCGCGCCCGATTTTGCAAGGGCAAGCGGTGCCGGCAGCACGGTCTCGAGACCGATGAAGCTCGCGTCGCAGACGACGAGGTCGACAGACCCGGGGATTTGCGTCGAGGTGAGATACCGCGCATTGGTCTTTTCCAGGACGGCGACGCGCGCATCGTTGCGCAGCTTCCAGGCGAGCTGCCCGGAGCCGACGTCGACCGCATAGATTCGCGCCGCGCCCTTCGCCAGCAACACATCGGTGAAGCCGCCGGTCGAGGCACCGATGTCGAGCGCGACGACGCCATTGGCATCGATGGCGAAGTGCTCGAGCGCATGCGCCAACTTGACGCCGCCGCGCGACACCCACGGGTGATCCTGGCCGCGCAGCTCGAGCGGCTGATCGGCGGCGACGGCGGTGCCGGACTTGTCGAGACGCCGCTCGCCGGAATAGACGAGGCCGGCCATGATCAGCGACTGCGCGCGGGCGCGACTCTCGGCGAGCCCGCGCTCGACCAGCGCGACATCGAGGCGCTGCTTACGGGGAGAGAGGCCCTTATTCATCGTCAGTGTGACGCGGGTGGCTCTGGCGTCGGGGCGGGTTTCAAACCCGCCCCTACGGTCGATCGCGAAAACGGCCCCGCCTGCCGATCATGCACGCCGCTCCACCACCCAGCGCGCGAGATCGCGCAGCAGATCGGCCTTGCCGCCGAAGGGCTCGAGATGCCTGACCGCCTGGTCGGCGAGCATGCGCGCCTGCGCCCGCGCGCGCTCGGCGCCGAGCACCGAAACGAACGTCGCCTTGCCGCGCGCCGCATCCTTGCCGGTCTTCTTCCCCACCTCGTCCGCCGAGCCTTCGACGTCGAGCAGGTCGTCGGTAATCTGGAAGGCGAGGCCGAGGTCGTGGGCATAGGCGACCAGCGCGTGGCGGTTGGCCAGCGGTGCCTTGCCGAGAATCGCGCCGGACTCCGCCGCGAAACCGATCAGCGCGCCGGTCTTCATCCGCTGCAGCCGCGTGATGCCGACGATGTCGAGCGGGTGGTCCTCGGCCTCGAGATCGATCATCTGCCCGCCGACCATGCCCTCGGCGCCGGCCCGCTGGGCGAGCGCCAGCGTGAGCTCGGCGCGGACCAGCGGATCGCCATGGGTCAGCGGGCTGGCCAGCACCTCAAAGGCGCAGGTCAGCAACGCGTCGCCGGCGAGGATTGCCGTCGCCTCGTCGAACTGCTTGTGCGTCGTCGGCCGCCCGCGGCGCAGATCGTCGTCGTCCATCGCCGGCAGATCGTCGTGCACCAGGCTGTAGCAATGCACCATCTCCACCGCCGCCGCGGCGCGCAGCGCGCAGGATTCGGCGACCGAAAACAGCTTGGCGCCTTCAAGCGCGAGGAAGGGGCGCATCCGCTTGCCGGCACCAAGCGTGGCGTAACGCATCGCCGCGTAGAGGCGCGCCTCCAGCCCGGCGCCGTGCGGCAACAGGCTGTCGAGCACGGATTCGACCGCTTGTCCGGCAGCCGTCAAGGCTTCCTTGAGGTGCGGCGTCAAGTCGCGGTCTCAACCGAGCGACGTCGATTCGGTCTTGACGCCGCCATCGGCGTCGAGGGCGATCTTCTCGATCTTGGCCTGGGCCTCGGCCAGTTTGCGCTCGCAATGCCGCTTCAGCGCGGCGCCGCGCTCGTACGACTTGATCGCATCGTCGAGCTTGCCCTTGCCGCCTTCGAGCGCGTTGACAATCGCCTCCAGCTCCTTGAGGGCGTCCTCGAAATTGAGCTTGGCGATGTCGGCGGGGACGGACGATTCGGCCATGAACGACTCCCGACGCGACGGTCCGCGTTCGCGTTACTTCTTCGGCGTGGCCGGCGTTGCCTGCGTGGTCTGCGCAGCATCGGCCGGCTTCGCCGCCGCCTTGGCCGCCTTCGCCGCCTTGACGCAGTCGGCGAGCTTGGCGTTTTCCGGCTTCTTGCAGTCGACGGCAGCCGCCGTCTTGACGGGCTTGTTCGGGGTCTCCGCCAGGACCGGCGAAACGAGAGCGATGCCGATCAGACCGGCGAGGGCGAGAGAGAGAATCTTGCTCAAGGGGTAACTCCATTGGTTGGCAGCCGAGATTGGCTGTCTGCCCGGAGAACGCCTGAGCATTTATTCTATTCCGCGTGCGACAAGGGTGCGATTACGTCGACTTCAGGGCACGGACATGGGCGGCGGCGGAAGCGGCGAGCGCCGTCAAGTCGTAGCCGCCCTCGAGCGTCGACACCAGCCGCCCCTTCGCGTGCGTCGCGGCGACCTCGCGCAGCGCCGAGGTGACCCAGCCGTAATCGTCCTCGGTCAGCATCAGGTTGGCGAGCGGATCGGCTTCGTGCGCGTCGAAGCCGGCTGAGACGAGCACCAGCTCCGGCTTGAATTTGTCGAGGGCCGGAAGAATAGAACGCTCGAAGCCCTGGCGAAATTCCACGCCGCCCGAATGCGGCCTGAGTGGCACGTTGACGATGTTGCCGATGCCGCGCTCGGTGGCCGCCCCGGTGCCGGGATAAAGCGGCCATTGATGGGTCGAGGCATAGAACAGCGACGGATCGCGCTCGAACATATGCTGCGTGCCGTTGCCGTGATGCACGTCGAAATCGATCACGGCGACGCGCCGCAGCCCATGATGCGCGCGCGCATGCAAGGCGCCGAGCGCCACGTTGTTGAACAGGCAAAAGCCCATCGCTTGCGCCGCCTCGGCGTGGTGACCCGGCGGCCGCACCGCGCAGAAGGCGTTTTGTCCCTCGCCCGCCATCACGGCGTCGACCGCGGCGATCACCGCCCCGGCCGCGCGCAGCGCCGCCTCGCCCGATCCGCTGGAGACCACCGTGTCGCCGTCGAGCGCGTGGCGTCCCGCCGGCGGGATCGTGCCGAACACGGTCTCGACGTAGTGGGCCGAATGCGCGAGCATCAGATGCCGGTCCTCGGCCCGCGGCGCCGTGCGGCGCTCGACATCGTGGAACTCGCTCTCGGCGAGCGCCGTCAGCACGGCGCGCAAGCGATCCGGCCGCTCCGGATGGTAGCTGCCGGGGTCATGTTCGAGGCAGGCGGCGTGGGTGAACAGCAACGTCGTCATGATGGGCCGCAGATTAGCGCTGGCCGGCAACGGACGTTAGGGAAATCAGCCCGGAGGTCGCTCCTCTTGTCGTCCAGCGTCGTTATTGGGAGTCCCGCCATCATAACGGCAACGCCAGGATGCTGACCGTCCCGCCAATGAACGCGCCGAGCCGCTTCCATCGCGCGCCGCCCGTGCCGATGAACGCGTAGGACAGCAACGCCACGCCAATTCCAACTTTGAGCGCGGCGGCGAGCGCCAGCGCCGGGTCGGCGTCCGGCCGCAGTAGCGCCGGATTGATGATAAAGGCCGGCGGCACCAGGAACAGGCCGAGGCCGAGCCGCATCGCCGTTGCCGCCACCGGCAGCCAGGGCGTGTTGGCGATCCCGGCGGCGATGTAGACGGTGCCGCAGACCGGCGGCGTGATCGTCGACAACAGCGCATACCAGAAGACGAACAGATGGGCGTCGAGCGACCCAAGGCCGAGCGAGACGAGCGCCGGCCCCGCCACCGAGATGCAGATGACATAGGCGGCGGTGGTCGGCACCTCCATGCCGAGCAGGATGCAGGCGAGCGCCGTGAGAGCGAGCGCCGGCCATAGACGACCGTCGGACAGCGAGAGTATCAGCGACGTAGCCTTGATGCCCAATCCCGTCTGATGCAGCACGCCGACGATGATCCCGGCGCAGATGATCACCGCGGCGATCATCGCCATCTGTTGCGAGGCATCGATCAGCGCACGGGCGAGCCGGCTGCCCCAGCGGGCGACGTCGATGCGCCCTTCGCCGTCGAACAGCAGCAGCAACGCTGTCACCGCGCTCGCGACCACTGCGGCGTATTGCGCGGTGTAGTCGGTCAACGCCAGCATCGCGAGCAGGATGCCGAACGGCAGCAGGAAGAAGGGAAGCGTCCGCCCGACGGCTGCCCAGCTCGGCACTTCTTGCGACGGGAGGCCGACCAGGCCGAGGCGGTACGAGAAGAGGTGGCAGCCGACCCAGGCGACGAAGAAGAACAGGATCGCCGGCAGCACCGCAGCGACCATGATGTCGGCATAGGTCACGTGCAGCATCTCGGCCATGAGGAAGGCGCCCGCGCCCATGATCGGCGGCATGATCTGCCCGCCCGACGAGGCGACGGCCTCGACGGCGGCGGCGAAGCTTGCCGGATAGCCGAGTCGCTTCATCGTCGGGATGGTAATGGTCCTGACCGAGGCGACATTGGCCGAGGCGGAGCCGGAGATCGTGCCGTACATGGCCGAGGCGAGGACGGCGACCTTGGCGCCGCCGGCGCGGTATTGCCCGGCGAGACGCCCGGCCAATGCCATGAAGCCGGCGCCCGCCTCGCCTGCCGAGACGACCGCGCCGAGGATCAGGAATACGGCGACGACGTTGACCGAGATGCCGGTGAGCTCGCCCCATAGTCCGCCTTCGGCGATGACCAGCGTGCCGAGGAAGGAGTCTAGCGGTATGCCGCCATGCCCAAGCTCGCCCGGCAGCAAGTCGCCGAACAGGCCGTAAAGCAGCACGACCAGCGCGACTGAGGGCAGCACCGGCTTGATCGCGCGCCGCGCCATCTCGAGCACAACCGCAATCAGCAGGACGGCAACGGCATATTGCAGGAGCCCGCCGAGCGACCCGTATTGGTCAAGCAGCCGGTCGCGATCGAGCATGATGTAGAGACAGCCTGCCATGCCGCCGAGACCGATGGCCGTGCCCGCCGCGCGGACGAGCCGCGGCCCCGTCGCGCCGACGATGAAGATCCACGGCAGTGCCAGCAAAAGATGCATCGGCCGCGTTATGAGGTTCGGCAGCAGCCCCGAAAAGATCAGGTACAGATGGAAGCCGACGGTAAGCGCCGCCCAGCCGAGGATGGCAGCGTATCGCAGATTGGCGGACATCAAGTCAGCTTGATCGCGGGATACGGGGGACCCTGGACCGGACGACGACGGCGCGGCGGGTACGCAGCAACTCGCGCGTCAGCGCAGCGCATCCGGCACCGTGATGCGCGCCTCCGTATAGTAGCTGAGCGCGCCGGGATGCAGCCTGGCGCCCATCGTCGCCACCATGTCGCGCGTGACGCCGCTCCAATAAGGCTGCTGCTTGGCCAGATCAGCGCGCTGCATCCAGAACGCGCGGGTCACCGCGTAGGCCGTCGCATCGTCCATGCGCGTCGTCGCATAGGCGGCGACCGGCACCGACAGCGTCGTCACGTCGTAATCGACCCCGGCATATGTGCCCTTCGGAATGATGATGCCGACCGCCGTCGGGTCGATGATCTGCACGCGCGGCAATTGCTCCGGCGTCAAGGACAGCAGGCGGATCGGCGTCGTCGCGGCCAGCTCCTGCACCTGCGGGCTGGGATGCGAGCCGGCGGTGCCGTAGCCGTGCACCTGGCGGTTGCGCAGCGCCGCCGGCGCCGAGGCGAGCTCGGTGTCGATCAACCGCACTTTGCCCTCGAGACCCAGCGCCTGGAACGCCGCCGTGCTCAGCCGCTGCCCGGCGCTGCCGCGGCCGCCGGGGATGAAGTCCTTGCCGGCGAGGTCGGCGAAGTCGCGGATGCCGGCATCGGCGCGCACCACCCAATGCATGGTGATGCCGGGTATGGGGAACAGCGCGCGGACCGCGTCGTAACCCGACTCGCCGGCGAAGGGCGGCTTGCCCGCGCGCGCATCGGCCAGCAGGCCGGGCGGCGTGGTGAAGACGAAATTGCCCGGCCGGCGCGCCGCCTCTTTGACGTTCTGAAGCCGGGGGGTGGCAAGTTCGGCGCGTGATGCCATAGTGCTACGCCGCGGTGCCGAGGCGGCGTCTTGATCGCCTGCCTGGATTCAGTCTATTGTTTGATATTGCAGTCAAAATCGGCATTTCCGCCAATGGACAGCGCCCAACTCAAACAGAATGCCCGCAAGGCCAGCGTGTTGCTCAAGGCGATGGCCAACGAGCGGCGGCTGCTGATTCTGTGCCACCTGGCGCATGGCGAGAAATCGGTGGGCGAAATGGAGCAGCTGCTCGGCCTCAGCCAGTCGGCGCTGTCGCAGCATCTCGCGCGGCTGCGTCGCGACAAGCTGGTGTCGACGCGCCGCGCCGCGCAGACGATCTACTATTCGCTCGCCGGCCGCGAGGCGGTGGCGATCATGGAAACGCTCTATGCGCTGTATTGCGAGCCGGTGAAGGCGCCGGTGCCGCCGGCCTCACGCCTACCTATCGACGCCTGAGACCGCGGCGGCGGGCAATTCGTTAACGCATCATTTACCCGGCCTTGCGCATGCTGCTGCAGCCGCGAAACCCGCGGTCGGAGGATTTGCGCATGCCAGACCCCAAGATGGCCCAACCCGATTTCCGCGCGGCCCAACGCCTGGAAACGGCGCCGGCGCCGGCGCTTTACGTTCTCGATTCATTGCTCGACGCGGCCAAGGCCACGAGCGCCCCGGCGCCGAAGCAGTCCGGCACCACTGCGATCGCCGCCTATCAGGCCTCCGGCCTGGCCCAGGCGGCATCCGGTCTCGTCGCCCGCCTCGAAGCGCGCGCCCGCCTGATCCGCTAGCGCCGCCGCCGGGACGATTTCGCCACGGCCGGCGCCCTGGTTGCGCCGCCGTGGACTTCTTATATCCTGTCATGTCTTGTTGCGAGCTTCGCGGAGGAATGCACCCATGCGCCTCACGCTCATCGCGGTCGTTGCCGCGGCATCGATCCTGGGCGCGCCGATCGCGGCGCACGGACAGGCGCAGAACGACGCCAGCGCACCGGGACAGGCGCGCGCCACATCGTTCGTGGCGATGCCGTCCGGCGTGCCCCTCGCCGTGCGGCCGCTCGACAATTCCGATGCCAATCTCCGGCTCAAGGCCAAGATCGCGGCCGGGCTCGGCACGCGGCACTATCAGGTCAATGACGGCGAGGCGCCGCTCGTGCTCAATTTCGAGACCGAGGTGCAGCAGCTTGGCCGCCGCGGCCAGGGGCCGACCCTCGGCGAAGTAACGTCTCGCACCGGCCAGGGCTCGACCTCCGGCGACGCGACATCTCCCCGCGCCCACGATTCGCAGGTGCGGATGAATTTGTGGTCGACGACGCAGGACAGCCTCTTGCTCGGCCGCCAGTCGGACGGTTCGATACGCGCCTCATTGCGCTACGTGCTCACCGTCACGCTCGACGAGCCGCGCGGCGGCCGGCGGCTGTGGCAGGGCGAGGCGACCTACGACGGCGCGCCGGCCGACGATCTGGCGACGTTCGGCGCGATGGTGCCCATCCTGCTCGACCAGCTCGGCCGCACCGTGCGCCAATACGAGTTCCGACTGGAATGATGCTTGCCGAGCGCGGCGACATCACGCGCTACGCCGTCGATGCGATCGTCAATGCGGCGAACGAGAGCCTGCTCGGCGGCGGCGGCGTCGATGGCGCGATCCACCGCGCCGCCGGCCCCGAGCTGCTCGCCGAATGCCGTCTACTCCGCGGCTGCCCGACCGGCGAAGCGCGCCTGACCAAAGGCTACCGGCTGTCGGCGAAATACGTCATCCACACGGTCGGGCCGGTATGGCACGGCGGCGACCGCGGCGAGGACGAGCTGCTCGCCTCGTGCTATCGCAGCGCGATGGCCATCGCCCACACACGCCGCCTGGTCTCGCTTGCCTTTCCGGCGATCAGCACCGGCATCTACCGCTTCCCGCTCGAGCGCGCGACGCGCATCGCAGTGCGCGTGGTCGCCGATGCGCTCGCCGCCGGCCCGACGATACGTGTCACCTTCGTCTGCTTCGGCGACGATGCCCTGGCCGCCTATCGCGCGGCGCTGGCGGAGATCGAATGAAGATCACCGTAGACCCGCGGAGTACAGCCCGGCTGATGTTCAGGTGACCGATGTCGAAGCTGCACCAGATTCTGGTCAACGCCGAGAAATAGGTTAAGCTGCGCCGCCAACAGGGTGGATATCTGGAGAATGCGCAGCGGCATAGGCCGACACAGCGCGCGTAGCCTTTCATGGCCATGGAATCACGCCACATGGACGCCAGTTGCCGTCTCGCGGTTGCCGTTGAAGACCTATTCAAGTGCTTCGGATCGCTCGAGGTGCTGCGAGGGCTGTCGGTTTCCGCACGCGACGGCGAGGTGATTGCCATCATCGGGTCGTCGGGATCGGGCAAATCCACGCTCTTGCGCTGCATCAACATGCTTGAGGTTCCCGATAGCGGGACCGTGTCGATCGCCGGCGAGGCGATCAAGCTGAAGCCCCGGCGCGGCGGTGGGCGCGAGCCGGCGGATCAGGTGCAGATCGATCGCCTGCGGCAGAAGCTCGGCATGGTTTTCCAGAGCTTCAATCTCTGGTCCCATCTGACGGTGCTCGAGAATGTGATCGAGGCGCCGATCCACGTACAGAAACGGCCGAAGGCCGCGGCGATCGACGAGGCTCTCGTGATCCTCGAGAAGGTCGGGCTCACCGACAAGCGGAACCACTATCCCTCGCAGATCTCCGGTGGCCAGCAGCAGCGCGCGGCGATCGCGCGCGCCCTTGCCGTGCAGCCGCAACTGATGCTGTTCGACGAGCCGACATCGGCGCTCGATCCCGAACTGGTGGGCGAGGTGCTCCGCGTCATCCGGACGCTGGCCGAGGAGGGGCGGACGATGATCCTGGTGACGCATGAAATGGGTTTTGCCAAGGAAGTGGCGAACCGCGTGATCTTCCTTCACCAGGGCAAAGTGGAGGAGGAAGGGCCGCCCTCGCAGGTTTTTGGCGCGCCCCGGTCCGAACGCTGCCGCCAGTTCATCTCGAGCCAGCTCAGATCATGAACAGAGAACGGCTGGCACCCAAGACGAAAGACAGGCTATCGTCCACCTATCGACCACAAGGGAGGTTGACCATGACGTTCGTGAGACTCACCGCAATCGCCGGCGCCCTGTTGGCTTTGTGCCTCGCACCGCAGGATGTCTCGGCGCAGAACCGCAAGATCAAGGTGGCGACGGAGGGCGCCTACGCGCCCTGGAACTTCGTCAACAGCCAAGGCAAGCTCGAAGGGTTCGAGCTCGATCTCGGCGCCGAATTGTGCAAACGCGCCAAGCTCGACTGCGAGTTCGTGGCGCAGGACTGGGACGGCATCATGCCGTCGCTGCTGGCCAAGAAATACGATGCCATCATGGCCGGCATGAATATCACGCCGAAGCGCATGGAGATGATCAACTTCACGGCGGCTTATGCCGCCGGCCCGCACGGTTTTCTCGTGCTGAAGAACTCGCCGCTGGCAAAGATGCCCGGCGGTGAATTCAGCCTGACCAAGGATATCGCCGGCGCCGAGAAGGCGATCGAGGAGTTGAAACCATTCCTCAAAGGCAAGGTCCTCGGCGTGCAGGGCTCGACGACGAACCTCGCCTGGGCGGAAAAGTACTTCAAGGGAGTCGCCGAAATCCGCGAGTACAAGACGACCGAGCAGCATGACCTGGATCTCTCGGCCGGCCGCATCGACGCGGCGGTCGACGCGCACTCGGCGGCCAAGGCGACGATGGAATCGGCAATCGGCAAGGATATGATGATCGCGGGGCCGGCCTTCTCGGGGGGTATCCTTGGACTCGGCGTCGCCGTCGGCCTCCGCAAGGAGGACAATGACCTCAAGACGGCCTTCGATGCGGCCGTCAAATCGGCGATCGCCGATGGCACGATCAAGACGCTGTCGATGAAGTGGTTCAAGATCGACATGACGCCGAAGTCCTGATCGGCGGCAACTCGTGAAAGGGGCCTCTGGCCCCTTTCTACGTTTCGAGCAATAAGCCTCCCCGCGGCAATCATTGGGTCATGCAGCCGAAACCATTCCTCGAGCTGATGCAATGGGGTCCGCAGGGTTGGCTCGACGAGATGGTCTTCGCCACTGTCCTGACCCTCTTGGTGGCGGTCACCGGCTTTCTGTTCGGCCTTGTGTTCGGCATGGTCGCGGCGGTCGCCAAACTGTCGGAATCGCGTCTCTCCCGGCACATCGCCGATGGTTACACGACCGTGCTCCGCGGCGTTCCCGACTTGCTCGTCATCTATCTTTTCTATTTCGGCGGCAGCGCGGTGGTGACGGCGATCGGGCGGATGTTCGGCGCGGAGGGCTTCATCGGTCTTCCCGGCTTTCTGGTCGGCACGCTGGCCATCGGCATTGTCTCCGGGGCTTATCAAACCGAGGTGATCCGCGGCGCCTTTCTGGCGATTCCGCCGGGCGAGATCGACGCGGCGCGGGCCTTCGGCATGTCGGGCACGGCGCTCCTCCGGCGCATCGTCGGGCCGCAGGTGATGCGCTACGGGCTTCCCGGCATGGGAAACATTTGGCAGCTCGTATTGAAGGAGAGCGCGTTGGTCGCCGTCGTCGGCCTGTCGGTGCATCTGTCGGAAATTCGTCTCGGCGATCTCGTCGTGTTCTACGAGACGCGATTTTCGGATCTGCTGCGTCAGGCGCATGTGGCGGCGGGCTCGACGCGTCAGCCCTTCGTGTTCTACATCACCGCCGTCACGCTTTATCTCGCGCTCACGACCGCATCGACTTGGTGCTTCCGTCGGGCCGAGGCCTGGGCGACGCGCGGGATGCGGCGGGTCTAGAAATTGGATCCGAGCTTCCTAGGCGAAAGCTTCGCGCGAATGCTTGCGGGCGTTCCCCTGACGCTCCAGCTCGCCTTCTCTTCGATCGCGCTCGGTCTGGGGATGGCGATCGCGCTTGCGTTGATCGTACGCGCCGGGCTTCGTCCGTTGAGCTGGCTTGCCGAGTCGTATGTCTTTGTCTTTCGCGGCACGCCGCTGCTGGTCCAGATATTCCTCGTCTACTACGGTCTTGGCCAGTTCCGGCCCGAGCTGCAGGAGATCGGACTCTGGTGGTTCTTCCGCTCGCCCTATTACTGCGCCTTGCTGGCGCTCACGCTCAACACCGCGGCCTACGGAGCGGAAATCGTGCGCGGCGGGCTGCAGTCGGTTCCGGCCGGCCAGATCGAAGCGGCACGCGCCTTCGGCATGTCGGGCTTGACGCTGTACCGGCGCATCGTCGCGCCGATAGCGCTACGCCAGGCCCTGCCGGCTTACGGCAACGAGATCATCCTGATGATCAAGGCGACGTCGCTGGTGAGCACCATCACGCTCATGGAAGTGACCGGCCTCGCGCATAAACTCATCTCGGAGACGTTCCGCTCCTTCGAGGTTTTTTTTGCTGCCGGCACGATCTATCTGCTGATGAATTTCGTCGTGACGCGGCTGATCGACCTTGCCGAGCGCTGGATCGCTCCGGATCTCAAGCGAGAAAATCGCGTGGCGATGGTCCCTTTGGATACACGATGATGGCATTTCGCCGCTCCTATCTATGAGCGTGACGATATTCGAGCGGCTGAGGTAGCGCGCGACGCGCCGCTGGGGGCGATTCATAGTGGCGGCCAATCCGCTTGCAATTCCGACAATGTCCGCCACACAATGAGCGGAATTGTCATTACAAAAACCGGCAAATGCCCGCCTCGCCGCTGCGCAGATTTCTTTAGACTATGGCCGATCGACCCGGCATCTCCCTCAGCCTGCGCGTTCTCACCAAGCGCTACGGCCGCCAGACGGTGGTGGATGCCGTCGAACTCGACGTGGCCGCCGGCGAATTCCTCACGCTGTTGGGGCCGTCGGGCTCCGGCAAGTCGTCGATCCTGATGATGGTCGCCGGCTTCACGCCGCCGTCGTCGGGGGACGTGGTGCTGGGCGGCCGCTCGGTCGCCAGCCTGGCGCCCGAGAAGCGCAACATCGGCGTCGTGTTCCAGAACTACGCCCTGTTCCCCCACATGACGGTGGCCGAAAATGTCGGCTTCCCGCTGAAGATGCGCCGCCTCCCGCGCGCCGAGCGCGACGCCCGAGTGACGGAGACGCTGGCGCGCGTCGGGCTCGCCGGATTCGACGGGCGCCTCCCCGCGCAACTCTCCGGCGGACAGCAGCAGCGCGTGGCGCTGGCGCGCGCGCTCGTCTTTGCGCCGGGCCTGCTGCTCATGGACGAGCCGCTCGGCGCGCTCGACCGCAATCTTCGCGAGCGCATGAAGCACGAGATCCGGCGCATCCATGCCGAGTTCGGCGTGACCGTGGTCTATGTCACGCACGATCAGGAGGAGGCGTTGACGATGTCGGACCGCATCGCGCTCCTCGACCGCGGACGGATCGCCCAGCTCGGAACCGCGCGGGAGATCTACGAGCGGCCGAAGACCCGCTTCGTCGCCGAGTTCGTCGGCGAGTCGTCGCTGATTCCCGGAACGCTGGTCGAGGACGGCGGACGCTGGTGGCTCGACGGGTCGGCGGGGCGCTTGCCGGTGCCGCGCGAAGCCGCCGCATTTGCCGGCCGTTCGGCGCTGCTGATGTTGCGGCCGGAAAAGCTGCGCCTGGTCGCCGCGGAAAGCCGCAGCGGCGTGCCTGGCACGGTCATCGAGGCCGTCTTCGTCGGCGAGGCGCTGCGCACCGTGGTCCGCATCGAAGGCGCGGCGATCGTGGTCAAGACGGCGACTCGCGCGGGCGAATTCCGGCCGATCGTCGGGGCGCCCGTCCGCGTCGATTGGGATCCAGCCGACCTCGCCGTCCTGCCTGGCGAGGAGCGGGCCACAGCCGATCTAGCATGAGGCAGTCATTCGACAAGGAGGTGGAGATGGCACGCATCATGAAACCAAGCCGGCGACAGATCCTGAAAGCATCGGCGGCACTCGGCGCCGCCGCCGCTTCCGGTCCGTTCTTCCACATCGGGCCGGCAAAGGCGGACAAGGGCGAGCTGGTGGTCGCGAGCTGGGGCGGCTCGTGGGCCAAGGCTCTGCGCGAGGTGATGTTCGACGATTTCGAGAAGATGACCGGCATCAAGGTGAGCGACGATGGCCCGCCGGAGGCGGCCAAGGTCAAGGCGATGGTCGAGAGCGGCAATGTCACCTGGGACATTCTCGATACCGACGTTCCGGCCATTCTGACGATGATGAAGAACAACCTGCTGATGCCGCTCGACTACGCGAAGATCGATGCGGACAAGTTGGCGAAGATTCCCAAGGTGCTGCACCATTCGCACGCCATCGGCCACAAGATCTATTCGTTCAACATCGTCTACAACTCGAAGACCTTCCCCAGGGGCAAGCAGCCGGCCTCGTGGGCGGATGTGTGGAACGGCGACAAGTTCAAGGGCGCGCGCTCGTTCAACTTCCGCGGCGGCATCTACCCGCAGCTCGAGTTCGCCCTGCTGGCCGACGGCGTGGCGACCGAGCAGCTCTATCCGCTCGATGTCGAGCGTGCCTGGCGCATCTACGACAAGCTGCGGCCGCTGGTGACCAAGTGGTACGGATCGCACGCCGAGGCGATCCAGCTGCTGTCGACCGGCGAAGTCGACATCGCCTGCACGGTCGGGCCGCGCGGCATCTCGGCCAAGCGCGCCGGCGCCCCGATCGACGTCGACTACAGCCAGGGCAAGCTCGCCGCCGACAATTGGGCCATCGTCCGCGGCGCGAAGAATCCGGAGGCGGCGCACCAGTTCATCAATTTCGCGCTGGCCGGCGAACGGCAGGCCGGCATGTCGAAGCGCGATCCCTACGGCCCGTCCAATCCCGACGCCTTCAAGTTCCTCAGCGAATCCGAAGCGGCCGATCTCACCACGTCGCCCGCCAACATCAAGAGCCAGTTTTGGCACGGCGTCGATTGGTGGAGCAAGGTCGGGCCCGACAACAAGACGGAAGCGGAGCGCCAGACCGAACGCTATGCGGCATGGATGCTGCGCCGGATTTGAACAGCGGCGGCACCGGTGGCGGGGGTGGTTCGGCCCCCGCCGCTTCTCCCTGGCGGCCGCGGCCGGATTGGCTGGTCGCCTTCGCCCTGGTCTTCTTCGCCGTCGTCTATGCCTATCCGCTGGTGCGCCTGGTGGCCTGGAGCTTCTGGGCGCCCGGCTTCACCTTCCGCAATTTCGCGCAGATCGTCGCCGAGCCCGCCTATCTGCAGGCCTTCTACAACACGGTCGAGATCGCCGGCATCGCCACCGCGGTCTGCCTCGCGCTCGGCTATCCCCTGGCCTATCTCATGGCGACGACGGATCCCCGCCCGCGCATGATTCTCGGCGCGTTGATCCTGATCCCGTTCTGGACCAGCGTGCTCGTCCGCACGCTGGCCTGGGTCGTACTCCTCGGCCGCAACGGCATCATCAACCAGGCGCTGCTGGCCTGGGGCCTGGTCGAACGGCCGATTCCGCTCGTCTTCAATAACATCGGCGTGCAGATCGGCATGGTACACGTGCTGCTGCCGTTCATGGTCTTGCCGCTCTACGCGGTGATGGCGCGCATCGATCCCAGTCTGGTGACGGCGGCGCGGTCGCTCGGCGCCTCGCCGGCGCGCGCATTTCTGGCGGTGTTCGCGCCGCTGAGCCTGCCCGGCGTGGTCGCCGGCGCGTCGCTCGTCTTTCTCATGGCCCTCGGCTTCTACGTCACGCCGGCGCTGCTCGGCGGCCCGAACGAGATCACGGTTGCCACGCTGATCGAGATCATGGTGCGCGACCTGCTCGACTGGGGAAGCGGCGCGGCGCTGGGACTGCTCCTGCTTGCCGGCGTGGCCAGCGTGTTCGCGGCTGGCGCGGTCTATGCCGGAGCGGGGCGCCTGGTCGGCGCGGAGCGGGCATGAGCGCCGGACGCTTGGCCCTATGGCTATACGGCGGCGCCATCGTCGCGTTTCTGTGCCTGCCGATTGCGATCGTTGCGGCGGTCTCGTTCGGGCCGTCGGTGATCGTGCACTTCCCGCCCGCCGGCTTCTCCTGGCGCTGGTACGCGAACTATGTCGGTTCGGGCCCCTGGCTCGCGGCAACCTGGCTCAGCGTCGAGCTCGGCATCGCGGTGGCCGCTGCGGCGACGGCGCTGGGCACGTTTGCCGCGATCGCCATCGTCCGCGGCCAGTTCCTGGGCCGTCGCGCCGTCGAGTTCCTGCTGATCTCGCCGATGGTGGCGCCGACCATCGTGCTCGCGCTCGGGCTCTATCTGCTGCTCGCCCCATGGAAGCTGGTCGGCACGCCGATCGCGCTTTTTCTCGCGCACACATTGGTCGCGATGCCGATCGTGGTGGTGATTGCCGGCGCGGCGCTGAAGCGGACCGATGCGTCGATGGAGCTCGCCGCCCGCAGCCTCGGCGCCGGCTTCTGGCGGACGCTGTGGTATGTGACGCTGCCGACGATCCGGCCGGCGCTCGTATCTTCCGCCGCCTTCGCCTTCCTCACGTCGTTCGACGAGGTGGTGCTGGCGATCTTTCTCGGCGGGCCGGGCGCCGCCACCCTGCCCAAACGCATGTGGGAGGGCATCAAGAACGAACTCGATCCGACCCTGACCGCCGTGTCGACGATCCTGGTCGTCGTCTCGCTGGCGGCATTGGCGGTGGTCGAGCTGTCACGCCGTGGCGAGCGCAGCCGGCAAGCCTAACCGGAGATCACGCGCTCGACAGCTTGAGGCCGACCATGCCGGCAACGATCAGGCCGATGCAGACGAGCCGCAGCGCCATGCGCGGCTCGTCGAAGAAGACGATGCCGATCACGGCGATGCCGACGGCGCCGATGCCGGTCCAGATCGCATAGGCGTTGCCCATCGGAATATCGCGCAACGCCAGCGACAGCAGCGCCATGCTGACCGCCATCGTCGCCACCGTCGCGAGCGACGGTCCCAGCCGCGAGAAGCCGTCCGAGAATTTCAGCGTCACCATCCAAACGATTTCCGCCGCGCCGGCGAGCACGAGATAGAGCCATGCCATTCTTGGTCAGCCTGCTTGTTGCGTTTTCGTCCCGCGGGCGCGGGCGGAGCAAATCGACGTCAATCGGCCAAGCATGTGGCCGGCCTCGACCAGGCAGCGGCCGAGGACGCGCCGCGTCGTCGCCTGGCCGTCGGACTCGTCGCGCGCCCACAGCGTGACCGTGGCCACGAACAGCGCGGTGAGGCCGATCTCCTCGAGCTGCCGGCGCGGCGGCGGCGCGTCGAGCAGCGCTGCCTCACGCAGCCATTGCACCGTGCGCGACAGGCGGAACACCAGCGCCGCGACGTGATGCGGATGCCCGGGATAGAGCTTGCCGAGCAGAATCTCGCCGGTAACGCGGCGATAGGGCGCCAGCGCGTCGAGCCAGTGCAGCATCGCCTGCTGCACGCGGTCGGCCGGTGCCAGCCTGGCGAAGCCGAGCTCGGTCGGCGCCAGCATCGCGCGGTCGGCCACCGCCAGCCACGCCTCGGCCATCGCGTCGGCATCGCGATAATGGCGATAGATCTCGCTCAACGGGATGTCGAGCCCGGCGGCAACGCGGGACAGGCGCAGGGCCGGCCAGCCGACGCGGTCGGCCTCGTCGAGCGCCGCCAGCAGGATGCGCTGGGAGAGGTCGGTGGGGGGCGGCTTGCGCGGCATGCGGTGGATGGTAGCGTGATCGACGCGGCGATGTCAGTATCATCGTCGCCATGCTCATCTCTCGCGACATCGAAGCCGTATCGCGCCTCATCCGCCGTGCGGCGGAAGAGCATATCCTGCCGCGCTTCCAGCGCCTCGCCGCGCATGACATCGCCGAAAAGGGGCCGGGCGATCTCGTCACCATCGCCGACACCGAGGCCGAGAAGTTCCTGACACCCGAGTTGGAGCGCGTCGTCCGCGGCTCGGTCGTGGTCGGCGAGGAGGCGGTGGCGCGCGATCGCACGATCCTGCAGCGGCTCAACGGCGCCCGTCCGGTATGGCTGATCGATCCGGTCGACGGCACCTACAACTTCGCAAACGCAAAGCCGGTCTTCGCCGTGATCGTCGCGCTGGTCGAAGGCGGGAGCGTAAGCGCCGGCTGGATTCACGACCCGCTGCGCAACGTCACGATCACGGCCACGGCCGGCGGCGGCGCCTGGCTCGACGGCACGCGGCTCGCCGTGCCGTCGGCGCCACCGCTCAGGCAGATGGCGGGCTCGCTGTCGGGGCGCCTCGAGGATCGCGGCCGCGCCCGCGACATTGCCGCCAAAAGCGGCAAGCTCGGCCCGACCGTGCAGCTACGCTGCGCCGGGCGGGAGTATATCGACCTCGTCGAAGGCCGCTTGAACTACGCCTTTTTCACCCGCACCTACCCGTGGGACCATGCCGCCGGCTGGCTCATCCATCGCGAGGCCGGCGGGCACGGCGCCTTCCTCGACGGCAAGCCGTACACCCCGCTGCGGCATCAAGGACCGCTCATGCTGGCGCCGTCGGCGGCGGCGTGGATCGCGATTCGCAATGTCCTGACCACGGCACCGGCGTGAACGGCTTCGCGCGCGCCTATTCGGCGCTCGCCATCGGCGCCGCCGCTTCCCTGCTCGTCCTCTATTATCCGTTCACCGCGGAGGATGCGTGGATCGTGCTGCGTTACGCGCGCAATGCGGCGGAGCACGGCGAACTCACCTTCAATCGCGGCGAGTTCATCAACGCCCTCACCTCGCCGCTCGACGCTCTGATCCGCATCGTGCTGCATAAAGCGACGGCCGATCCGCTGACGGCGCACAAGGGCATGGCCGTCCTCTACAGCGCCGGCACGCTGGTGCTGGGCGCGGCGAAACTGCGCCGCGGCCCCGCCGGCCAGGCCGCATATCTCGGCCTCGTCGCGCTGTCGGCGCCCTTCGCGCTATGGACCATGGGTGGCCTCGAAACGCCGATGCTGGCGCTGATCGTCACCGCCTTCGCCGTCCTGCTATGGGACGCGCCGCCGCGCCTGCTGCCGGCCGCCGCGCTCGCCGGCCTCGCCTTCCTCGCCCGCCATGATTCGGTGCTGTTCACCGGGCCGGCGCTGCTGTGGGCGGCCGTCGGCCGGCCGCTGCGCGACTGGATCACGACAGGCGTTTGCGCCGCCGCGCTGCCGCTCGCCTGGATGGGCTTCGCCCTCGCCTACTACCACGACATCTTCCCGACCTCGCTCCACATCAAGGCGCCCGGCGCCGATCCGGTGTCGCTGGGTTGGAACCTCGTCTATCTCGGCGATTTCGGGCTGCAGTCCGGCCTAGCCGTGGTTCTCGGCGGCGGACTCGTCCTCGGCATCGCCCTCGCCGGCAGCAAATCGTTATGGGCGGCGATCACGGCGCGCGGCGGGCTGTGGCTTGGCCTTGTCTTGGCGGTGATTGTCTACGGCCTGCTCGCCGCGACCGTGCACATGATGTTCGGCTTTCGCCTGTTCCTGCCCTATCTGCCGGTGCTGGCGCTGCTCGGCGCGGAGCTGCTGGCGCGCGGTATCACGCTGGTCGACGCGGCCCGCGCGCGCCCGCTGGCGATCGGCGTGCTGGCCCTGCTCGCCGCGCAACAAGCTGTACTGGCCCTGACCATCGAGCGCTTCGCGCTCAACCCCAGCCGCGTCGGCGAGTATCAATATATCGGCGCCGCCGCCTATGAGCGCAATTTCATCCCGACCCTGGCCGAGGCGGCGGCGGCGATCGCCGCCGACTGGCCGCGCCGCCCCGGCGCAACGACCCGGCGGCCGCGCGTGCTCACCTTCGCCGCCGGCAGGTTGCCTTGGGACCTGCCCGACGCCGACATCCTCGAGGACCTCGTCGCCTATCGCCACGCCTGCGGCCCCGACCGGCGCCGCCTCGCGCTGCTCGCCGACTACATCCATCTGGTGACGCCGTGGTCGGGCTCGCTGGCGGCGCAACTGCCGCGCCCGCCCGCCGGCTACGACGTGGTGTGGCAGCGCACGACCGAATTCGACGGCGGCGACCAGACCTGGATGGTGCTATTCAATCCGGCGCCGGATGCCGTGCGCTTGCCGGCGTATGTCGACGGGCCGTGCAGATTGCCCGAGCCCTAAACGCGGGCCGTTGCTCGCCAATATGCTCGACCCGACATATACTGTTTGCCGCGTCGAGTCGTGTTTGCCGCCAGCGAGGGACAGATGTCGTCCATGCGCCGCGTCGTCGTCCGACTTGTCTCTGTTTGCCTTACGCTCTGCGCCCTGCTGGCGCCGCTCGCGGCCTATGCGGTGGACGTCGATCTCGAGCTCGTCCTCGCGGTCGATGTCTCGCGCAGCATCGACGACGACGAATTCAAGCTGCAGCGCGAGGGCTACGCGCAGGCCTTCGTCCACCCTTCGGTGCTCGGGGCCATCCAGTCGAATCCGCACAAGCAGATCGCCGTGACGCTGATCGAATGGGCCGGCTCCGACTTCCAGAAGGTCGTCGTTCCGTGGACCATCGTCAGCGACCAGGAAAGCTGCGCGTTGCTGTCCGAGGCGATCCTGCGCGAGCCGCGCTCGTTCTACGGTTGGACCTCGATCAGCGGCGCCATCGACTTTTCGGCGAAGCTGTTCGGTCAGCAGGGTCTGAAGGGCACGCGCCGGGTCATCGACGTGTCGGGCGACGGCGTCAACAACAGCGGCCGGCCGTCGAGCGAGGCGCGCGACGATGCCGTCGCCGCGGGCATCATCATCAACGGCCTGGTCATCATGAACGACAATCCGACGCCCGGCTTCTTCCGCATGCCGCAGCCGCCGCTCGACCAGTTCTACCGCGAGCATGTCATCGGCGGGCCGGGTGCCTTCATGATCGCCATCGATGATTTCAACACCTTCGCCTACGCGATCGTCAATAAACTGATCAAGGAAATCGCCGGCGATCCCGGCGGCCCGACGGTCGCCTCGGCGGTCCGCGAACCTTAGACGCCGCGTCGCCGCCTTTCCCCCTCCGCCCATCGCCCGCGCTGCGCCATAATGGCGCCGGCGCGGCATCGCGCGCGTGGAACGACGGAGCACCCTCATGTTCGAGCATCGCTCTCAACCGCTGCTGCCGTTGGCGCTGTGGCGTCAACGCCTGGCGCGATCCATGCTGCTGGCCGGCGCGATCATCGCCGTCACGCTGGCGATCGGCGTCGCCGGCTACCACTATCTCGGACGTCTCGCTTGGATCGATGCGCTGCTCGATGCGGCAATGATCCTATCCGGCATGGGGCCGATGAGCCCGCTCACCACCGTTCCCGGCAAGCTGTTCGCCACCGCCTACGCCCTGTTTTCCGGCCTCATCTTCATCGGCAGCGCCGGCGTGCTGGCCGCGCCCTGGCTGCATCGCCTGCTGCACAGCTTGCAGGCCGAGCCCGATGACGATGCCGAAGGCTGACATCCCAGCGGGCGAATGCACGGCCTATCTCGCGGCCGACGGCTTCGTCGACGAGGTGGTGCAGGAGCTGGGCGACGTCGCCGCCGTGCATGGAAGGCTGGTCATTGCGCCCGGGCCACCGCGCTCGGCCGCCTGGGCACAGAATGTCTGGTACGCGCCGGAGCGGCTGCCGATCGCCTCGATCGGCGAGGGGGCCAAGGCGCTGCGCGCGCGCGGCCGCAACTGGGCGCTTTATTCCTTCCATCTCCACCGCCGCGCCGCGCTGATCGAAGCCAAGCTGCCGCGTTTCGCGCCGCGGCCCATCCCGTTCCCGTCGCCGCTGCCCGCGGCGCCGCTCGGCTCGTGGACTCTGCTCGACGCCGCGACGATCCTCGCCACGCCGCGCTGCGCCAGTCCCTTCCGCCATGGCGAGGTCGCCTTCATCGAGAATAAAGAAGCGCCGCCGAACCGCGCCTATCTCAAGCTGTGGGAGCTGTTCACGCTGCTGCAGCGGCAGCCGTTGCCGGGCGAGCTGTGCCTCGATCTCGGCGCCAGCCCCGGCGGCTGGACCTGGGTGCTGGCCGCCCTCGGCGCCCGCGTCATCGCCGTCGACAAGGCGCCGCTGGCGCCGCGCGTCGCGCACATGGCGGGCGTCGAATGCCGCGGCCACAGCGCCTTCGCCCTCAAGCCCGAGGATATCGGCCCGGTCGATTGGCTGTTCTCCGACATCGTCTGCTATCCCGCCCGTGCGCTGGCGCTGATCGAGCGCTGGCTCGCCTCGGGCCTTGCGCGGTGCCTTGTCTGCACGATCAAGTTCCAGGGCGAGACGGACCACGCCACCGCGCGCCGCCTGGCGGCGATTCCGGGCGCGCGCCTCATGCATCTCAGTCACAACAAGCACGAGCTGACCTGGGTCAAGCTCGGCTGACCGACGCTACCAGAAGAAGCCGAACAGCCCGAAGCGGCGGCCGGCGGTGACCGGCAATGCCTCGTGCAGCAGCGTGCACGAAAAGACCAGCGCCGCGCCCTTGCCCGGCCGATAGAGCGTGCCGGGAAATTCCGGAAACCGAACCGCGCCGCCTTCGAACGCATCGTTGAGGTTGAGGCTCATGGCGAAGCGGCGGCGCTCGATGGTCGGATTCATGTTGTCGCGATGCGGGCCGAACCTGCCGCTATCGGCCGCCTCGTAGCAGCCGATCTTGAATGTCTCGGCCTCTTTCACGACATAGGCGAAGGCGCGCTTGATATCGTCGACCAGGCGGCGCTGCAACGCGCCCTCGACCTCGCGCAACAGCACGGGATCCTCGACATTCACGTCGATGCGGCGCTTGACGTCGGTCTGATAGACGTTGCCCTCGGCACCGGCGACGAGATTGCGCATCTTGTCGCGGCTGTCCCAATGGGCGATGAGCTTGTCGCACAGCGCCGGCGTGAACACATCCTGGATCAGCAGCACCGGTGCCTGCGCGGCCACCACCCGCTCGCTCACCGGCCGGCATAGCGCCTGGCAGGCATCGAGCGCACGGGCCGCCGCAGTGCCGGCGGTATCGGCGAGGAACATGTGCCGCACGCGCCGATCGGGACCGGCGACGAGCGCGCATACCGGCGCCGCGCCGTCGATGCCGAGAAACTCGCTGAGCTGCCCCGGCGGATCGCTGAGCAGAATGAATGGCGGCGGATCGTCGCCGAGCACGCACCCCAGCGCCTCGCTCGAGGCACGGCTGATCGCCAGCACGCTGATTCCCAGCGCGGCGAACGCCGCGTGACGCGTGACGAATTCGCGCAGCTCCGCTTCGGCTTGCGGGCCCGCGCCCGAACTCACCACCACGAACGGCTTGGCATTCAAGGTCAACGCGTCGAGCGACATGCGCCGCCCGAGATTGTCGGGGAAGTCGAACGACTTCAGGCGGTCGCCGAGTTCGAGCGGCGGGGTCGGCTGTGGCGTGTCCATTGAACGGGCCGGGGGCAGCTGCTTTCCGATATTGCGCCCGCGACGGCCTTCACCGCAAGAACCCTTCCGACGGCGCCGGCGGCGTGTTACCCCTAAGGCTTCCGATAATCGCCTCGCTCACAGGGAGAAGACCGCCACCATGGCCGCCAAGAAGACATCGTCTCGCAAATTGCGCAGCACCCAGTGGTTCGGCAAGACCGACAAGGACGGGTTCGCGCACCGCAGCTGGATGAAGAACCAGGGGTGGCCGGATGACGCGTTCGACGGCCGGCCGGTCATCGGCATCTGCAATACCTGGTCCGAACTGACGCCCTGCAACGCGCATTTCCGCAAGATCGCCGACCACGTGAAGCGCGGCGTGTGGGAGATGGGCGGCTTTCCGCTCGAGTTCCCGGTATTTTCCACCGGCGAGTCCAGCCTGCGGCCGACCGCCATGCTGTTCCGCAACCTTGCCAGCATGGATGTCGAGGAAGCCATCCGCGGCAATCCGATGGACGGCGTCGTGCTGCTGGTCGGCTGCGACAAGACGACGCCGGCCTTGTTGATGGGCGCGGCGAGCTGCGATCTGCCGGCCATCGCGCTGTCCGGCGGGCCGATGCTCAATGGCCGCTATCAGGACATGCAGCTCGGTTCCGGCACGCATGTCTGGAAGTTCGATGCCATGGTCAAGGCCGGCCAGATGACGCTCGAGCGCCTCGACCATGGCGAGCATGGTCGAGTCCCTCGGCATCGGCCTGCCGACCAACGCGGCAATTCCGGCGGTCGACTCCCGGCGCCACAAGCTGGCGCATATGGTCGGCCGGCGCATCGTCGAGATGGTCCGCGAAGACCTCAAGATGTCGAAGGTCTTGACGCGCGAGAATTTCGAGAACGCGATCATGGTCAACGGCGCCATCGGCGGCTCGACCAACGCCGTGATCCATCTGATTGCGCTCGCCGGCCGCATGGGCATCGACATCACGCTCGACGATTGGGACCGGCTCGGCCGCGACATCCCGTGCCTGGTCAACCTGATGCCGTCGGGCCAATACCTGATGGAGGATTTCTACTACGCGGGCGGCGTGCCGGTGGTGATCAAGGAGCTCGCCCACAAGATCAACAAGAACGCCCGCTCGGTGAACGGCAGCACGACCTGGGAGAACAACAAGGACGCGAAGTGCTGGAACCGCAAGGTCATCTTCCCGTTCGACAAACCGTTCAAGAAGAACGGCGGCATCGCCGTGCTGGGCGGCAACCTGGCGCCGGACGGCGCCATCCTCAAGCCTTCCGCCGCCTCGCCCAAGCTGATGAAGCATCGCGGCCGCGCCGTCGTGTTCGAGAGCATCGAGGACTATCACGCGCGCATCGAGGACCCGAAGCTGGACATCGACGAGACCTGCGTCATGGTCCTCAAATATTGCGGGCCGAAGGGTTACCCCGGCATGGCCGAGGTCGGCAACATGTCGCTGCCGCCGAAGCTGCTGAAGAAGGGCATCACCGACATGGTGCGCGTTTCCGACGCGCGGATGAGCGGCACCGCCTATGGCACGGTGGTGCTGCACGTGGCGCCCGAGGCGGCGGCCGGCGGGCCCCTGGCGCTGGTGCGCAACGGCGATATGATCGAGCTCGACGTCGCCAAGCGCCGGCTGCATCTCGACGTGTCGGAGGACGAGCTGGCGCAGCGCCGCCGCGGCTGGAACGGCTTCCAGACGCCCTACACGCGCGGCTATGCCAAGCTCTATGTCGACCACGTGTTGCAGGCCGACAAGGGCGCCGATCTCGACTTCCTGGTCGGCAAGAGCGGCACGCCGCTGTTGCGCGAATCGCACTGATGCTGCCGACGCGCGCCGCGCTGGAGGCGGCGGCCGAGCGCGTCCACGCGGTGATGCCGCCGACGCCGCAATATTGCTGGCCGCTGCTCTCGGCCCGCGTCGGCGCCGAAACCTGGGTCAAGCACGAGAACCACACGCCGATCGGCGCCTTCAAGGTGCGCGGCGGCATCCTGTGCATGACCGAGTTGGCGAAGAGCCGGCCCGACGTCAAGGGCGTGATCACGGCGACTCGCGGCAATCACGGCCAGAGCATCGCCTATGGCGCGGCGCGTATGGGCATCGCCGCGACGATCGTCGTGCCGCACGGCAACAGCGTCGAGAAGAACGCGGCGATGCGCGGCCTCGGCGCCACGCTGATCGAGCACGGCAACGACTTCCAGGCCGCCTATGAATATGCGCGCCAGGCGCAGGCGCGCGAGCGGCTTCATTTCGTGTCGTCTTTCGCCACGGAGCTGGTACGCGGTGTCGCCAGCTACGCGCTCGAATTCTTCACCGCGGCGCCGAAGCTCGACGTCGTCTATGTGCCGATCGGCCTTGGCTCCGGCATCTGCGGGGTGATCGCGGCCCGCGACGCGCTTGGCCTCAGGACCGCGGTGGTCGGCGTCGTCGCCGCCAAGGCGCCGTGCTACGCGCTGTCCTATGCCGCGAAGCGGCCGGTCGCCACCGAGACCTCCGACACCTTCGCCGACGGCGTCGCCGTGCGCGTGCCCAACGAGGAGGCGGTCGACATCATCGTCCGAGGCGCCGCACGGATCGTCGAGTTGACCGAGGACGAGATCAAGGCGGCGATGGTCCACTACTTCACCGACACGCATAACGTCGCCGAGGGCGCCGGCGCCGCGCCGCTGGCCGCGGCACTCAAGGAGCGCGCTGGACTCAAGGGAAAGCGCGTCGGCCTCATCCTTTCCGGCGGCAATGTCGACCGCGGCGTCTTCGCGCAGATTCTTGCCAACGATGCCGGCTGACGCCTGCGCGCAATGTCGCTGCCGCAGGCCTCTCGCTCGTCGCGGCGGTCGTGCAGCAACCGGCTAATCTTGTACTATGAAGAGCGCGCGCACCGGACCGCGGTGGCGCAACATCGGAGGAGGTCTTCTTGCTCAAGCTGTTCTATTCCACCGGCACCTGCGCGCTCGCCTCGCACATTGCGCTACAGGAGTCCGGCGCCGACTATCAGATCGTGCGCGTCGATTTCCGCAGCGAGGAGCAGCGCAAGCCGGACTATCTGGCGATCAATCCCAAGGGGCGCGTGCCGGCGCTGGTGACGGACCGGGGCATCCTGACCGAGACGCCGGCGATCCTCGCCTTCGTCGCCCAGAGTTTCCCGCAGGCGCGGCTGGCGCCGCTCGACGATCCCTTCGCATTTGCGCGGGCGCAGGCCTTCAACAGCTATCTCTGCTCGACCGTCCATGTCGCCCACGCGCACCGCATGCGCGGCTATCGCTGGGCCGACGACGCGGCGGCCATCGCCGCGATGCAAAAGAAGGTGCCGCAGAGCGTCGGCGAATGCTACGCCCTGATCGAGCGCGAGATGCTGGCCGGGCCGTGGGTGATGGGCGAGAGCTACACGATATGCGATCCGTATCTCTTCACCCTGGCGCAGTGGATGGAAGGCGACAGTCTCGACCCCGCGCGCTTTCCCAAGGTGCTCGATCATCGGCGCCGCATGGCCGAGCGTCCAGGCGTCAAGAAGGCGCTGGCCGACGAGCGCGGCTAGGTGCGGGCTCGCGCGCAAATTCTTGCGAACGCTGCGGCTTAAGCACCATCTCGCGCCGTCGGCTGCCACAGGCGGAGCTGCAGGATGCCGAGGATGACGAGCACGCCGCCGGCGAGCTGCTCCCAATACGGCACGACGCCGACCGCCACGGTCACCAGCACGCCGATCACCGGCTGCAGATTGAGATAGAGCGAGGCGGTGGGCAAGCCCAGATCTCTCACCCCGCCATGCCACAGCAGGATGCCGAGGCAGGTCGAGGTAACGGTCATGAAGACCAGCAGCGCGTAGGATGCCGCATCCGGCGGTCGCGGCGGCGCCACGACGAGGCCCAGCGCCTCGACCACCAGCAGGATGAGAACGACGACGACGGCGCCGGCGGCGAGCGTCAGCGTCGTGATGCGGAGCTGGCTGAAGCCGGGCAGCCAGCGCTGGCAGGCGATCGAGTACCACGACCAGCAGAAGCTGCCGAGCAGCAGCAGGATCTCGCCGCCGCGGAAGCCGGGACCGCCGGCGCCCTTGAACTTCGGCCACATCGTGAGCAGCCCGCCGCCGACGGCCAGCACCAGCGCGACGAAGGTGCCGCGGGCCAGCGGCGCGCGATAGAGGAATCGCGCGATCAACGTCGCGACGACCGGGCCGGCGGTCTGCAGCACGATCGCCGTCACCGGATCGGAGTTGGACAACCCGATCGTCAGCAGGGTCGCCAGCGTGGCGATGCCGACCGTGCCGAGGACCGCCACGCGTGCCCAGGCGTCGGGTCCGAGGCGCGGCAGGCCCTCGCGCCAGGCGAGCAGCGCAATCAATAAGGTGCTGGCCAGCACATACCGCGCCGCCGACAGCCAGAACACGTTCCAGGTTTCGAGCATCACGTAGAGCGCCGGCACCTGCGCGCCCCAGAACAGCATGGCGAAGGCAAGCCGGCCATGCGCGCGGCCGGCGCTCTTATCCGATGCGTTCACCGCGTCGTGCTACTCCGCCGCCGCCTTGCGCAGATGGGTCCGCTCATAGGCGAGGAACGCCTGGTAGATCTCCTTGCCCGTCGCGTACCAGACGCCGGAGAAGTTGCGCGTGAACTTGATGAAGTCGCGCAGGATCGCCATGCGCATCGGCCGCCCGGTGACCTGCGGATGCAGGACGAGAATGAACAACCCGCCCCATTCGTAGGTCTGCTTGAACTCCTCCTGCCAGATGCCGAGCACATGCTCCTTGCCGAAGAGCGGGCGCGGCGTGGTCGTCGAGCTGAGGCCGTAGGCGCAATCGTCGAGCGTCGGATTCTCCGGCAGCTCGACCAGGCCCGACGAACCGTCGGGCATCACCTGGCGATAGGGCACGATGTCGTCCTTGAACGAGGAGTCGTAGACGATGCCGCGCGAGATCAGCAGCTTGAGCAGCGGCTCGTTCGACTCGCCGGCCGGCGAGCGATAGCCGAGCGGCGTCACGCCCACCGTCTTGTGCAGCCATTCGAACCCGCGATCGATCTCCTCCGTCATGCCGGCGACGTCGTCCGGGTTCGGCCATTTGTGCAGATAGCCGTGATGGGCGATCTCGTGGCCCTCCTTGACGATCGCCTCCATGCGGTCGGGATGATGCTCCGCCGTCCAGCCGGGCACGAAGAACGTCGACTTTATCTCCTCCTGGCGCATCAGCTCGAGGATCTTCGGCACGCCGACGCTAGAGCCGTAGCGGCCGAACGAGAGTATCGACAGGTTGCGGATGTTCCTGGGGTCGCGCGACAGCCACAGCGTCTCCGCGTCGAAATCGAAGCTGATCAGCACGGCGCATTTGGCGCCGTGCGGCCAGGTCATGGTGTTGACGTGCATCGTTTCTCTCCCGCAATTCACTCGACCGCATCGCGCAAGAGCGGCGCGGTCGAGCAATGGATACCGCCGCCGCCGGAATAGACCTTCTCGTAGTCGAGCGGCAGGACAGTGACGCCGGCCTCGTCGAGCGCGTCCAGCGTGCGCCGCGACACGCCTGAAGACATGATGATGCGGCCCGGCCGCACGGCGAGGCAGTTGACGGTGGAGACCGGATCCTCGTGGCAGACTTCGATCGTGCGGATCTTCATCTCCTTGAGCTTGTCGAGGAACCAGAAGGGCAACTGCGTCGGATTGATCAGCGCGGTGTCGACGTCGACCATGACGAACGTGCCGTCGATATGCAGGCGATAGCCGGTCAGGTGCACGCGGATCAGTTCCACGCCTTGGGCGCGCAGCACCTCTTCCACCTGGCGCGTGCCCTCCTCGTTGACGCGCGAGCTGACGCCCACCACCGCCGTCTTCTTGTTGATGCGGGCGAAGCTGCCGCCTTCGAAGATGCCGGTGCCGTGCACCGTGCGCAGCACCGGCATGCCGAGGCGGGCCAGCGTCTTCAGCACCGGCATCTCCTCGCCGCGTCGGATCGGCGGACCCATGCGCGTGATGATGGCGCCGCCGTCGACGGCGACGCAGGAATCGCGCGTGTAGCAAGATTTCATCTTGCCCGGCGCGACGCCGTCGAGGGACTCGACGCGCACGCCCTCGGCCTTGAGCAGCGCAACCAGCTTGTCGTGCTGCGCCTGCATGGCGGCGAGGTCCGGCCCCTCGCTGCCGCGCCAGTACCAGCCCTGCGCCGGGTCGCCGAACGCGCCGATGCCCTCGAGGCGCTTCTTGGTGTCGACGATGTTGACCTCGGCGCCGGGACGGTGCACGAGCACGACGCGCAGGCGCCCGACATCGTTGTCGCAGCCCCAGCGCTGCCCCCAGACCAGCTCCTGCTGCTCGGCGCTCTCGAAGCCCGGCTCCGGCTCGGACTTGAAGATCTTGATGAGCTGATTGTAGCGGTATTCGCCCTCGGTCATGATCGCCATCGGCAACTCCTGTACCTGGTCGCTCGTGTCGTAGGGGCGGGCTTAAGACTCGCCCCCGCGCCCCACATGCAAGATGATTATCGGTTCAATCGCTGGCGACGGCTACCGCGCCGGGCCGCAGCGAAGCCGCCGCCGCCGCGTCGTCTTCCGCTTTGGGCGCAACGCGCAGCTTGGCAATCCGCTCGATCAGCACGCCGACCAGGGTGACCGCGATGAGCAATGTGGCGATCGCGGCGATGGTCGGATCGACGTTCTCGTTGATGCCGTCCCAGATCGCGCGCGGCAGCAAGTAGACCTTGCGGCTGGTGATGAAGAGGACGACGACCAGCTCGTCCCAGGCATGGACGAAGGCGAAGATGCCGCCGGTGACGACGCCCGGCAGGATGCACGGCACGATGACGAGGCGCATCGTCTGGCCGAGCGAGGCGCCGAGATTGCGCGCCGCCTGCTCCAGCCGCACGTCGAAATTTGCCAGCGCCGTCGACACCGTGATTACGACATAGGGCAGGCTGGTGATGACATGCGTCGCGATCACGCCGACGAAGGTGTCGAGCAGATCGAGGTCGATCCACATGCGGAAGAAGCCGAGCGCGTGGATGACCGACGGCACGATCATCGGCAGCAGCATCAACGCGCGCACCAACTCCGACGTACGCGTCGACAGCCGCCAGCAGCCGACCGTCACCATGGTGCCGAGCACCACGGTGATGGCGGTCGAGATGCTGGCGACGAAGACGCTTTGCACGATGCTCGACCACCAGAACTCGTTGGCGACGATGTTGGCATAGTGCTGGAACGAGATGCCGTGCTTGGGCAGCGACAGATAGCGCTGGTCGGTCACCGACACCGGGAAG
>JACQDQ010000072.1 GCA_016201015.1 Pseudomonadota bacterium | reverse complement strand
CCCGCTGCATGACGCCGCTTGGCAACATGCTGACCGCGGCGATCGCGCGCGACGGCCCGCTCCCGGTCGATCGCTACATGGCGCTGTGCCTCGACCACCCGGAGCACGGCTACTACCGACGCGGCGACCCACTGGGCGCGCGCGGCGACTTCATCACCGCTCCGGAGATCAGCCAGATCTTCGGCGAGCTTATCGGGCTGTGGGCAGCGGAAATCTGGGCCGGCATGGGACGCCCCCGGCCGGTTCACCTGGTCGAGCTGGGGCCGGGTCACGGCACGTTGATGGCCGACACGTTGCGCGCGGTCGAGCAGGCGGCGCCCGATTTCAGAGCCGCGCTCCGCTTGCACCTGGTCGAGATCAGCCGGAAGCTGCGCGCCCGGCAGCACCACAACTTGGCGCGTGCGCGGCCGGTTTGGCACGAGACATTTGCGTCTGTCCCCGACGGACCGGCGATCGTGCTCGCCAACGAATTCTTCGATGCTTTGCCGATTCGCCAGTTTCAGCGCGACGGATCCGGGTGGCGCGAACGGTTGATCGACGTCGATGCCGACGGTCGGTTCCGCTCCGTGCTGGGCCGGGCCGTCGCCGATCCGCCGCTCGCGCCGGCGCAGCGCGCGGCGCCGGTCGGCGCCATCGTCGAGATCTGCCCGGACGGTATCGCCCTCGCCCGCACCCTCGGCGCCCGCGTCGCGACCCAGGGCGGCGCCGCCTTGATCGTCGATTACGGCCCGCCGCTGAGCGGCTGGGGCGATACGCTGCAGGCCGTGCGGCGGCATGCGCGCGCCGACCCGCTCGCCGCGCCCGGCCTGACCGACCTTACCGCCCATGTCGACTTCACGCGGCTGGCCGCGGCGGCACGCGACAGCGCTGCCGTCGCTTACGGGCCGGTGCCGCAGGGAACATTCCTGCATCGCCTGGGCATCGCCGCGCGCGCGGCGATTCTGCTGCGTAGCGCAACGGCGCGACAGGCGCGCGACATCGCCGCTGGCGTCACCCGCTTGATCGCCCCGACGGAAATGGGCACCCTGTTCAAAGCACTGGCCATCGCCGGATCGCGCCAACCGACCCCGCCGGGATTCGATCCGCAGCCCACCGCACTGGAACCGGTCCACCGTGATACGTAACCGATGCTCACCCTCGGCCCGCTGAACGCCATCGAAGGCGTGCGCCACGCCTTCTTCAACCGCGACGGCGGCGTGAGCCAAGGGCTCTACGCGTCGCTCAATTGCGGCTTGGGATCGGACGATGCGCTCGACAACGTCATCACCAACCGCACCCGCGCCGCCATGCAACTCGATGTGGAACCGGGGCGCCTGGTCACGCTGTACCAGGTTCACGGCACGAAGGTCTTGGAAGTGGTCGCCCCCTGGCCGCGCGACGCGCTGCCGCGGGCCGACGCGATGGTCACGACGAATCCTGGTGTCGCCCTCGGCATCCTCACCGCGGATTGCGCGCCCGTGCTGTTTGCCGACGGCGCCGCACGCATCGTCGGCGCCGCCCATGCCGGGTGGCGCGGCGCCTTGGCCGGCGTGATCGGTGCCACGGTCGAAGCAATGATCGCGCGCGGTGCCGATGCGAAGCGCATGGTTGCCGGCATCGGCCCGTGCATCGCCCAGCGTTCCTACGAGGTGGGACCGGAATTTCCGGCACCGTTTCTTGCCGCCGATCCCGACAACGAGGCCTTCTTCGCGCCGGCACCCCGCGATCGCCACTATCTGTTCGATCTGCGCGGCTATGTCGCGCGGCAGCTCGCGCAGCTCGGCATCAAGCACATCTTCGAGGCCCCGCACGACACCGTCAGCGATGAGCGCTTTTTCAGCTACCGGCGGTCGTGCCTGCGCGGCGAACGCGACTATGGCCGCGCGCTATCGGCCATCGCGCTTGAATGAGCCATGCCGTATCTCGTCCTGTTTTCCGCATTCTGCCTGCTCGGCCTGCTGGTGAGCTGTGTACTCTAGGCGGACCCTGGGCGCCGTCCTGTTGAGTCTCGCCGTCGCGGCATGTGGGCCGGTGCCGCGGCCGTTCCAGCCGGACGTCAAGAGCGAAGACAACCCGCTGCTGCTGCAGGGCGATCGTGCCGGCGTCGTGATCGGCGCCATCGCCGGTTTGACCGGGCCCGAGGCGTCGCAAGTGGCAGCGGCGCTGGCCGAGGCGTTGCGCCGGGAAAACGTCCCCGCCAGCACGCATGGCGGCAACGCCGCGAGCCTGAGGCTGGCCGGCTACGTCGAGCCGAGTCCCCGCGGTCGCGGCGCGATCTTCCGGCTGCTCGACGGCCGCGGCACGCCCATCGCCGTCCCTTTCCCTGCCATCGATCTCTCTAACGGCGCTCTGCAGGCGGGAGCGGCCACAGTCGCCAAGGCCGTTGCCGCCGTGTTGCAGACCAACGCCGCCGCACCGCCGGTCCAACGGCAGGTCGCAGTCTGGCGCGTGTCCGCGCCGCCCGAGATCGACGGCCTCGCGCTGACGCGGGCGCTCGAATTCACGCTGCGCCGCGCGCAGATCGCCGTGACCGACTCCCTGGCCGAGAACACCCTGGTCGTCGCCGGCGAGATTGCCGTGAAGCCGAAGCGGGCCGATCTCAACAGCATTGCCGTGCTGTGGACCGTCCTCAAGCCCGACGGCGGCGAGGTTGGACAGATCCGTCAGGACAACGACGTGCCGGCCGAGCTCATGCGCCAGCGCTGGCCGGAGATCGCGCTGGCCATTGCCGAGTGGGCCGCGGAAGGCATCGCCGATCTGCTGAATAGGAGTCCGTCGGAGACCCCCTAGCCGCGGATTCGCGGCGGTTTACAGCGCTTCGGCGCCCTGTTACATTCCGCCCGCCCGCGGCTGGGGCTAGGACGATCCGCCGCGGGCTTCCTGTTTGAATTGGCTGGATAATCCGCGCCGCCAACCCAGGTCGGACAAGGGTCTCGGTCTATGAAAGTGCTTGCCGGCAACAGCAATCGCCCGCTCGCCGAGGCGATCTGCGCCTACCTCCATCTGCCGCTGACCAAGGCGAGGACGTGTTCGTCGTGCAGTCGACCTCGTATCCCGCCAACGGCAATCTGTTGTAACTGCTGCTCACCCTGCACGCGCTGAGGCGCAGCTCGGCCCGGCGCATCACCGCGGTCGTCCCCTATTACGGCTACGCCCGCCAGGACCGCAAATCCAGCCCGCGCACGCCGATCTCGGCCAAGCTCGTCGCCAACCTGATCACCGTCGCCGGCGCCAATCGCGTGCTCACGCTCGACCTGCATGCCGGCCAGATCCAGGGCTTCTTCGACATCCCGACCGACAACCTGTACTCCTCGCCGGTCTTCGTCAAAGACATGCAGGAGCGTTTCAAGGGGCGCGACCTGGTGATGGTCTCGCCCGATGTCGGCGGCGTGCTTCGCGCCCGCGCCATCGCCAAGCTGCTCGAGGCCGATCTTGCCATCGTCGACAAGCGGCGCGAACGCGCCGGCGTCTCCGAGGTGATGAATATCATCGGCGACGTGAAGGGCCGCACCTGCATCCTGGTCGACGACATCCTCGACTCAGGCGGCACGCTGTGCAATGCCGCCGAGGCGCTAATGGAGGCGGGGGCCGAATCGGTCTCGGTCTATTGCGTGCACGGCGTGTTCTCGGGCGGCGCCGTGGCGCGCGTCACCTCATCGCCGATCAAGTCGCTGGTCATCACCGACAGCATCCAGGCGACGGAGGCGGTGCGCATCGCCCAGAATATCCGCCAGATCACGATCGCTCCGCTGATCGCCGAGGCTGTTCGGCGGATCAGCGAGGAGCGCTCGGTCTCGAGTCTGTTCGACTAAGCAGTATCGAATTTTGCAGCGGCGCGCGGCACCCCTGGAGGCCGGCGCCTTCTTAGGAAAGAGAGGAGAAGACGATGGTAGAGACAGTGAAGATCGTCGCCAAGGCGCGACAGCGGGCCGGAAAGGGGGCCGCCCGCGCCACCCGCCGTTCCGGCCGCGTGCCGGCCGTGATCTACGGCGGCAAGCTTCCCCCCGCCCTGATCGACCTTGATCCGAAGGCCGTGATCGCCGAAATCGGCCGCCCAGGTTTTTATACGCGGCTGTTCGACGTCGAGATTGACGGCAAGAGCGAACGCACGCTGCCGCGTGACGTGCAGCTTCACCCGGTCTATGACACGCCGGAGCATGTCGATTTCATGCGCGTAAGCGAAGGCACGCGCATCCGCGTGAGTGTGCCCGTGAAGTTCCTCGACCAGGAAAAGTCGCCGGGGCTGAAGCGTGGCGGCGTGCTCAATGTCGTGCGGCACCGCATCGACGTCTATTGCCGCATCGACAACATGCCGCAGCAGATCGATATCACCCTCGACGGCCTCGACATCGGGGACTCGATCCACATCCAGTCGGTGAACCTGCCCTCCGGCGTTACGCCGACCATCGCGCGCAACTTCACGATCGCCGCAGTGGCGGCGCCGAGCGTGCTGAAGACGGCGGAAGAAGAGGCCGCCGAGGCAGCGGCAGCAGCGGCCGAAGCCGCGACGATCGAGGGCACGGTTCCGGCCGAGGGTGCCGCGCCCGCGCCCGGCGCG
>JACQDQ010000288.1 GCA_016201015.1 Pseudomonadota bacterium | reverse complement strand
TGCAGCACCCCCTTCGGTTTGCCGGTCGAGCCCGACGTGTAAAGGATGAACAGCGGATCTTCGGCGCTCATCTCGACGGGCGGGCAGTCAGTCGACACGCTTGCACACTCGTCGTGATACCAGAGATCGCGCCCGTCCATCCAATTGATCTGGCCGCCGGTGCGGCGAACGACCAGCACCCGCTTGACGCCTGGGCAGCTCTTCAATGCGGCATCGGCGTTGGCCTTGAGCGGCACCTTGCGGCCGCCGCGCAGCCCCTCGTCGGCGGTGATCAGGAAATTCGAATCGCAGTCTTGGATGCGGCCGATGAGCGAATCCGGCGAGAAGCCGCCGAACACGACCGAGTGGATGGCGCCGATTCGGGCGCAGGCGAGAATGGCGTAAGCCGACTCCGGAATCATCGGCAGGTAGATCGTCACGCGGTCGCCCTTCTTCACCCCGTGCTTCTTCATGACATTGGCGAGCCGGCAGACATTCTGATGCAGCTCGGCGTAGGAAATGTGCTTGTGCTCGGCGGGGCTGTCGCCCTCCCACAGAATCGCGGTCTGATCGGCGCGCGTCTTCAGGTGGCGGTCGATGCAGTTGTAGCTGGCATTGAGCGTACCGTCATGGAACCAGCGGACATGGACGTTCCCCGAAAAGGAGACATCCTTGACTTTGGTGTACGGCTTGATCCAGGTGATCCGCTTTCCGTGCTCGCCCCAGAACCCCTCGGGATCCTTGATCGAGCGGTCGTACATCTGCTGATACTTCGTCTGGTCGACCCAGGCGGTGCGCGCGAGCGTGGAAGGAACGGGAAAGACGTTGCCGTGCGGCATGGCGTAGACCCCCTGACCTCAGTTCTTATGCGTGTGCCGGGTCCTTACGGTCCGGCGGCGAGTTCGAACTCGATTATCGCGATTATTGGCCGAAAAAATAGACCGAAACAAGTCGCCTGGCCATGCCGGGGTCGCGCATTGTGGGATTTTCGCTGCCGCCCGGTTCACGCGGGGCTCTCGGCCGGCACCGCCACGGTCTGTTCGGCCGCGGTCTTTACGGCGACGTAGTCGATCTTGCCGCTGCCCAGCAGCGGCAGGCGTTTCATCGCCAGGATGACCTTCGGCACGAAAAGCTCGGGCAGGCCGTTCTTCTGCGCCTGCGCCAGCAAAGCCTGGCGGTCGGCGTCCTCGCGGTCGGTCACTAGCACCAACGCTTCGCCCCGTCGGGCGTCCGGGACCGCGACCACGGCATGCATCGCGCTCGGCCACTGGCTGGCTGCCAGATCTTCGACTGCACCGAGCGGCACCATCTCTCCGGCAATCTTGGCGAAACGCTTGGCGCGGCCAAGGATGGCAACGAAGCCGTCGGCGTCGATATCGACGATGTCGCCGGTATCGTACCAGCCGTCGACGGGGGGCTCGAGCACGCCAGGCCGTTCGACTCTGAGGTATCCGAGCATGACGTTTGGTCCGTGGACCGAAAGTCGGCCCCCTCGCGTGATCCCGGGTACCGGCTCGAGCCGGTAATCGAGGCCGGGCAGAAACCGACCGACGGTGCCGGCCTTGAAATGCATCGGCGTGTTCGTCGCGATGGCCGGCGCGGTCTCCGTCGCGCCATAGCCTTCGAGAATGCGCAGTCCGAATTTTTCGGCCCAAACGCGGCGCGTCTCGCTGCGCACCCGCTCGGCGCCGGCGAAGATGTAGCGCACGCTGTAGAAGTCGTAAGCGTTTGCCGTGCGCGCGTAGCCCGACAGGAAGGTGTCCGTGCCAAATAGGATCGTGGCGTTAGTGTCGTACACCAGCTCCGGCACGATCCGATAATGCAGCGGAGACGGATAGAGGAACGTCTTGATGCCCGACAGCAGCGGCAGCAGCAATCCGCCGGTCAAGCCGAAAGAATGAAATATCGGCAGCGCGTTGAACACAGTGTCGGTTGGGTTGAAGTCGATCACGGCGCCAAGCTGATAGCGGTTAGCAAGAATATTCTGATGACTCAGCACGACCCCTTTGGGGCGCCCCTCCGAGCCGGAGGTGAACAGGACCACGGCCGGATCGGACGGCAACGCCCGACTCAGACGACGATGGAGCGCGCGCGGCCACAGCGTGCCGGCGAGACCGTAGAGTCGATCGAATATGCCCATAGCTGCGCGTACGTCTTCGATCATCAGGAGCCGGGCATGCTTGCCGAGTTGCTGCGCGGTTTCTTCGAGCTTGGCCGCTGCGAGGAAGCGTTGCGAAGTCACGATGGTTCGCAGCTGGGCCGCCTCCACGGCCGCCAGCATGCCGCCGCTCCCGGTCGAGAAATTGAGCAGCGCCGGTACGCGGCCAACCGCCTGCAGGGCGAAGAAGGTGATGGCCGCGGCGTTCGAATTCGGCAGCAATACGCCGACGCGCTCGCCGCGCACGGTCCCCGCGGCCAGCCGGCGACCAAACGCAAAGCTGCCGGCAATCAGCCGACGATATGTCAATGGCTGGCGGGCGATATCCTCGAGAATCGGCGCCCGCCCGCTGTGGATCGTCCGCGCGTCGGCGAGCGTCGCAAACAGCGTCTGCCGGTGATCGCACGTTGTAAAAATGAGGTCGGTCATGACATCGTGCAGCTTGCGCCCGATCGTTTGCCGGCGTACGCGGCCGACGAGGCCATCGGATACGGTAATTTGGCACGGCGGCAGAATGGTGACGGTGATCTTCGGAAACCAGCGCGTGCGAACCTTCCCACGCAATCGGGAAAACGGCGTGTATTGGGCGCCGTCGATGCGGATGGGAACGAGCGGCGCGCCGGCGCGATCGGCGATCAGGCCGGGACCCTCGTAGATCTTCATCAGCGCCCCGGTCACGGTGATCCGCCCTTCGGGAAAAATGACGCATTTCGCGCCGCCCTCGACCGCGCGCACCAGCCCCTTCATCGCCAGCGGATTGGTCGGGTCGACCGGAAAGGCGCGAACCAAGGGCAAGAACGGGCGGACCCACCACTGTCGGGCGATGAACGTGTTGATTGCAAACATCGGCCGATCGGGGAGGAATGCGGCGAGAAGAATCGGATCAAGAAACGAGACATGATTGACGACAATCACGGCGCGCTCGCCGGCGGCCTTGTAGTGCTCGATGCCGCGCACGTCGACGCGATAGACGAGCCGCAGAATGGCGGCAAGGAAAGCCTTGATCAGCGCGTCCGGCAACAGACCGCAGATGTAGACCGCGACGGCAAGGTTGGCGATGGCCATGGCGAGGAAAATCTCAGTCACGGAGACGCCAAGCGAAAGCGCAATAAACGTCGCCGCGGAGGCAACCACCAGGAACAGCGCATTGACGATGTTGTTGGCGGCAATCACCCGCGAGCGATGCGACTCTTCACTCCGCGTCTGCAGGATGGTGTAAAGCGGGACGATGAAGACGCCGCCGCATACGGCGATCATCAGCAGGTCGACGACGATACGCCAATGCGCGGCGGTCATGAGAAACTCGCCCACGCCAAGGAGCGCGCCGGCGTTCGGCGTGGTGCCGCGGCTTGCGAAATAGAGATCGACCGCGAAGATGGTGATGCCGAGCGCGCCGAAGGGAACATGCCGCGCGCTGACTTCGCCGGCCAGGAGCCTGTTGCAGAGGAGCGAGCCCAAGCCGATGCCGATCGAGAAGACGGTTAGAAACAGAGTGACAATGTGCTCGTCGCCACCGAGCACGTCCTTGGCAAAGGTTGGAAACTGCGCGAGGAACGTGGCGCCAACGAGCCAGAACCAGGAAATGCCGAGAACCGACAGGAAGAGGTCGCGGCGGGCCGCCGCATAGCGCGTCATTTCCCAGGTTTGGGCAACGATGTTGATGCCCAGCCTCAGCTCGGGGGCCGCCGGTGCCGCCCTGGGAATGAACAGACTGACGATGAAGCCGAGGCCGGCGATGGCCACCGTCGCCGACGATATGAGCACGATACCGCTGCTCGCCGTGATCGCAACGCCGCCGATCACCGTGCCAAGCAGGATGGCAAGAAATGTTCCGGCTTCGATGAACGCGTTGCCGGCGATCAGCTCGTCGGGATGCAAATGCGTCGGCAGGATGCCGTACTTCAGCGGCCCGAAAAAGGTCGAGTGAACGCCCATGAGGAAGAGAACCACGAGGAGCAGCGGCACGCTCGACCAGGCAAAGCCGATCACGGCGAGGCCCATGAAGACTATTTCGCTGAGCTTGATAATCGCGATCAACCACGATTTCTCGAACTTGTCGGCGCAGCGTCCGGCGGTCGCCGAGAGCAGGAAGAACGGCAGAATGAATACGCCGGCCGCGGCTGTCGCCAGCAACGAGCCGTTCATTCCGGTCTGGTCGGCGAGCCGATAGGTCACGAGGATAACGAGCGCGTTCTTGAACACGTTGTCATTGAGCGCGCCGAGCAGCTGGGTGACGAATAGCGGCAGGAACCGGCGGGTGCGAAACAGGGCGAGCGACGGACTGGCCATGACGGCTAACCTCAGGATCTAAGGCTGAGAACGGTCCAGGCGGCGGTCGAAAGTTGGCGGCTCCGCGTTAGGAGCGGCCCGCGGAGTCGACCATAGACGGTAAAGGTTGCGGTTTGCAGGACGATGCCCATGACCATCGCCGTCGCCAGGTCGGAGTCGGTCTTGGGAATATCGCCCCGGCGCATTCCGGCGGCGATGACCGAGCGCACGGCGTCGATCGGGCTCGGCATTTCCGGCGTGATCTTTCGAAGCTGTCCGTGCTGCACGAACAGGAGGAAGCGAAAGAGCACCGGATCCTCGTCGAAGAAGCGGCAAAAGCCGGCGATCATGGCGTCGAGTCGCGCGCGCGTGCCGCGTGCTGCCGCCAGTTGGTCGAGGCGTCGGGCAAAGCCGGTGTAGTGCGTTGAAAATAGGTTCCAGATGAGTGCGTCTTTGCTTGCATAATGGCGGTAAAGCGCCCCATCGGCGACGCCGGCCGCTTGCGCCACATCGCGAACTGAGGTCTCGGCGACGCCCTTCTCGACGAACAGCCGCAGGGCCTCCTTCTCGATCCGCAGTCGCGTCGCCGTTCCGTCCCGCATGGTCGATGAAATGTGAGTGAACGATCACTCACAGTATCCCTTGCCCGAGCGAACCTGTCAACCGCAGGCGCTTGGCGCGCGCTCGGCAGGGATCATGCGTCGTCTGCCCCGATCGCGGCTAGCGGATCGTCTCGTTGGGATACACACCCCAAATCTGGGCGCGCGCCATCCAACCTTTGAATCCAGCGACCTCGACGCGGCACCACTGATCTTTGCATTCGATCAGGCTCCCCACGACCCCTGGCTCGATGCGGGCAACCGCCGGCGCATTTCCCTCGGGCGTGCGGCGGAGGGCGCGCGTCTCGCCGACGACGATCATGGAGCGCCGCGGCGACAGCATGCTCTGATGCACCCAGCCTTCGGTGCCCTCGAAGTCGCGGATCTTGCGCCACGTCTCGAACTCCGTGAGCACCTCGACCGGCATGTTGCGGCGCTTGATGATCCATTCGACCGGATATGTCACGCCGGGGCCAGTGCGCAAGTTTACCTCATCCGAGCGCAGGCTGACGAAATGCGGTGCTTTGTCGGCACCGCGGCTCTGGGCGAGGCCCGTTTGACCGAGAGCCATGCTCGACGTGAGAGCCACGGCTAAGACCGCAACGATGCGCGCGAATCGGAGATCCATGCGGCGACTATAGGCGAAACGGCGTCAGGTCAAAATACAGGCTCGCCGTGCGCTGGACAGCGCCGGCCGGGCTTGCTACCCCTGGCAACGCATCATCCGTCGGGCTCAGGAGAATTCGCCGATGCCGTGGAGGCGCCCACTCGTCATTGTTACGCGCAAGCTGCCGGACGTCATCGAGACGCGGATGATGGAGCTGTTCGAGACGCGCCTCAACCTCGAGGACCGGCCGATGACCGACGCGGAGCTCGCCGATGCCGCGGGCAAGGCCCAGGTGCTGGTGCCGACGGTGACCGATCGCATCGACAAATCACTGCTCGCCAAAGCCGGGCCGCAGCTCAAGCTCATCGCCTCGTTCGGCACCGGCGTCGATCACATCGATATCGACGACGCGAAACGGCGCGCCATCACCGTCACCAATACGCCGGGCGTTCTGACCGAGGATACCGCCGACATGACGATGGCGCTGATCCTCGCCGTCATGCGGCGCCTGACCGAAGGCGAGCGCGTGGTCCGCGCCGAACAGTGGCGCGGCTGGAGCCCGACATCCATGCTCGGCATGCGCCTCGGCGGCAAGCGTCTGGGCATCATCGGCATGGGCAGGATCGGTACGGCGCTGGCGCGCCGCGCGCGGGCCTTCGGCCTGTCGATCCACTACCACAACCGCCGGCGCGTCGACGCCGAGCTGGAGACGCAGTTGGAGGCCACCTATTGGGAGAGCCTCGACCAGATGCTCGCCCACATGGACATCGTCTCGATCAATTGTCCGCATACGCCGGCCACGTATCACCTGCTCTCGCCGCGGCGGCTCAAGCTGCTGCACCCGCATGCCGTTATCATCAACACCGCGCGTGGCAACGTGATCGACGAGGACGCGCTGGTCCGCGGGTTGGTGGCGCGCGAAATTGCCGGGGCTGGCCTCGATGTCTACGAACACGAGCCCGAGATTCACCCCAAGCTGCGCCAGCTCGACGCTGTCGTTTGCCTGCCGCATATGGGGTCGGCGACTCTCGAAGGGCGCATCGCCATGGGCGAGAAGGTGATCGTCAACATCAAGAGCTTCATCGACGGCCACAACCCGCCCGACCGCGTGCTGGCGACGATGTTCTAGAAGGACGTCATGACCACGCCCCGCGTCCCCGGTGCGTCGCGACGATCCGCGCTCCGCGCGGCGGCCGGTGTGCTCGCGGCGACGGCAGTCGGACCGCTGGCGGCGCCCCCTCGATGGTGAAGGCGTGGCGAAGGTTGATCAAGAACGATCTATCCAGCTTTACTGCTGGAGAGATCGCCAATCGTCGACCTTGTCCCGCACAACGGACATTCCGGATCACGCTTGATGCGGATGCGCCGGAACTGGGTGTCGAGCGCATCGTAGATCAGCAGTGTTCCCGACAGCGATTCGCCGAGCCCGAGAAGCTCCTTCACTGCCTCAGTCGCCTGCAGCGTGCCCATGACGCCGGCGACGGAGCCGAGGATGCCCGCTTCCTCGCAACGCGGGACGAGGCCGGCCGGCGGCGGCTCGCGGAACAGGCAACGGTAGCAGGGGGTCTTGCCGTCATAGGCCTTAAAGGTCGACATCTGCCCCTCGAACCGCAGCAGCGACGCCGCAACCAGCGGTCTTTTCGCGGCATAGCAGATATCGTTGAGCAGATAACGCGTTGCGAAATTGTCGCTGCCGTCGACAACCAGGTCGTATTCCTCGACGAGGTCGCGCGCGTTGCTCTTGTCGAGGCGAAGCTTGTGCGGGATGACGCGGATGTCGGGGTTCAAGCCGGCCAGCGTCTCGACGACGCTCTTAACCTTGTCGACGCCGACGCGGTCGGTCATGTGCACGATCTGCCGCTGCAGATTGGTGAGGTCGACGACGTCATCGTCGACGACGCCCAGCGTGCCGATGCCCGCCGCCGCAAGGTACATGAGGACGGGCGAGCCCAGACCGCCCGCGCCGACCACGAGGACGCGTGCGGACAGCAGCTTCGCCTGACCCTCCTCGCCGACCTCGTCGAGAATCAGGTGGCGCGCGTAGCGTCGGAATTGCTCGTCGTTCAGGTCCATTCACAGCCCATCAAACAGCGGCGTCGACAGGTAGCGCTCGGCGAAATCCGGGATCACGACGACGATCAGCTTGCCGGTCATCTCCGGCCGCGCGCCAACCTCGATCGTGGCCGCCAGCGCTGCGCCGGCCGAGACGCCGACCGGCAAACCTTCAAGGCGCGCCACTTCGCGTGCCGTGGCGAAGGCCGTCTCGTTGCCGATGCGCACGATCTCGTCGATCAAATTGCGCTGGAGAATGGCGGGGACGAAGCCTGGGCCGATCCCCTGGATCTTGTGCGGTCCCGGCTGGCCGCCGGACAGGATTGCCGAGTCCTCAGGCTCTACCGCGATCATCCGCACGCTCGATTTGCGGGCCTTGAGCACGCTGCCGACGCCGGTGAGCGTGCCGCCGGTGCCGACGCCGCAGACCACGGCGTCGACTTTGCCGGCGGAGTCGCGCCAGATCTCCTCAGCGGTGGTGCGGCGGTGGATCGCCGGGTTCGCCGCGTTCTGGAACTGCTGCAGGATGAGGGCGTCGGGCAGCGATCTGACGATCTCCTCGGCCCGCCGGATGGCGCCGCGCATGCCTTCGGCCGCCGGCGTGAGCTCGAGTTCCGCGCCAAGCAGTTTCAGCATCCGGCGCCGTTCGATCGACATGCTCTCCGGCATCGTCAGGATCAGCCGGTAACCCTTGGCCGCGGCGGCGAAGGCGAGCGCGATACCGGTGTTGCCGGAAGTAGGCTCGACCAGCACCGTGGTCGGCTTGAGGCGGCCCTGGCGCTCGGCCGCCTCGATCATGGCAAGACCGATGCGGTCTTTGACCGAACCCAATGGATTGAAGAACTCGAGCTTGGCGACGATGTCGGCGCGCACGCCGTGCGCCGCGGCGAACTTTTTCAGCCGTACGAGTGGCGTCGCGCCGATGGTATCGAGCACGCTGTCGTAGATTTGGCCGCGGAATTCACCGCCGGGATCGGGAGCATGTTGGACCTTCATGAGTCCTCAGATGGTAAAATCGATGCCGTGCTCGACGGCCGGGCGCAGATTGGAGTCCTGGGCGCGGCGGCACAGATCTTCGATCGTGATACGGTCGAGCCGCGCCATGACGTCCTGCTGCAGCTCGAGCCACAAGGGACGGACGACTTGGTGGCCGAGCGACGAACCCGGCGCCTCGGTGATGGGATCGGGCGAGGTCTCGATCTGTCGCACGACGCGCAAAACGTCGCCGACGCTGATGCGCCGGCGCTCGCGGGCCAGCGTGTAGCCACCCTTGGGACCGCGCTGGCCGCTAAGAACGCCGGCGCGGGTCAGCGCCTGCAGCACCTGCTCGAGGTAGCGCTTGGGGATGCCCTGTCGCTCGGTGATCGCCGCTGCCTGGACCGGGTGGCCACCGGCATTGAAGGCGATATCGAGCACCGCTTCAATCGCATAGAGCCGCTTCTTCGACAGCGTCAGCATGACTAGGTCCCGGTCGAACCAAAGCCGCCGGTGCCGCGCGCGGTCGTGGGCAGGTCCGCGACTTCCTGCCAGGCGATGCGTCTGACGGCTGCTACGACGAACTGCGCGATGCGCAGGCCGCGCGTCACCGTGAATGGTGCCGTGCCGAGATTGATCAATACGACGCCGATCTCGCCGCGATAATCGGCGTCGATGGTGCCGGGGCTATTGAGGACGGTCACGCCGTGTTTGAGGGCCAGGCCCGAGCGCGGGCGGATTTGGCCTTCGTAGCCCGGCGGCAAGGCTATCGATATGCCGGTCGGCACCAGCGCGCGGTTCTGCGGCGGCAGCGTCATGTCGACGTCGACCGCGGCGAGCAGATCGAGGCCGGCGCTGGCTGGCGTCGCGTAGCGCGGCAGTTCGAGCCCTGCCCCATGGGGCAGGCGTGTGATCGGGACGGAAAGCTCTATCGCGCTCACGGGCACCGGGTGGGTCAGGCCGGTGCGGCAAGATAGTCGGCGATGCGCGCGGCGAGGCGGCGCGCCACCTCATCCTTGGTAAGGCGTGGCCAGGAGTCGACGCCCTTGCCGTCGATCAGATGCACGGCGTTGTCGTCGCCGCCAAAGGTGCCGGCCGCGACGGATACGTCGTTGGCGAGGATCCAATCGCAGCCCTTTTTCTTGCGCTTGGCGACTGCATGCGCCACGACATCTTCGGTTTCAGCCGCGAACCCGATGACGAGCCGCGGCCGCAGCTTGCCCGCCGCCGACAAGCTGGCCAGGATGTCGGGGTTTTCGGCCAGCCGCAGGATCGGCGCCGCGTCGCCCGGCTTGCCGTTCTTCTTGATCTTTTGATTGCGCGGATCGGCCACCCGCCAATCGGCGACCGCGGCGGCACAGACCGCGACATCGACCGGCAACGCATCGCGACAGGCGCCGAGCATCTGCTCCGCCGTCTCGATGCGCTTGATCTCGACGCCGGCAGGGTCAAGCTGCACCGTTGGTCCGGTTACAAGCATGGTGTCTGCACCGAGCGCGGCGAGTGCCGCGGCGATCGCGTGGCCCTGCCTGCCGGAGGAGCGGTTGGCGATATAACGCACCGGATCGATCGGCTCGTGCGTCGGGCCGCTGGTGACCAAGGCACGCCGGCCCTTGAGCCGTCCGGTCCCGCTGAAGAACGCCTCGATCGCCGCGACGATATCAAGTGGCTCGCTCATCCGGCCCATGCCGGTTTCGCCCTCGGCAAGCTCGCCTTGGACCGGGCCCAGCATGCGTACGCCGCGCCCGGCGAGGGTCTTGACGTTGGCTTGCGTCGCTGGATGCGCCCACATCACGTAATTCATGGCGGGGGCGATCAGGATCGGCCTGTCGGTGGCCAGCAGCACGGTCGACGCGAGATCCGAAGCAAGCCCAAGCGCCATGCGGGCGATGAGGTCGGCGGTGGCCGGCGCCACGACCACGAGGTCGGCGTCACGCGCCAGGCGGATATGGCCGATTTCGCTCTCGTCGGTCAGCGAAAAAAGGTCGCCAAAGACCTTGTCCCGGGACAGCGTGGCGACTGCCAACGGCGTGACGAATTCCGCCCCGGCCTTCGTCACGATGCAGCGCACCGCGCCGCCCCGTTCGCGCAGACGGCGGATGAGGTCCAGACTCTTATAGGCAGCAATTCCGCCAGAAATGATGAGAAGGATACGGCGGCCGCTCAGCATGCGCGTATGGCTCCGTTGCCCCGACGGGGAGATTGTACGGTCTAGAACTGTAAATAACCTTAATGGTCCCCTGACCGCCACGCAACTGTCCTGGCATGCTGCCGTGTCATCCTCGTAGCAACAGTGCGACCAAGACTGCTCCGCCGGCCAGCACACAGACGGCGAGCCATGGCCGCCAGGCAGAGCCGCGCGAGCCGTGGCTCAGCGCTGCCAGGGAGTCGGGGTGCAGCCTGACCCCGCCCGAGGCCAGCATCGCCGCCGCCTTTTCCAGGTTGCTGACCAGTTGCGGCAACCCTTCGATGCGCTGGATGGCCTGTTCGGCCACCTCGCGCGTGCGGGCCTCGATCCCGCGATTTTGCACCATCCAGGCCTCGATCAGCGGCCGAGCGAGATGCCACATGTTGACATTGGGATTGAGCCGCCGTCCCACGCCCTCGCAGACCAACATGCTCTTTTGCAGCAGCAGGAGCTGCGGCTGGGTCTCCATCTCGAACGTCTCGGTTACCTGGAACAGCTGCGCGAGCAGGCGCGCCAGGGAAATCTCATGCAGCTGCTTGCCGAAAATCGGCTCGGCGATGGCGCGGCAAGCTTGAGTGAAAGCGCCGACCGACTGGCCCGCCGGAACGTATCCAGCGCGGAAGTGGACGTCCGCCACAGCAGCATAGTCCCCATTGAGGAAGCCCATCAGCATGTCGGCGAGGTAGGCACGCGTCGGCTTGTCAACACGTCCCATGATGCCAAAATCAACGGCAACGATTGCACCGTCTTCGGCGACAAACAGGTTGCCGGGATGCATGTCGGCGTGGAAGAAGCCATCGCGGAACACTTGGTTGAAGAAGATGCGCCCGGCGCGGGCGACCACCGCATCGAGATCGTGCCCGGCGGCGATCAGCGTCTCCCGCTCATCGATCGGGACGCCGACGATGCGGTCGGTCGTGAGAACACGGCGCGCGGTGCGCTGCCAATCGACCGTCGGCACGCGAAAGTCCGGGTCGCCGGCGAAGTTCTGGGCCAGTTCGGAGGCCGCGGCTGCTTCCAGCCGCAAGTCCATTTCGAGGCGCACCGTCTGTGCGAAGGTGCGCACTACGTCAACGGGCTTCAGGCGGCGGGTGCGCGGGATCAGGCGCTCGGCAAATTCGGCGAGCCACAGGAACAAGTCGATGTCACGCTCGAAGTCATCCTCGACGCCGGGCCGCAGCAACTTGACGGCGACGGGCCTGCCCTCGCTTGTCACCGCAAAGTGGACCTGGGCAATGGAGGCTGCGGCGACCGCTTCGTCATCGAAGCTTTGAAATAAGGCGGCGATCGGACGGCCGAGTTCAGCGGCAACGATGTCGCGGGCAGCGGCGCCCGGGAACGGAGCAAGGCGGTCCTGCAGGTCGGAAAGGTCGGCGGCAATCTCGTCGCCGACCAGATCAGCGCGGATCGACAGGGCTTGGCCGAATTTGATGAAGCTTGGGCCAAGCGCCGTGAAGGCGGCCGCCAGCCGCTGTCCGGGCCGGCCATCGGCGACTCGCGGCGCGAACGCATTGGCAAGCCACACCAATCCGGGCGGCAGGCCGGAGCGATCGAGACCGTCGAGCGCCCCGAAGCGGGCCAGCGTTCGGGCGATCTTGGCGATGCGGCCGAGGCGGCGGAGTGTGCGAATCATGGTCAGCCGCGTCGTTCGTCGCTAGAGCCGCCAGGCCACGTGTATTGCCGCAATGCCGCCCGACAGATTGCGCCAGCGCACGCACCCGAAGCCGGCATCGCCAATCAAACGAGCGAGGTCCGCCTGCGGCGGGAAACGGCGGATGCTTTCGACAAGATATTGATAGGCCGCGCGATCGCCAGTGACCAGTTCGCCCAGCGCCGGCAGTACGGCGAACGAGTAAAGGTCGTAAAGCTTGTCAAGCAAAGGCAGCACGACCCGGCTGAATTCGAGCACGAAGAACCGGCCGCCGGGCCTGAGAACGCGATAGGCCTCGGCCAGTGCCGCCTCGATATGTGTGACATTGCGCAGGCCGAACGCCATGGCGCACACGTCAATTGCGCGGCCGGCCACCGGCAGGCGTTCGGCATCGCCGACGACATGATCGATGCCCTGCAGGATGCCCGCGTCCAGGGTGCGATCCCGCGCAATCGCCACCATTGCAGCGGTGATGTCGCAGAGCACGACGTGCGCGCCGGTAGCCGGACCGCCGGCGGCGGCAAGGAAGCGACGCGCGATGTCGCCGGTGCCGCCGGCGACATCGAGCAGGGACTCGCCTGGCCGCGGCGCGATCTCGTCGAGAAGTGCCGCCTTCCACAGGCGATGAACGCCGCCCGACATGAGATCGTTCATCAAATCATAGCGCGGTGCTACGCTGTCGAAGACGGAGCGCACCAGCGAAGCCTTTTCGTCCTCGGCAACGATGCGGAAACCAAAGGACGCCGTCGCGCCGCCTGGGTCGGGGCCTCTCGTCATGCTCCCACCTTAGCGTGCGCGCCGGGCTTTGGGCCAGCGCCGCCGTTGCGTATGATGGCTACACCATCATCTATTCGACCGCCGTTCCTTTCCCGCTGAGCAGGACTCCACATGCCTGAACTACCCGAAGTCGAGACGGTTCTGCGCGGACTGGCGCCCCGGCTGCTCGGCCGTCGATTCGTGCACGTCGTGCAGCGACGGCCCGACCTGCGAACCAGGCTGCCACGCGACTTCGTGCGACGCGTCGAGGGTCGGCGTATCGATGGCGCGGAGCGGCGGGCCAAGTACATTCTTCTCCGTTTCGACGACGGCAATGTGCTCGTCTTGCACCTCGGGATGTCGGGGCGCCTCGTCCTACTGCCGCGTCTCAACAGCCCGCCGGGTCCGCACGACCATGTCGAGTTTACCACCGACGAAGGCGCCATTCTGCGCTTTACCGATCCTCGTCGTTTCGGCTTGATCGACCTCGTGTCTGCGGCTGACCTTGGGGACGACAAGCGTTTCAATGGCTTGGGTCCGGAACCACTATCATCGGCCTTCACGCCGGAGGTGCTCGCGGCGGCCCTCGCCGGACGAACGGGGCCAATCAAGACAGTGCTTATCGATCAGCGCGTAGTCGCCGGCCTCGGCAACATCTACGCCTGCGAGGCGCTATTCCACGCCGGCTTGTCGCCGCGACGGCGCGCGCGTACCGTCCGCGGTGATCACGCCCACCGCCTCGTTGCGGCAATCAAGGACGTGCTCAGCAAGGCGATTGTCGCGGGTGGTTCGTCGGCGCGCGACTATGTACAGGCCTCCGGCGAACTCGGGTGGTTTCAGCACTATTGGGCGGTCTATGACCGCGAAGGCAAGCCATGCCCGGGTTGCGATTGTCGCGGCGCGGTGAAGCGCATCGTCCAAGGCGGTCGGTCGACTTTCTATTGTACGAAGCGGCAACGCTGAGGTAAGAGGGCGAATCATGAGCCGGACCGGATGCTTGCGGATCGTCGGCGCGATTCTGACGGTGCTCGTAATTCCCGTCGGTGGTCCGGTGCTGGGGGAGGATTCGTTTTTCGTCGGCCTCGAAGACATGCCGGTAATGGCGGGCCTCACTCAGCTCGCCGACCGCTCCGTGTCCTTCGATGCCCCTGCCGGGCGCATTGTCGAGCTATCGGCCGAGGGTTCGGTCACGCGTCAAGCCGTGCTCGAGTTTTATGAACGGACTTTGCCGCAGCTTGGGTGGCAGTCGACCGGACCCGGCACGTTCCGTCGCGACGGCGAGACATTGCGCCTGGAGTTTCCACAACCGGGCCGGTCGACCCATCTGACCGTCCGGTTCTTCTTGTCGCCCGGCTAATGCCCGGGTATGTCGTTCCGCGCGTCCATCGCATAAAGACAATTCCGGAGAAACCCATGGCCTACCAGTTCATTCTGGTCGAATCCCGCGGCCGCGTTGGCTTGATTGCCTTGAATCGGCCGAAGGCGCTGAATGCGCTGTCAAATGGTCTCGTCGCCGAACTTGGAGCTGCGCTCGATGGCTTCGAGGCCGATGAACGGATCGGCGCGGTCGTGCTGACCGGCAGCGAAAAGGCGTTTGCCGCCGGCGCCGACATCAAGGAAATGCAGCAGATGTCCTACATGGATGCCTATCTCAAGGACTTCATCACCCATGGATGGGAAAGAATCACGACTTGCCGCAAACCGATCATCGCGGCAGTCGCAGGCTATGCACTCGGCGGGGGCTGCGAGATCGCCATGATGTGCGACTTCATCCTCGCGGCCGACAACGCCAAGTTCGGACAGCCGGAGATCACCCTGGGCACCATGCCCGGTGCCGGCGGCACGCAGCGTCTCGCACGATTTGTCGGAAAATCAAAGGCCATGGAGATGTGTCTCACAGGCCGCATGATGGACGCTGCCGAAGCCGAGCGTGCTGGGCTCGTCAGCCGCGTCGTGCCGGCAGCGGATCTCGTCGACGAGGCGATGAAGACGGCGGCAAAGGTCGGCGACATGTCGCGGCCGATCACGATGCTGGTGAAGGAGGCGGTCAATCGTGCTTACGAAACAACGCTTGCCGAAGGAGTCCGCTTCGAGCGACGCTTGTTTCATTCGACGTTCGCTACGGAGGATCAGAAGGAAGGCATGGCGGCGTTCGTCGAGAAGCGTCAGCCGCAGTTCAAGCACCGCTAGCTGTTGTTGCTCGGCAAATATAAAGGCGCAAGTCGCGCGATCAGCGCGAGTTGACGGTCGTGAACAGCAAGGCTATAACGCCCGCCTCCTCGACGCGGCGATCGCAACAATATAAGGTCAATCATGGCGAAAACGAAATCGGCCAAGAAGCAGGCGCGCCAGGCCGTGCATCGCCAGGCGCTCAACCGTATGCAGCTCTCGCGCCTGCGCACGCATATGAAGAAAGTCGAAGCCGCTATCGCGAGCGGCAACAAAGCTGAGGCGCAGGAAGCGTTTGTGGCGGCGCAACCGGTTCTGATGCGGGCCGCGACCAAAGGCTACATTCATCGCAACACCGTGGCGCGCAAGCTCTCGCGCTATTCCGCGCGAATAAAGAGCTTTAGCAAGAGCTAACAGGAATATCTCCGGCGCGCTGCACGCGATACCGGAGCACAGCGCGGATAAGAATGTCGCACCCTGCTTGGAGCGCGCGGCGATCGGCAACAGAGCGCGAAGTTTCCGAAACATTTTTGTTCGGCAATGCGCGAAGATTTTTT
>JACQDQ010000274.1 GCA_016201015.1 Pseudomonadota bacterium | reverse complement strand
CGGCCTACGCTCCTCGCGCATCCACGTGCTCGACACCAAGCCCGATCCGAGGGCGCCCAGGATCGTCAAGGTCATCGAGCCCGAGGAGGTGTTCAGGCGCGCCGGGTATTCGCGGCTTCACACCGTGCATTGCGGGCCGGGGGGAATTTACGTGAGCGCCCTTGGCAGCGCGCAGGGCAAGGCGCCCGGTGGGGTCTTCGTGATGGATCATGAGACCTTCGAGCCGCGCGGCCGTTGGGAGGTGGAGCGCGGCACGCAGCAATTCGGCTACGACATGTGGTGGCACCTGGGCTACGACACGGTGGTGACCAGCGAATGGGGCTCGCCCGACATGTTCGAGAACGGCCTGGTGCCCGAGCTGCTGCTCGGCGCCAAGTACGGGCACAAGCTGCATTTCTGGGACCTGAACAAGCGCCGGCACGTGCAGGAGATCGACTTCGGCAAGCAGCACCAGCTGGTCTTCGAGCTGAGGCCGGCGCACGACCCGACCAAGGCCTATGGTTTCGTCAACTGCGTCATCAGTCTCGAGAACCTGGCTTCATCGATTTGGACCTGGTACCGCGACGGCGACAAATGGGCCGCAAAGAAGATCATCGAGATCCCGGCCGAGCCCGCCGATCCCGATCGGCTGCCGCCCGCGCTCAAGGACTTCAAGGCCTGCCCGCCGCTCGTCACCGACATCGACCTCTCGGTCGACGACAAGTATCTCTACGTGTCGTGCTGGGGGACCGGCGACCTGCAGCAATACGACGTCAGCGATCCCTTCAATCCGAAACTCACCGGCAAGCTGCGCATCGGCGGCATTGTTTCGCGGGCGCCGCATCCCAGCAACGCCGGCCCGCTCAACGGCGGGCCGCAGATGGTCGAGATCAGCCGCGACGGGCGCCGCATCTATTTCACGAACTCGCTCTACGGCGCCATCGACCCGCAATTCTACCCGGACGGCATCGATGGCTGGATGGTCAAGGTCAACGCCAAGCCGGGCGGCGGAATCGAACTGGCGCCGGACTTCTTCCTGAAATGGCCGGCCGGCCATCTGCCGCATCAGGTGCGCTTGCAGGGCGGCGACGCGTCCTCGGACTCGTACTGCTATCCGTGACAATGCCATCTTAGCGTCGGAATCGCGGAAGCCGGCGTCACTGCGTTGTTCGATTACCTCATCGTGGGTGCAGGATCGGCGGGCGCGATCCTGGCCGCGCGGCTGTCGGAAAATCCCGCCATCCGCGTGATGCTGATCGAAGCCGGTCCGGACTATGCCGACGAGCCGGCAATGCCTCCCGATCTGCTCGACTACCGCGATCTGGCCGGCATCGCCCATGACTGGCGCTACACCGCGAACCCGATCGATGGGCGAACGATCGCGTATCGGCGGGGCAAGGTGGTTGGCGGCACGTCCGCCATTAACGCCGCGGCCGCGCAGTGGGGGCAACCGGCCGAGTACGACGATTGGGCGCGTCTCGGCAACACGGAATGGCGCTGGCCGGACGTGGCGCCGTGGTTCCGGCGCCTCGAAACGGACCGCGACGGCGTTGGATCGCATCACGGGAGGGACGGGCCGGTTCCGATCGCGCGCCATGGATCGAAGGACCTCATCCCCATGCAGCGCGCGTTCCACGCCGCGTGCGTTTCGGCCGGTTTTGCCGATGTCAGAGACCACAACACCCTAGATGGCTCGGGAGTCGGGCCGTGGCCGATGAACCGGATCGGCGACACCCGGGTCTCGACCGCGATCTCGCACCTGAAGCACGCCCGATCGCGCGGCAATCTGACGATCCGCGGCGGATGTCTCGTGGACCGCCTGATCCTCGATGACAGCTGCGTTGCGGGCGTGCGGTTGGCGACCGGCGACATCGTTCATGGCAATACCACCGTGCTGTGCGCCGGTGCGATCGGCTCGCCGGCAATCCTGATGCGCTCAGGCATCGGACCGCGAGCGAACCTGGAGGCCATAGGGATCGCGACGCGGCTCGATCTTCCGGGCGTCGGGGCGCGGCTCTGGGATCACGCGGCAGTGCCGATCTACCTGGTCCCCCACCCGGGCGAATGCGTGATCGGCCGAGATCCTCGCTTCCAAATTCTGGCGCGCTTCGGCAGCTCCGGTTCCATGGAAACGGACGACATGCAGCTCGTCCTCACCACACATTTGGACCTGACTGCGATGCCCGCATTTCGCGCAGAAGCTGGGGTCCCGGTGGTCGCGGCATTGCGCGTGGCACTCATGCGGCCGCGCGGCCACGGCCGGCTCACGCTGACGAGCCGCGATCCCGCAGTCCAACCCAGGATCGACCTCAATTTTTGCGCCGACGGGGAGGACGTTCGCCGCTTGATGGTTGGCGTTCGCCTGGCGTGGAGGGTGGTAAAGTCAGAGGCCATGAGTCACGCGTATCAGCGCGTCGTGGGGCTCACCGATGACATCGTCGAATCGGACCAGCAGCTTGACGGCTACATGCGCGCCAATGTGGGGACGTATTGCCACGCCACCGGCACGGTGCCAATGGGGCCTGACGGCGATCCGCGCGCGGTCGTCGATCAGAGGTGCCGGGTTCGTGGGATCGGCAATCTGTTCGTCGTCGACGCCTCGGTCTTTCCCGTGGCGCCGCGCGTCGTGCCCAACTTCACCATCATGATGCTCGGCGAAAGGGTTGCGAGCTGGCTCGCCGAACACTGACCCGGAGCGGACCACAGACTCGTCATTGCATTCGCATCCGGGCAGACGGAGAGCGGTGGAATATCGACCGTCGGATCGAGGAGCCCGACATGAATAGACGCTCCAGAGATGCCGCCGCCGGCCGCCGGCGATGAGCGAGACCTGGCCATGGGTGGCTCTCGCCGGGCTCGGCATGTACCACGGGCTGAACCCGGCGATGGGCTGGCTGTTTGCGGTCGCGCTCGGGCTGCATCGCCGGAGCCGGGCGGTGGTGCTGCAGTCGCTGGTGCCGATCGCGCTCGGCCACGCCCTGTCGATCGCGATCGTCGCCACATCGATCGCGGCAGTGGGTCTCCTCTTCGACTTGACGGCGATTCGCGCGCTCGCCGGACTCGTGCTCGTCCTGTGGGCGCTCTACCATCTTCTGTACGCGTCCCGCCATCGCGCGCGGGTCGGCATGCAGACCGGTTTTGCCGGGCTCGTCCTGTGGTCGTTCCTGTTGGCGGGCGCGCACGGCGCCGGCCTCATGCTCGTCCCGGCGCTGATCCCGCTGTGCCTGTCGGCGAACGCGGCGAGTGCGCTCGGCGGCTCCGGCTCGCTGCCGATTGCGCTGGCCGCGGTCGGCGTCCATACCGCGGCGATGCTGGCGGTGACCGGCGCGATCGCCATCGTCGTCTACGAGTGGGTCGGCGTCGCCTTCCTGCGCCGCGGCTGGATCAATCTCGATCTGCTGTGGACCGCGGCGCTCCTGACCACCGGCTTTATCCTCTTGATCCTCTGAATCGTCGCGGCGGCCGGAGCGCTGGCGCGCCGCGATCGATGAAGATGGGCACCATTCGTTCGCCGTGGCGCCATGAACAAGCGCGATTGAACGCGCGCAGGCGTCCGGGAGCGCGACGGCGCCGCCGAACCCACCACGCCTTTTTTCGACCTCTTCCCTCTATCTCAAAATTGAGATATAAGCGAATGTGGCTTGGCGAGTCGAGACCCTGAACGAAACGGTCGCCGCTGAAATCGCCGCCCTTCCGGCGGACATGCAGGCGCGGTTCCTTCGGCTTGCCGAGCGCATCGGCCAAGCGGGGCTGGAAAGCCTGAGTGAACCGCATGTGAAACACCTGGAGGGG
>JACQDQ010000273.1 GCA_016201015.1 Pseudomonadota bacterium | reverse complement strand
CCCGCATCTCCTTGATGGTGGGGCTGGTGGTGGCGACCGCCGCGATCGTCCTCGGCCTGGCGATGGGCCTGGTCGCCGGCTATTACCGCCGCGTCGACACGGTGCTGATGCGGGTCATGGACGGGTTCATGGCGATTCCCGCCATCCTGCTGGCGATCGCGCTGGTCTCGCTGACGCATGCCAGCGTCGAGACGGTGATCGTCGCCATCGCCATCCCGGAGATTCCGCGCGTCACGCGGCTGGTGCGCGCCGTGGTGCTGACGGTCCGCGAGCAGCCCTTCATCGACGCCGCCATCACCGGCGGCAGCCGCGGCCGCAAGATCATGCTGCGGCACATCGTGCCCTCGACGGTGGCGCCGCTGATCGTGCAGGCGACCTACATCTGCGCCTCGGCGATTCTGGTCGAGGCCGGGCTGTCCTTCCTCGGCGCCGGGACGCCGCCGGAGATACCGACCTGGGGCAACATGATCGCGTCTTCGCGCCTATATCTGGGCCTGGCGCCGTGGACCATCTTCTTCCCCGGCGGCTGTCTGGCGATCGTCGTCCTGGCGGTGAACCTGCTCGGTGACGGGCTGCGCGATCACCTTGACCCGCGCCTGGCGCGGCGGATGTGAGGGCGCGTGACGACCGCCATCCTTAAGGTCGATGACCTGCGCACCTATTTCTTCACGCGCGACGGCACCACGCGCGCGGTGGACGGCGTGTCCTTCACCGTCGGCGCCGGCGAGACGCTTGGCATCGTCGGCGAATCCGGTTGCGGCAAGAGCGTTACGGCGCTGTCGATCCTGCGGCTGATTCCGGCCAAGATCGGCCGCACGGTGAGCGGCGTGATCGAGTTCGACGGCTGCGACCTGCTCCGCCTGTCCGAGCCGGAGATGCGCCGCATCCGCGGCAACCGCATCGCGATGATCTTCCAGGAGCCGATGACGAGCCTCAACCCAGTGCTGACGATCGGCGGTCAGATCGCAGAATCCGTCATCATCCATCAGGGCCTGGCGCGCGCCGCGGCATTCGCGCGCGCGGCAGAGATGCTGCGGCTGGTGCGCATCCCCGACGCCGAGAGCCGTCTCAAGGACTATCCGCATCAGCTTTCCGGCGGCATGCGTCAGCGGGCGATGATCGCCATGGCGCTCGCCTGCAATCCGCAGCTGCTCATCGCCGACGAGCCGACGACCGCGCTCGATGTGACGATCCAGGCCCAGATCCTCAAGCTCATGCTCGAGCTGAAGGAACGCCTCGGCGCGGCGGTCATGCTCATCACCCACGACCTGGGGGTGGTGGCCGAGACCTGCCAGCGCGTCATCGTCATGTATGCCGGGCGCAAGGTCGAGGAGGCCGATGTCTTCGAGCTGTTCGACCGGCCGATGCATCCCTATACGCGCGGGCTGATGGCGTCGATCCCGCGGCTCAAGAATCAGGCGCGCCAGCGGCGGCTCAACGAGATTCCCGGCATCGTTCCTTCGTTGCGCGAGGTGGTTGCCGGCTGCGCCTTCGCGCCGCGCTGCAGCTTCGCGCGCGATCACTGCCGGCGCGAGGCCCCGCCGCTGCTCGAGCCGGTTCCCGGCCATGCCGTCGCCTGCTGGGAGGCCGAGCGCGTGGCGTCGTCGTCGTGAGCGGGCCTGCTGCCGCGGCCGCTATCCCTCGTCCCGACTCCGCGCCGGGCGGGCGGACCGTTCTCGAGGTGCGCGATCTCGTCAAGCGCTTCCCGGTAGAGCGCGGCCTGCTGCGCAAGGTGGTCGCCGAGGTGCGGGCGGTCGACGGCGTCTCCTTCACCATCGCCGCCGGCGAGACGCTGTGCCTGGTCGGCGAGAGCGGTTGCGGCAAGTCGACCGTCGGCCGGCTGATTCTGCGGCTGATCGAACCGACCAGCGGACAGGTCCTGCTCAACGGCGTCGATATCACGGCCCTCGACCGCGAGGCGGTTCGACTGCATCGCCGGCATATCCAGATGGTGTTCCAGGATCCGTATGCGTCGCTCAATCCGCGGCTTACCGCCGGCCAGATCGTGACCGAGCCGCTGGAGAACTATGGCGACATGGGCGCGCGTGAGAGGGAGGAACGCACCGTGGCGCTGCTCGAGCGGGTCGGCCTGCGGGCCGAGGCGATGCGCAAGTTTCCGTTCGAATTCTCCGGCGGGCAGCGCCAACGGCTGGGGATCGCGCGGGCCCTGGCGTTGCGGCCGGATGTGATCGTTGCCGACGAGCCGGTCTCGGCGCTCGACGTCTCGGTCCAGGCCCAGGTGCTCAATCTGCTGATGGACCTGCAGGAGGAATACGGCCTCGCCTATCTTTTCATCTCCCACGACCTCGGCGTCGTCGAGCATATCAGCCGCCGCGTCGCGGTCATGTATCTCGGCCGGATCGTCGAGATCGCCGATCGCGACGCGCTGTTCGCCGGTCCGCTGCACCCTTACGCCGAAGCCCTTCTCGCGGCGGCGCCGGTGCCGGCGCCGCGCGCGCGGCGCGACCGACTCGTGATCGAAGGCGAGGTGCCGAGCCCGCTCAATCCGCCTTCGGGCTGCAGCTTCCATCCGCGCTGCCCCTATGCCGTGGCGCGCTGCCGGAGCGAGGAACCGATGCTTCGCGAAGTGACGCCCGGCCGTTTCGTCGCGTGCCATCTGCGCGGGCCGCAAGCGGCGGCCTGATGCCGACCGCGATTAGACGCGACGCGCGAGCTCGTAGAGGGCGACGGCGGCGGCGTTCGAGACGTTGATGCTGTCGCTGCCGCGCGATATTGGAATGCGCACCATCAGGTCGCAGTGCTCGCGGGTCAGGCGGCGCAAGCCTTCGCCTTCGGCGCCAAGGACGAGCGCGACTTTGCCGGTGAGATCGGCTTCGTTCAGCCGGGTGCTGGCGTCGGCATCGAGTCCGACGCACCAAAATCCCGCCTGCTTCAACTGCTCCATCGCCCGCGCCAAGTTGACGACGTGCACCAGCGGGACCTTTTCCATGGCGCCCGATGCGGACTTGGCGAGAACCCCGGTCGCGCCGGGCGCGTGCCGCTCGGGCAGAATTACGGCGGCGGCGTCGAAGGCGGCGGCCGAGCGCAGGATGGCGCCGATATTGTGCGGGTCGGTCACCTGATCGAGCACGATCAGGCGGGCGGTGTCGCTGCCATTGGTCGCGCGACAGATGTCGTCGATGTCGGGCTCGTCAAGGCCTTCGACCTGCGCCGCGACGCCTTGGTGCACCACACCGCGCGGCAGCGTCCGCTCGATGGCGTCCCGCGACACCACGGCCGGCCGTGGGAATCCCTGTGGATGCTGCTTCGCCAACACCTCGATGCGCGATCCGAAGGCGGCTTCGGTTTCTGCCGTGAGCAGCACGCGCAAGCATCGCCGCCGCGGGTTGGCGACCGCCGCCATGACCGGATGAACCCCATATAACCAATAGGTTGCACCCCGTTTCCGGGACGGAACACCAGCCCCCGGCTGACTCTTCGGACGCGACGATTCGCTGCCGCTCGTCGACCGAGTCTGGCCGTTGCCGGATTCGCCTTGGCGATTATAGCGCTGCTTGCCTTTCATGCGTCGACGCATTAATATGCGAAATCTGACAGGACTGCAAGCCACCCCACCGGGCCCAAGCGGGATCGGAAAGCCGGCGGGGCGTCTTGTGCTGTTCCAAGAGTTTTGCGTTGACTTCTGACATTAATTTCTCATATTGCGCAGTTCCGACGCGCTGGGATCGAGGCGCGAGCGCGGAGGGGTGGCCGAGTGGTTAATGGCAGCAGACTGTAAATCTGCCCGCGTCAGCGTACGTAGGTTCGAATCCTACCCCCTCCACCAATCCCTCGGCTGGGTGCGGGCGGGAATCGGGCTCGAAGCCGATCGAAGATGCAAGGGCGGGTCTGCGCCGGGTGTGGGATGGCGGGCCGATAGGCGGGTGTAGCTCAATGGTAGAGCACCAGCCTTCCAAGCTGGCTACGTGGGTTCGATTCCCATCACCCGCTCCAGCCCGGCCCGGCGTCCAGGGTCGAGCGGCCTGAGGCGGCGGATCGGTAGCGCGGCGGTTCGCGCAACTCGACGAGCAATATCGGGGACATAAACTCCAAGCACCGGGAAGAACAACGATGGCGAAGGCGAAATTCGAGCGGAATAAGCCGCACTGCAACATCGGGACGATTGGTCATGTCGATCACGGGAAGACGACGCT
>JACQDQ010000247.1 GCA_016201015.1 Pseudomonadota bacterium | reverse complement strand
CGATCGCAATTTTCTGAATGACGGGCCCTTGACGCGCGAGTTCGAGGCACGCGTCGCCACCCTTCTCGGCGTCAAGCACTGCGTCGCCGTCACCAGCGGCACCACGGCGATCTCGCTGGCGCTGATGGCGTTGGGGATCGGGCCCGGCGACGAGGTGATCGTCCCCGATCTCACCTTCATCGCCACCGCCAACGCCGCGCGCATGGCCGGCGCCACGGTGAAGCTCGTCGATGTCGAACCGCGCCGCCTGGCGCTCGATCCCGAGGCGGCGATGCGTGCCGTCGGGCCGCGGACCAAGGCGATTGTCACCGTCGATGTCAACGGCCGCGGTGCCGATTACGGGTTCTTCGAGAAGTTCTGCCGCGAGCGCGGCCTAAGGCTGGTCTGCGACGCGGCGGAGGCGCTGGGCTCGTCCTATGCCGGCCGCAAGCTCGGCTCATTCGGCGATGCCGGCTGCTTTTCCTTCTCGGCCAACAAGAACGTAACATCCGGCCAGGGCGGGATGATCGCTGTCAACGATACCGCGATGTACCAAAAGTTGATCGAGCTCAAGGACCAGGGCCGCGGCAAGCGCGGCACCGGCGGCGACGATGCCCATCCGGTACTCGGCTTCAATTTCAAGTTCACCGATCTCCAGGCCGCCGTAGCACTGGCGCAGCTCGACAGCCTCGAAGAGCGCTGCGCCCAGGCAGCGCGGCGTGACGCATGGTTCCGGCGGGCGCTCGCCGATTGCCCCGGCGTCAGGTTTCCCGACGCCTCGCAGCCGGGCGAGATCCGCCTGTGGGCCGATGCCTTGTTCACCGAGCGCGAGCGCGTCCGCCGCGCCCTCGACGAGGCGCGCATCGGCTATCGCGGTTTCTGGTTTCCCTTGCACACCCAACCGCCCTACGCCGCCCAAACCGGCCCCTTTCCGGTGGCGACCGACGTCTCGGCCCGCGGCCTGTGGCTGCCTTCGCACTTCACCTTGACCGAGGCGCAAGTGGACCGAACGGCCGGGGTGATCCGCAAGGCGTTAGGCAAGAACTTCTAACGCACGCACCATGCTCCTCGATCTCATTGTCACGATCCGCCGGTTGCTCCGCTTCGGCCTCAAGCCCGCGTCGGTCGGACAGCTTCTCGCACTCACATTCCTTCTGGCGGCAGCCGAAGGAATCGGCATGGGCGGCCTGCTGCCGGTGCTCGTCTATATCGAGCGCGGCGCCGCCGGTCTACGTGGCCGCGTCGACCCGCTGACCAATTTCGTGGTCGGGCAGATGGATCGGTTCGGCATCGACGTCAATCTTGCGGCGCTGTTGCTCATCGTGCTCGTGCCGGTGCTACTACGGCAGATCATCCTCTACGCCCGCATGGTGCTCACGGCCAATCAAAGCGAGCGCTTCATGGCCAATCTGCGCGACCGCGTGACCGGCGCCGCGGTGCGGGCCGATCTCGCCTTCTTCCACCGCAAGAATTTTGGCGAGCTGTCTTCCGCTGTCACGACCGAAGCTTCGCGTTGCGCTAGCCTCGTCACCATGGTCGGCGACTATCTCGCCGCCGTCGCCCTGATCCTCATCTATCTCGCGATCGTGCTGTATGTATCGGTCGAGCTGGCGGCGATGATGGTGCCGGTGATCGGCGTCGCCGGCCTCGTCTATTGGCGCCAACTTGCCGCTTCGCACACCCTCGGTCGTGCGGTGACCGACAATCAGTACCGGATGAGCATCGCGCTCAACGAGATGTTCCACGGCATCCGCCTGATCAAGATGCGCGGCCACGAATCGGATTCGACACTATCCCTGCGCCGTATCTTCGGCGATCTTGGCGCGGCGACGGCGCGCCTGCAAACGGTGAAGGCGTTCATCACCGTCTCCGTGCAACCCATCGTCATGATCGGCATGTTCGGCGGCATCTATTGGGCGGTAGAGTGGCGCGGCCTCGGCCTCTCCGAAATCGGCCTGTTCATTTTCATGCTGACGCGCATCGTGCCGCAGGTGAGCACGCTCAATACCTGCCGCATCACCATCGCCGACACTGGGGCGGCGTTCGACAGGTTGGAGCGGCTCGTCGCCGAAGCCCGCGCCAGCGCCAAGATCCGCGGCGGCACGCGGCCATTTGGCGGATTGCGGCGCGAGATTCGCTTCATTGACGTCAGCTTTGGTTACGAATCGGGCGACGCGGCACGGCCGGCGCTGCGCGGCGTCACGCTCGTCATCCGGCGCGGCGAGACGGTCGCCCTGGTTGGTCGCTCGGGCGCCGGCAAATCGACGACCGTCGACTTGCTGCCGCGCCTGCTCGAACCCGAGGCCGGTCGCATCCTCATCGACGACACGCCCATCGAGGAATTCGAGCTCGACAATTTGCGCCGCGCCATCGCATTCGTAACGCAGGACACCATCCTGTTCGACGACACGATCCGCGCCAATCTTTCCTTCGGCCTGATTCCGCCGCCGGCCGAACCCGAGTTGTGGCGGGCGCTGGACTCCGCCCATGCCGCCGATTTCGTGCGGCGCATGGAGCGCGGCCTCGACACTGTCGTCGGCGAACGCGGCGTGCGCCTGTCCGGCGGCCAGCGCCAACGCCTCGCCCTCGCCCGTGCCTTGGCACAGGGCCCCGACATCCTGGTCCTCGACGAGCCGACCAGCGCGCTCGATTCGGAATCCGAGGCGGCGGTCCAGGCCGCGCTCGATGGGCTGCGCGGGCGCCTCACCATCATCGTCATCGCCCACCGCCTGGCGACGATCCGGCCGGCCGACCGCATCATCGTCATCGAGGACGGCCGCACCATCGCCGAGGGCACGCACGACACGCTGATGCAAGGCTCGAACGCCTATCGCCGCATGTTCGAGATGCAGACTTCGATCTGACATGATGCGATTTCGCGATGCGCTCCTGTCCCGCGGCCAGATCCTTGCCGGCTGGTTGATCTTGCCCATAGTTGCGATCAAGGTCGTCTCGGCCGTCGTCCGCGCGACAGGCGATCTGCGCCGATCCGACATCATCGTCGTCTACGAGAATGGCGGGTTCGGACATTTGGCGACCGTCCCCGATGCGCTGCGGCGGCTATATCCCGACCGCGCGGTGACGCTGCTGTTCGGCGCCCACCCTGGCCGCCACAATTGGTATGTCTCGCGGCTGTGGCAAATGCCACGCGTCCATCTCCTGCCCTTCGGTCTTGCCCTCGGCCGGCGCGGGAGATTTCCCGGCCTCATGGTGCCGTTGCCGCTGCAGGTCCGCTCTTGCGCTTGGCTCGCCTCGGCCCTCAGGCGATTATGGCCGGCGAAGACGATCGTAGACTCGGCACACGAATTCCAGAGGCTGCTGCGCCGGCAGGTGAGCGGCCGCGACGACTTCGCGGACGAGCTGCTGGACAATTGGCCGAGCTACTATCTCCGTCTCATGAACCGCCGCCCGGCCGCGCCGGTGCGTCTGCCGCTGGAACTCGCCGCAAAAGTACGGGCGGAGCTTGATCGCGCGCGCGTCTCTTCAGGGCAGCCAAAACGCGGTCTCTGCTGCCTCTATCTGCGCGCCAAAGGCGCCAGCATCGACACCAATTCCGGCGTGCGGTCGGGTTCGGATATCTCGGAATATGTGCGGGCGATTCGTTTCCTTGTCTCCGCCGGCTATCAATGCGTGCTGATCGGCGACCGACGCTTGCCGGACGATCTGGCCGAAGAATTCAGCGGACGGCTGGTCGATGCGCGCGAGCTCGCGTCGGACCCTTGGCTCGTCTCGCTGTTTGCGGCGACGGAGGCCGATCTGTTCATCGGCGAATCGGGCGGCGGCAGCTGGCTGCCCGGCGTCAACGGGGTGCCGACGCTGATCATGAACAGCTTTCCCTACTACCAGACACGCTACCGGGCGACCGTTTGCTTCAAATGGTGGATCGACGCTGCCGGACAGCCGGTCGAACCGCGGCGCGCCTTCTCGGAGCTTGCTCGGTCATACCTATGGGATGGCTGTACGGTTCGCGCCAGCTCCGGCCTGGAGATCGAAGCGGCGGTGCGCGACTTCGTCGCAGGCCATCGCCGGGATTCGCCGTACGGCGCGCGCATCGAGGAGATCGCCGGCCCAGGCGCCGACTCGTGGTTTGCCGATGCCGAGGCGCGCATCTCGCCGGCTTGGTTGCGGCTTGCCGCGCCGGAAGCGGCGAGCGACGGCGAGGCCAGCCGCGCACGGGCCTTGTGAGACGCCAGGCGACGATCTAGCATCCGCCGGCAGCCGCGATTGGCGTCGGCCGGCCGAGACCGCATATGGACGGACCCGCATTCGACAAATCTTCGCTTGTCATCGATGTGCTGGAGCCGCATCGCATCGATGCCGCTGCGCAGGCGCGGATACAGGCCGCGTTGGCGGCGGCGGGCGTGGTCGTGATCCGCAATCTGCTGACAGCGGACGAGATCGCCCGGTTGCGCGAGCACGCGGCGATGTGCTGCGAGCACGGCTTCCACTACGGCACCGGCGGCCCTTGCGTCCTGCAGCCGATCAAGTCGGTTGCCACGCGCGATTTCCACCATCCCTTCGTCGTCTCGCGCGACGCGGCGGCACTGGCGACGCAACCCGAATTGCTCGATGCGATCGAAACCTATCTCGGTGAGCCCGCGCTCATTCACCACGCGCTGTTCCAGCATTCGCTACCGATCGCGAACGCTGTTCTCGACTTCCACATCGATTGTGGAACCGACAAACGTCTCAACGGAATGATCAAGCTGCCGGACAAGCGGCTGCGCGCGATCCTCTATCTGAGCGATGTCGAGTCGGGCGGGCTTTCCGTCGTCCTCGACAGCCGCGCGGAGGCGCTCAAGACGTTCCTGCCGCTGCCGACGGGCGAGTTGTATCCGCAGGATCGGGTACCGAAGGACCCATTGCGACAGGTGACGATCAATGAGAAAGCCGGTGCGTTGATCCTCTGGGACACGCATAACCTTCACCGGCCGGAAGCGCCGCGCACGGATCGCTTCGTGCTCAACATCTGGTTTGCGCGGCGTGATTTTGCCGGCCGCCTGCCGCCGAATTTGTTCTCGCTCGCCGCCGTGCCGCAGGCCCATCGCGACCGCCTATACGTCTTCGAGTCGGAGCGTGGCTTCACGCTATCGGCTCCAGCCAGGCAAGCGGACCAGCGTCCGCCATCGCTCATGCGGCGATTCGCCCGCCGTCTGCGGAGCGCCGTTTCGCTCTAGTGGCGACAGCTTCGATTGACTCTGCCGCGACAAGGGCCCGATAGAGGGCCGGCCGGGGAACGTTGGGCGCGCATGGCCAGATCAAAAGCATGACGACCGATCAACAAGACCAGGCTCTGCGATTCTTCAACATGACGGCGAAGGAATGGCGCCGAAAGGCCGAGGGCGCGATCGCGTCCAAGGTCAATGTGGTCGCCGAGCGCAATGCGACCGTTCTTCGCGTTGCCGCCGGGCGCGCAGCCGCCGGCAACCCCGTCACGGCCTTTCTCGACATTGGCTGCGGCACCGGCGAGCTGGTCATCGCCATGGCGGAGCGATGCCAGAAGGCTCTTGGGATCGACTTTGCCTCCGAGATGATCGCGTTGTGCAACCAAACGCGGGGCGAAAAGCGTCTGGACAACGTCAGTTTTGCGACCGGCTCGATCTTCGACCACGCGTTCGGCGAACAGACGTTCGACATCATATCCGCGATGGGACTTATCGAATATGTCTCGGTTTCCGAGCTCGAGAAGTTGGCGGCGCTTTGCCACCGTCTGCTCAGGCCAGGCGGTTCCCTGCTCGTTGGATCGCGCAATCGGCTGTTCAACATTTTTTCGCTGAGCGCCTACACCGAAATGGAGCTCGACCTCGAGACCGTCACCTCGCTGTTGCGGGAGTCGACGGCGCTCGCCGGCATTGAGCGGTCGGACGCGGCGATCGCCGCATGTCGCGCCCTGCCCGGCTCCTACCCGTCGGTCAGCAGCCATCCGATTACCGGCATCGGCGTCGACACTCGCCATCAATATGCGCCTTCTGAGCTGATCCACATGTTTGAAATCGGCGGTCTTACGGCCCGCGGCCTGTTTCCGATTCATTTTCACGGATTGTGCGTGCCGGCGGCGAAGAGCCACCGGACTCTCTACGTGGACATCGCCGCAGCAATCAACGCGCTGGCGCCCACCGATCATCGGCTGGTGCCGCAGGCGTCGTCGTTCGTCCTTCATTTCGAGAAGGCCTGAACCGATGCTGACAATCGTCATGTACCACTACGTGCGCGACCTGCGGCGCAGCCGATTTCCCGATATCAAAGGGCTAACTGTCGAGGGCTTTCTCGGCCAATTGGACTATTTGCAAAAACACTATTGCCTGGTTGGCATGGACAGAGTCATTGGCGCCTGCGCCGGCGACGCGGGTCTGCCGACCAACGCCGCACTCCTGACGTTCGACGATGGCTATGTCGATCACTACCGGACCGTATTTCCAATTCTTTTCGACCGGATGATCCCCGGAGCCTTCTTTCCGCCGGTGAATCCGGTTCGCCACGGGCGCGTCCTCGACGTGAACAAGATCCATTTCATTTTGGCCGCATCGCCCGACAAGCGCGAATTGATGGACCACGTCATTGCCCGTTTGGCTGACTTTGGGGACCGCGGTGACGTCGCGACCATGCAGGATTATGTTGCCAAATTCGCTCGTCCAAGCCGACACGATCCAGCGGAGGTCGTGTTCGTGAAACGGTTACTCCAGGTGGCACTGCCGGAGGATGTCCGCAGCACGCTGATCGACGAGCTGTTTCGCGTGCGGGTAAGCGCCGACGAAGCCGCCTTCTCAATGGAGCTCTACACCCAGGAAGCCGAGTGGCGAGTCATGATCGGCAACGGAATGCATGTCGGCGCGCACGGCGCCGAACATTATTGGATGGACAGGCTTGATCCGGCGGATCAAGAAAGGGAAATCGGCGAGTCCGTGGAGTTTCTCCGCTCCATCGGCGCCAATCCCGATGCCGGATGGGTGATGTGCTACCCTTATGGCGCTTACAATCATGCATTGGTGGACTTACTGCGGCGTCGCGGCTGCAAGGTTGGATTGACCACCGAAGTCGATGTCGCGGACATGGCGGGCCGTGACCCGCTCATTCTTCCGCGGCTCGATACCAATGACTTGCCCAAGACGGGGAGCGCCCCGGCCAATGCATGGACGCAAAAAGTCCTGGCGGCTGCGCATGTCTGACCCTCGTCACCGGACAGGCTGCAATCCTCTTTTGCCGATATTCAATCGATAGAAATCCTGGATCAGGCCTGATGAGAAAGACCGACACGGAAATCTGGCGGCGCGGCGCGCGGAACATGCAATTTGGTCATGTGGCCGCAAATGCGTAACAGCCTCGATGCGCGGACGCCTGACGGCCGCACCGTCGCGGACATCGTCTTCGCGCCGCTGGACTCGGCCAAGATCGAACCCGCGGTGGTCGATGTCGGCGCCCGCAACGGCACTTTTTTCCTGCCGGAATCCTACGCCCGCCGGGCGCATCTCTACGGCTTCGAGCCCAATCCCGAGGAATATCGCAAGCTCATCGCCGGCGACACTGACGCAATGAAGGCGGGCATGGTCATGCCGAAATTCGGCGCCGTCTCCTACTACGACTGCGCCGTGTGGGACGGCGAGGAGGAGCGGCCGTTCTACGTTACCGGGGGGCCCGGAGCCTGCACGATGATGGGCGAGCCGGTGCCCGAGGTGGCTGGGCGACTCGTCCAGGTGTATGCGCCTGGCGATCCAAGATTCGGCCACTCCTTCGCCGAGATGAACGGCCGTGTCCAGAAGACATTGCCGGTCAAGTGTCGCCCGCTCGACCACGTCCTGCCGGCCGGCCTCGTCGTCGACTACCTGAAGATCGACACCGAGGGCGCCGAACTGCGCGTCCTCAAGGGGGCCGACGCTCTGCTCAGCGAGCACCGCGTCCTGTTCATCTACACAGAGTTCGTTGCCCTCCCCTATTATCGCGAGCACCCTGTGCTCGGCGACCTTCAGGTCTATCTGCGCGACCGCGGCTACCGGATGATCGACATCGAGCTCGGCCATCGCGGCTATACACGCGGTCCGACGACGCTGCCCGCGCTATCGGACCGGCATCTATTGCATTCGGGTGACGCCATGTTCGTGCTCGACCCCGACCGCACCGGCCTGTCGTCCGAGACTCGCCAACGTCTGGCAGCGATCGCGCTCGCCTACGAATACAACTCCTTTGCCATAAGTCTGCTCAGAGAAGCCGAACTGAACAGCGAGGCCGAAATCGCGGCGGTGACAGAAGCGCTGTCGCAGCCGCCTTTGGCCCGGCGGCTCGGCCGCGCCTGGAAGGCGTTGCCCTACGCCGTCTACAGCCGCCTGCAAAGACTGCGAGCCGCTCTCCGATGACGAGCGATCGAGGCCGAGGCGGAGACCCTGGCCGATGCGCCATCGCCGCCCTATTTCACCGGCGAGCCGCGCCTGGCCTATTTCCGCCGCACCGGCTTCACGCGTGATCAATGGAAGGGCCTCAAGGCCCAATGTGAAAAGGCCGGCGTGACGTTCCTGTCGTCGCCCTTCAGCCTCGAGGCGGTCGACCTGCTCGAGGCGGTCGGCGTCGGCGCCTACAAGATCCCGTCAGGAGAGGTAAGCAACCTGCCGCTGCTCGAGCGTGTCGCCGCGACCGGAAAGTCCACCTTACTATCGTCCGGCATGAGCGACTGGGCCGAGCTTGACGCCGCCGTCGCCATACTCAAGCGCGGCGGGTCGCTGACGATCCTGCAATGCACGTCCGCCTATCCCTGCCCGCCGGAACGCGTCGGCCTCAACGTGCTGGGCGAGATGCGGGCGCGCTACGGTCTGCCGGTGGGATTCTCCGACCACACCAACGGCCCGGCCGCGGCGCTGGCCGCCGCCGCGCTTGGTGCCGTCGCCGTCTTCAGCCGCCTAGCGGCGGGCCTGCGCGAGGTTTGGGCGATGAATGCCCATCCGGTCGACAAGAACGATCTCGCGCCGTACCGCGACATGAAGGCCATCTTCGAGAAGAGCATCGTCACGGCGCGGGCCATGGCGGCAGGCGCCGTGCTGACAAGCGCCGATCTCGCCTTCAAGAAGCCCGGCGACGGCATCCCCGCAGCGCGCTATGCCGAGATCGTCGGACGCAAACTGCGCCGGGCCGCACCGGCCGACCATAAGCTGGCGTGGGACGATCTGGCGTGAACCCGCTGCTGCGTCCGGCGCATCGCAGCCGCTTCTGGCTGCGCCAGGCACTGCGTCCGCAGTTGCGGCCGTTGCTGCATCGCCGCCTGCATCCGCCGGGGCGGGCCTTGTCCGAGCTGTTCCAGGCGCTCGGCCACAAGCCGACGCGTTCACTGGAGGAATATCGTCGTGAGCTGCTCGACGAGTCGGCGCTGCACGACCACTACGATTCCTGCGTCGCGCGCGGCCTCATCGGCCGCAAATATCCGACCAAGGAAAATCGCTTCGGCGATCCCTACGCCACCGGCAACGCGATGCTGTGCTGGGGTTACGCGCTGGTCCGCGAGCTCCGGCCGGCGCGTATCATCGAAACCGGCACGGCCGCCGGATCAATGACTTCGGTCATCTGTGCGGCGCTCAGCCGCAATCGGCACGGCTCTCTCATCTCGATCGACCTGCCGGCGGAGAAGGGCAAGATGACCATGGACTGGAGCCTGCCGGAGGGGCAGAGCGCCGGGTTCCTGGTGGTGCCGGCGCATCGCGACCGCTGGCAACTACGCGTCGGGGACGCCAAGGACCTGCTGGTCACGGCGCTGCGCGAAACGCCGTGCGAAATCTTCATCCACGACAGCCTGCACCACTACGAC
>JACQDQ010000246.1 GCA_016201015.1 Pseudomonadota bacterium | reverse complement strand
GTGGCGCTCTCCGGAAATCCGGGATGGAAATTGAGCATTCCCGGACTGCGCGCGGGCTGCGGCCGGCTGGCCATCAGCTCGCCGCGACGCGACAGGCGGGGAGAGTCGGCCGGCGCGCGCTCCTGTCCGGCAAGGATCGGCGGGTGCAACAGCGTTGCGACCCGCGTCCCCGATCCCGGCTGCGCCTCGATATAGCCTTCGGCAAGCAGTTGATCGTAGGCGGCCACGACCGTGTTGCGGCCGACGCCTAGATGCTGGGCCAGCGTCCGCGTCGCCGGCAGGCCAGTGCCGACACCGATGCGGCTCTCGAGGATGTAAGCGCGCAGAATTTCATAGAGCTGACGGTGCAGCGGAACCTTCGAACTACGGTCGACGGCCACGGCATCGAACGGCAGGCGCGAACGTCTACTCACGGCACGGAACCTCGAATATGTTCGGTTCAGCCGATCGCCGGCGTGCGCGCGCCGGCGACCCACGGCATGCGCGCTGCTCAACCGGACAATAGAATAGAAGTGTAGACTGCGACGCGGTCAAGCCGCGACTGGCTCTCGCGGCCGTCGCCGCAGATGCGACGGCCGCGCCCCGCCCCATGCCATCGGAACTATCCGGCCGCTTTTCGGCCTCGCGCTGCGCAGCCGGCGACCGGTTCAGCGCGCCTTCACGTCCTTCTCGAACTTGTCGAGCACCTGGTTGCGGCTCTCCGCGCTGCTGAATTTCAGCATGTCATAGCCCGGCGAGATGACGGCGCTCGGCGCGAGCGGATGCATCTTGGCGTTCTTGTTCGACTGCATCTCATATTTCTGCATGTCCAGGGACACGTTCTGCCCGTCCACGCTGAGGACGAAGTCGACCCACTTCCTGGCCGTTTCCGGATTCTTCGCGTTCTTGATGACGGCGACTCCCGGCATTTCGAAGCCGCTGCCTTCGCACGGCGCCACGGTCTTGACGGGAAAGCCCTGAACAGCCTGCGCCACCGAATCGCTGAGAAAGGCGACGGCAAGGGTGGTTTCGCCGCGCCCGGAGGCGCGGATGCCCGCCGCGCCCGAGCGCGTGTACTGATTGATGTTCTTGTGCAGCGCCTTGAGGTAGTCCCAGCCCTTGGCCTCGCCCATGATCTGGAGAATGGCCGTGACCATCACGAAGGCGGTTGCCGACGACCCGGGTTCGGCCATCTGAATCTCGCCCTTGTAGACCGGGTTGGCGAGATCGGCCCAGCATTTCGGCACCGGCATGCCCTTCTTGGCGAGCAGTGCTTCATTATATCCGAAGCCGACGGCGCCGAGATTGATCGGGGTCAGGGTGTAGCCGCTGGCGCGCGCCGCGTCGCGCGCCCAGTCGTGCAACTCCGCCAGCATCGGCGATTCATAGCGATCGAGAAGTCCCGCGTCGGCGACGATCTTCGCCGAATCGACGCCGGCCGAATGCCACACGTCGAAACGCGGATTGTCGCCCTCCGCCTGGAGCTGGGCGATCGTTTCGCCCGCCGATTTTCGATTGACCGCCGCTTTGAGCCCGGTCTTAGCCTCGAACTTGACCCGCAGCGCCTCGCACCATTCCAGCTCGAAGGAGCAGTTGACGACCACCATCTGCTCCGCCGCGCGGCCGCTCGGGCCGCCGGCGATCAACAACAGCGCGGCAAACGCCGCTAATGCGACGGTCCTGAGCATTTTAGATCCTCCTAGACATCGTCCCCGCGGCAGCGGCGTAGCGGAAGCGACCGGTCGTCGACTCTCGCCCGTCGCTATTCGTGTCCGTTCTTTATCGGACCAAGCGTAGCAGTCCGTGGCCCTCTCAAACAGACCACTCTTGAGTTATTTTGAGGAACCACTTTTGGACCTGGCCGTCGGCGCCAGGGCTGCTGCCTAAGCGCTTAATGCGGCGATCGGGCCACGCACCGGCGCCGTGCGGCAGCGTCAGTTGTCCGCTGTCGGCAGGCGGGCGCCCTCGAGGTCCGCCCCGTCGAGAATCGTTTCGTCCAGCTTGGCGTCGAGCAGGTTCGCCTCGCACAGGCACGCCTTGGTGAAGTCGGCCCCCATCAGATTGGCGCCGCGCAGGTCTGCCCGGCGCAAATCCGCCTCAACCAGCACCGCGCCGGCAAGATTGACCGGCCAGGCGGCGCCGGTGGGCGCGCCCCCTTTGTCCTTGATCTGGACCGAGCCGAGCGTCGATTGCGCGAGCCGCGCGCCGCGCAGGTTGGCACGCGACATATTGGCTCCGTCGAGCGCTGCTTGACTGAGGTCCGCCGAAGATAGGTCGGCCCCCGACAGGTTCGCCATTTGCATATTGGACCGTATCATTCGGCAGTTCGAGAGATTGGCGTTCTTGAGGTTGAGGCCGCTCATCTCCAGTCCGCTCAAGTCCTGATTGCTGAGATTGACCCCCGCCAGCATGCCGCGCGCGCCGGCCACGCCGCCCGAGGCGACCCACTGGGCGTGCCGGTTGAACACCAAGCGGATTTCGGCAGGCAGCGGATCGATTTTCGCCGCCGCCGACGGCGTCGACGGCCCAAAATCGGCTTGGTCCAGCTTGACGTCGGTCAATATGGCGCCATCGAGAATAGCCCCGGCAAGAGTGGCGCCGTTGACCGAAGCGCCGGTCAAATTGGCGCCAAGTAAAATGGCGCCGGTCAGGCTGGCTCCGTCCAATCTGCACCGACGCAGATCGGTGTTGTCGAACCTGACGTCCTGGAGCTGCGCCCCGGTCAGATTGCTGCCCGCCATCTTGGCGCCGCGGCAGTCGGCGCCGCGCATCCGTGCCTTGGTGAGATCGGCGGCCTGAGTATCAGTTTGGACAAAGCTCGGCGCCCGATCGCCGTCGGGCGCGATCAGCCCGCCGGACCGGAGATCGGTGTTGCGCAGTATGGCCTCGATGAGCCGCGCCCCGCGCAGGTTGATGCCCCGGCAATCGGCGCCAGTCAGGTCTGCCCGCGTGAGATCGGCACCGGTCAGGTTCGCGGCGAACAGATCGGCATCGCACAAGGTGGCGCCGGCCAGCACGGCAAGCGACAGATTGCACCCGGTGAGCTTGGCGCGCGTCAGATTGGCGCTCGTCAGGTCCATCCCTTCGAGGTCCACCATCATCTGGTCGAGCCGCGCGCCGCCCGCCACATGCCGAAGCCATAGCTCGTGTTTCTTGAGGAGGCCGGAGAACTCCTCCGGATCGATATGCTGTTCGACACGCGGCTTCGAATTGCCGCGCGAACGTTCTGAACGCGTCATTTGGAACGTTCCCATGAAACTGAAGCTGTTGTTCCACAGCCATGATGGCTCATGTTTTCTCCTGAGAGAATGTGAAGTATGCGGCCGATTCGCGCACCGGTCCGCATGCGGGCGCCACGCCCCGCTGCGGACTAGCGCAATAATTGCCTTCGATTTGGAGTCTGTCCCCTAGATTTGGTAGTCTACCACAAAAGTTCCCCAGGCGCCCGAGCGTGCGATATCGAGTAGATAGATGGAGAGAATGACGGCGCGGCTTTGCCCATCAATGGGATAAGAGCCCAACCACAACGCTCGGTGAGCAAAGACGCGCATGTCTCGCCGTCGGCGTATGCTACCGCCGACGCATATCAAGCGCGGCCAGCGACGCCGGAGCCTTCATCTCCGCGTCCGGGCGCGTCGCGATGGCATCGCACGATATCTTCACATTGGAAACGCGGCGAGATTGACCTCGCGCCACTCGCGGCGCGTCATCCCCAGGTCGATCGTTGCGAATGTGCTGACTGCTTGGCGTCAACGTCGCCACTCCGCGCGCCTCCGCCTATGAAGCCGCGGTATCGCATCCTCAGCCGGCGACGCCGGGATCGGCGGTCAGCCCGGCGCCTTTGATGCCGGCAATCGCGCAGTCCTCGTCCTTGTCCGAGCTGTCGCCGGAGATGCCGACCGCGCCGATGATCCCGCCGGCCGCGTCGCGGATCAGCACGCCGCCCGCCGCCGGCACCAGGCGCCCGCCACTGGCGTCGAACAGGGCATTGTAAAAGACCGGCGCGTTGGCGGCGCGCTGCCCCAGCGTGCGGCTGCCGAATCCCATGCCGAGTGCGCCCCACGCCTTGCCCATGGCGATCTGCGGCCGGAGCAGGCTCGATCCGTCCTCGCGCTTGAGCGCCGTCAGATGGCCGCCGGCGTCGAGCACGGCGACGGTGAGCGGCGCCAGGCCGAGCGCGCGACCACGCTCGAGCGCCAGATCGACGATGCGCGACGCCTGCTCGAGGGTGACGCCGAGCGCGCTCATGGCACCTTCATGCCCTTGGCCACCGCCGGCCGCGCGCCGATCGCGTCGTACCAGCGCTTGACGTTGGGAAACTCCGCCAAATTCACCTGATGCCATTCGTGGCGCGCCACCCACGGATAGGTGGCGATGTCGGCGATCGTGTAATCGTCGCCGGCGAGATATTTGGCCTCGCCGAGGCGCTGATTCATCACGCCATAGAGCCGCGCCGCCTCCTTGCCGTAGCGCATGATGCCGTAGGGCACCTTCTCCGCCGCGTTGCGCATGAAGTGATGCGCCTGGCCGAACATCGGGCCGACGCCGCCCATCTGGAACATCAGCCACTGCAAGGTGACGTAATGCGCCCGCGGATCGGTCGGATAGAAGCGCCCGGTCTTGTCGGCGAGATAGACGAGGATGGCGCCGGATTCGAACAGCGCGAACGGCTTGCCGCCCGGCCCCTCGGGATCGACGATCGCCGGGATCTTGCTGTTGGGATTGATGGCGATGAAATGCGGCGTGAACTGATCGCCCTTGCCGATGTCGATCCTATGGACGGCATAGGGCAGGCCGAGCTCCTCCAGCATGATCGAAACCTTGCGCCCGTTCGGCGTGCTCCAGGTATAGAGATCGATCGTCGCCGCCATTCATGTCCTCGTTGGTTACTTGCTCGTATCAATTGTTCCGCTGCTGGCCTGTTGGCCGTAACCCCTCTCCACCCCAGCGGGGTGGAGAGGGTGGCAAACGCCGCAGGCGTTTGCCGGGTGAGGCGGGGCACGACCGTCGTTGCGCGCCCACCTCATCCTAAATCCTTCTCCGCCCTAAAGGGCGGAGAAGGAATTGCGGCCGGCGCACCGTCGCCTCACGCCGCCAGGCGGTCCTCCTTCGGCATGATCGAATAGGGATGCGCCGCGCCGCCGAGCTTGAGGAAGCGCTCCGCCCAATCGCGCACGTTCGGCCAGCGCGCGATCTCGAAGCCGCCCTCCTCCGCCGTCGCCACCCACGGGAAGATCGCCACGTCGGCGATGGTCGGCAGCGGCCCGGCGAGGAACTTGCTGCCGCCGAGATGGCGGTCGAGCTGGCCCAGCGCCAGCTCGCCGCGATTGCGCATGAAGTGATGCGCCTGGCCGAACATCGGGCCGACGCCGCCCATCTGGAACAT
>JACQDQ010000245.1 GCA_016201015.1 Pseudomonadota bacterium | reverse complement strand
CGCCGCGGCGCCTTCGGCCCTGGATCTGACCTCGGCATGGGACGAAACCCAGATTTGGCTGATCGTCGCCGTTGCCGACGGCGTCGTCGACGACGTCAAGGCCTATCGCCTTGCGGCTGGCCAGCGGCAGTTCAAGGCGATACCTTTGCGCATCGTCGCGGGGGATGAAGACCCGAATAGATCCAAGGCAATTCAGGAGACGACATGAATTTCTGCAGCGACAACACGGCGAGCGCGCACCCGCGCATCCTCGCCGCGCTTTCCGCGGCCAACTCCGGCGCGGCGATGCCCTACGGCAATGACGACGTCACGCGCCGCGTCGAGCAGAAGATCGCCGCGCTCTTCGAGCGCGACTGCGCCGTATTTCTGGTCGCGACCGGCACGGCGGCCAATGTGCTGGCGCTCTCGGTCCTGGCGCCGCCCTACGGCGTGGTGTTCTGCCATCCCGATTCGCATATCAACCGCGACGAATGCGGCGCGCCGGAGTTCTATACCGGCGGCGCCAAGCTTGCCGGCGTGCCTGGGGCGCATGGCAAGATCGCGGCAGGCGATCTGGCGGCGGCGATCGCCGCCTCGGGCCAAGGCGTCGTCCACCACGCGCAGGCGGCTTGCATCAGCATCACCCAGGCGACCGAAGCCGGCACCGTCTATACGGCCTCCGAGATCGGCGGTCTGGCCGAGGCCGCGCACCGGCACGGCCTGACCCTGCATATGGATGGCGCGCGCTTCGCCAATGCGCTGGTCGCGCTCGGCGGCAAGCCGGCCGACCTCACCTGGCGGGCCGGCGTCGATGCGCTGTCGTTCGGCGCGACCAAGAACGGCGCTTTCGCCGCCGAGGCCGTCGTGTTCTTCGACAAAGCCAAGGCCGAGGAAGCGGCCTTCCGTCGCAAGCGCGGCGGGCAGTTATGGTCGAAGATGCGCTATCTCGCGGCGCAGCTCGACGCCTATCTCGAAGGCGATCTGTGGCTCGCCAACGCGCGGCATGCCAACCGCCTGGCGGCCGAACTGGCGCGCGGTGTGGCGGCGATCCCGGGCGCCAAGCTGCTCCACCCGGTCGACGCGAATGAGATCTTCGTGACGCTGCCGGAGCCGGTGATCGCCGGTCTCGAGGCCGACGGCTTCCAATTCTACCGCTGGGAAGGTCCAGGCTCGACCTTGCTGCGCCTCGTCACCGCATTCGATACCGATCCAGCGCATGTCGAGGCGTTCCTGACGCGGGCCCGCGGCCATGCCGCACGCGCCGCGTGAGGAGAGGACAGGGGTGGTGAAATGACGTCACTGGCGTTCCTGCAGGTGCTCGGCATCGAGCCGAAGATGCTTCAGGGAGGAGACATCGTCGTGCGCTCGCCCATCGACGGGGCCGAGTTCGCGCGTGTTCGCGCCGATTCGCCGGCGGAGATCGACGGCAAGATCGCCAAGGCACGCGCTGCCTTCCTGGAATGGCGGCGCGTGCCCGCACCGCGGCGCGGCGAGCTGATCCGCTTGTTCGGCGAGGACCTGCGCAAGTACAAGGCGGCGCTCGGCGAACTGGTCACTATCGAGAACGGCAAGATCCTCGAAGAGGGCAAGGGCGAAGTGCAGGAGATGATCGACATCTGCGACTTCGCCGTCGGCTTGTCGCGGCAGCTCTACGGCCTGACCATAGCCTCGGAGCGGCCGGGTCACCGCATGATGGAGACCTGGCACCCGCTGGGCGTCACTGGCGTCATCACGGCGTTCAACTTTCCGGTGGCGGTGTGGGCATGGAACTTTGCCCTGGCCATCGTTTGCGGCAATCCGGTGGTGTGGAAGCCGTCCGAGAAGACGCCGCTGACGGCGCTGGCGTGCCAACGGATCTTCGAGCAAACGGCGCACCGTTTTGGCGCGGTGCCCGCGCATCTGTCGCAGGTTGTGCTTGGCAAGCGTGAAGCGGGCATGAAGATCGTCGACGACAGCAGGGTGCCCCTGGTGAGCGCGACGGGAAGCTCGCGTATGGGCCACGAGGTCGGCCCGCGGGTGGCCGCCCGCTTCGGCCGCGCGCTGCTTGAGCTCGGCGGCAATAACGGCATGATCGTCGCCCCCACGGCCGATCTCGATCTCGCCGTGCGCGCCATCACTTTCAGCGCGGTGGGCACAGCCGGCCAGCGCTGCACCACGCTGCGGCGTCTGATCGTGCACGACACGATCTACGACCGGCTGCTGCCGCGCCTCAAGAAGGTCTTCGACAGCGTCAAAGTCGGCAATCCGCTGGAATCCGGCACGCTGGTCGGGCCGCTGATCGACGGCGCGGCCTTCGAGCGGATGCAGTCGGCGCTGGCGCGCGCGCGTGTCGACGGCGGCGCGGTGTCCGGCGGCCAGCGGCAGCTCGAAAACGTTCATCCGCATGCCCATTACGTGCGTCCGGCGATCGTCGAGATGCCGCAGCAGACCGCTATCGTGCGCGAGGAGACCTTCGCGCCGATCCTCTACACGATGAAATATCGCGAGCTGGCGGATGCTGTCCGACTCCACAACGACGTGCCGCAGGGGCTCGCCTCGTGCATCTTCACCGGCGACGTGCGTGAGGCGGAAACCTTCGTCTCCACCGAAGGCAGCGATTGTGGCATCGTCAACGTCAATATCGGGCCGAGCGGCGCCGAGATCGGCGGCGCCTTCGGCGGCGAGAAGGAAACCGGCGGCGGGCGCGAGTCGGGCTCTGACGCGTGGAAGGCCTATATGCGGCGCGCGACCAATACGATCAACTACTCGCGCGAGTTGCCGCTGGCCCAGGGCATCAGTTTCGACGTGGGCGCTTGAGCGACCTTCGCCCTTCGTATGACGTCGTCATTGCTGGCGGCGGCGTCGTCGGCAGCGCCATCGCTTTTTTTCTCGCCGGTCCCTGCGGCCTTCGCGGCTCGGTGTTGGTGGTCGAGCGCGACCCGAGCTATGCCAACTGCGCCACGTCGCGCTCTGCCGGCGGCATCCGCCAGCAATTCTCGACGCCGGAAAATATCGCCATGTCGCTGTTCGGCGCCGCGTTCGTCAAGCAGGCCGACGAGCATCTGGCGGTCGACGGCGAGACGCCGCGCTTGCCGTTCGTCGAGAACGGCTACCTGTTCCTGGCGAACTTCGCCGGGTTGCCGGTACTCCGAGCCAATCATGCGGTGCAGAGCGCCCATGGCGCCGAGAACGTGCTGCTCGATCCGGCCGGCTTGGCGGCGCGCTTTCCATGGCTCAGCGTCGAAGGCTTGGCCGGCGGCGTGTATGGGCTCAAAAATGAAGGCTGGACCGACCCCTACGGCCTGCTGCAGGCGTTCCGCCGCAAGGCGCGATCGCTCGGCGTTACCTACGCGACCGATCGCGTCGTCGGTTTGGCGCGCAGCGGCGCGCGCGTGACCGCCGCCCGTCTCGAACAGGCAGGTGCGGTTGGCTGCGGCGCGCTCATCGATGCGGCGGGTCCCTTCGCGGCGGAGATCGCGGCGATGGCGGGGTTCGATCTGCCGGTGCGGCCGCGCAAGCGCTTCGTCTATGTTTTCGATTGTCGAACGCCGCCGGTTGCGGCGCCGCTGACCATCGATCCCAGCGGCGTGTGGTTCCGCCCCGAGGGTGCGAGCTTCATCGGCGGCGTGTCGCCACCGTCGGATCAGGATCCCGACTGCGCTGATTTCGAGATCGACTACGCCCCGTTCGATGAGATCGTCTGGCCGGCGCTGGCGCAGCGCGTGCCAACCTTCGCCGCGATCAAGCTGCTGCGCGCCTGGGCGGGTCACTACGACTACAACACGCTCGACGAGAACGCGATTCTCGGAGCGCATCCCGACGTGACGAATTTCTATTTTGCCAACGGCTTCTCCGGCCACGGGCTGCAGCAATCGCCCGCGGCCGGCCGCGCCGTGGCCGAGTTGATCGTGCATGGACGCTTCGTCACGCTCGACCTCTCGCGCTTCTCGTATGAGCGTATCGCCGCCGGCCGGCCGCTCAAGGAGCTCAACATCGTATGATATTGGCGTTAGCGGGCTAGCGCGAAGCGTCGCTCGGTTCCCCGATATCGATCAGGTGGTGGCGGACGCGCGCGACGACGGCGGAATCGCCGGCCGGTGTTTTACTCTCAACTACCTTGAACGTGAGCGTCGTCAGGCCGTCTTCCTGCATGAGGCGTGCCTGCTGGTTCCGTCGACTTTGAAAGCGCTCGAGATTGCGTTGGGCAGTTTCGGTCGGTGTGCCGGCAACGGTACCCTCATGGGAGTGATGTAACGCGCCGAAGGTGCCGTCGCGGCGTCCGATCGGCAGTCCGGCGACGATGCAGCGGTCGAGCAAATCCTGGTCCTGAAGGCCCCAGCCCCAGTAGCCGTTGCTGAAGCCGTTGACCGCGGCGAACTGGGCGCTCGGAAACAGCACGGCTCCGCCAAAGAGCCGTAGGTAGTCGTGCGGATGCGTCAAGCCAAACCAGACGATCCGCGTCGGACAGTCCGGGTACGAATAGTCGGCCCAGATCGGAAGGTAGTCGATGTCGTGTATGCAAATGTAGTCGGCTCGGTCCCTAACGAGCGCGAAGCCGGCGTTCATCAGTCGTGCTTTGTTGAACGGCCTGTTCCCCGCTTGCTCGATGATGTGGATGGTGTAGTCGATCGCGCAATCGAGCTGGGGACGAGGATGGCCAGGCGCTTGTCGTAGCGCGCGCGCCCGTCTGGCGATAGCAAGGGGAGAGCGGTGGCCGGGTTCGGCACTGCCGTGCCGGGTGAATCTGCTGTCGGCGGCATGTCCTCGTTCATGCATCAATCCATGCGGCACCGCCGTGCGGCTGGCTGGTCGGCATGAGATGCAAGCCGCGGCACCGCAAACGTAGTCGTAGAATTCTGTGGCGTTCGATGCAACCGCGTAATCGCCGACCATGTCGGCGAATCGCTGCGTAGTTCGCAGAACTTCGCGGAATCACCACCATCATGTGCCTCCGGGGTGGAGGCCTGCTTCGTGCTCGCTCGGCCCGCCCTTGATCGTCCCCAGAGGTTCCGCTATCTACAGGCCTTCGGCACCCCGATGCGTGGGCGCCGCGCGGGTCCCCTTCGTCTAGTGGCCCAGGACACCGCCCTCTCACGGCGGGAACAGGGGTTCGAATCCCCTAGGGGACGCCATATTTATCAAGTAGTTATCTGACAGACTTCGGACTAATCGACCGTCTTCCCCAACACTTCCCGAATAAGGGTTGTGGGTGGTGGCCTGCCGCCCTATTGAGGCTGGCGACGCGCCGACGCCCGGTGAAGCGCCACGCCCCACGGCTGGCGAC
>JACQDQ010000244.1 GCA_016201015.1 Pseudomonadota bacterium | reverse complement strand
GGTGCCGCCCGGCCGGGTCAAGGCGCGCTTGAACGGTAGCCTGACCACCGCACCGCCGGGCGTCAATGCCTCCGTACGAAAGGCGAAAAGCTGCGCGATGGGTAGAGCTTCGTCGATAATCTCATTGATTTCACGAATAGAAATTCGGCTCATGGACAGCTGCCTTCTAGCAAGATCATAAATCTTGTTCATAATTTTAAACGTTGTTAAAATGCGAGTCGAGGAAATCCGCAGCGGACCACGATGATGCCGAACGTCGCCCCTTCCCCCGTCGTGCCAGAACCGGCCGCGAGCCTCCGCCGCCGCGCTGCCCGCGATTTCCGCCGCGCCGGCCTGCTCGCGGCCGCGCAGAAAGTATTCGCCCGGTTCGGCCTCGACGGCGCGACGATCCGCGCTATCGCCCTGGAAGCGGGCTACACGCCGGGTGCGGTTTACGCCTATTACGACACCAAGGAAGCGATCTACGCCGACATTCTCTCCCAGTCGCTGTCGGCGCTCGGCCGCGCGCTACGCGAGGCAGCCGCCGCCGCGCCGGGCGACGAGACGCGTGCCCGTGCCGTGCTGCACGCGCTCTACGCCTATTACCGGCGTCATCCTCAGGACCTCGATCTCGGCTTCTACCTATTCCAGGGCATGCGCCCGGTCGGCCTTACGCGCGATCTCGACCGCGAACTCAATGACCGCCTGATCGCCGTGCTGCTGGTGGTGGCGCACGCCCTCGCCCGCCTCGGCGGCCTGACGATGCTCGACGCGCATCGCGAGACGGTCGCCGCCGCTTGCCACATCTTCGGCGTGCTGCTGATGGAGAACACCGGACGCCTCAAGACGCTTGACTGCCAGGCCGGCGAATTGATCGATCACTACAGCGACCAGCTCGTTGCACGTCTCGGCGCCCGTAGCTGACGGAGGAAACATGGACGACGTACGCGCGGAGAAGAAGGGCCCAGTCACCACTGTCATCCTCGATCGGCCCGAGGTGAAGAATGCGGTCGATGGCCCGACCGGACGCAAGCTGGTCGATGCATTCCTCGCCTTCGAGCGCGACGAGACGGCGGATGTCGGCGTGTTTTTCGGCGATCACGGCGCCTTCTGCGCCGGCGGCGACCTCAAGGCCCTCTCGGCCACCAACGGCAAGGTGTGGATCGATGACCTCGCCTTCCACGAGGACGGCAACGGCGCGCTGCCGCCCGGCCCGCTCGGCCCCTCGCGCCTGCTGTTGTCGAAACCGGTGATTGCCGCCGTTGCCGGCCCGGCGGTTGCCGGCGGCATGGAGCTGGCGCTGTGGTGCGACATCCGGATCATGGAGGAGGACGCCTATTTCGGCGTCTATTGCCGGCGCTGGGGAATTCCGTTGATCGACGGCGGCACGGTGCGCCTGCCACGCCTCGTCGGCATGGGCCGCGCCCTCGACATCATCCTTACCGGCCGCCAGGTTACGGCGCAGGAGGCGCTGTCGATCGGCATGTGCGAGCGCGTCGTGCCCAAGGGCCAGGCGCGCCAGGCAGCCGAGGCGATGGCGCGCGAGATCGCCCGTTTCCCGCAGGAATGCATGCGTGCCGACCGCAACTCGGTGCATCGCGGCTATGGACTGCCGATCCGCGAGGCGCTGCGCCAGGAATATTGGGGCGGCATGGACTGCCTCAAGCACGAGGGTGTCGGCGGCGCCAAGCGCTTCGCCGGCGGCAAGGGAAGACACGGAGATTATCGGGATATCTAACACATTGGCACGCGCTCGCGGCGTTCCGACGCTTGCATTCGCGGCGCAAACACCCGAGATTCCAGCCGTCGTGAGATTTCGAGGGGTCGCGTCATGTCTGCCGTTCCGAAGATCGCTGCTGACGCCCCCGTGCTGTTGCGTGACGACAAGGCCGGCATCTGCACCTTGACGCTCAATCGCCCGGCGCAGCGCAATGCGCTGTCGGTTGCCCTGATGACCGCGATGCAGGCCCAGCTCGACGTCATCAAGCACGACAAGACAGTCCGCGTCGTGGTGATCGCCGGCGCCGGGCCCGGCTTCTGCGCCGGCCACGATCTGCGCGAGATGCGGGCCAATCCCGGCCGCCAGGCCTACGAGGCGCTGTTTGCCCAGTGCAGCGACATGATGCTGCGTGTCACGCGCCTGCCGCAGCCGGTGATCGCGCGCGTGCATGGCGTCGCCGCCGCGGCCGGCTGCCAGCTCGTCGCCACCTGCGATCTCGCGGTCGCGGCGAAGAGCGCGCGCTTCGCCGTCAACGGCGTCAATATCGGCCTGTTCTGCTCGACGCCGATGGTGGCGCTCAGCCGCAATGTCGGCCGCAAACAGGCGATGTCGATGCTGCTCACCGGCGATCTGATCGACGCGGCTACGGCCGAGCGCCACGGCCTGGTCGGCCAAGTCGTCGATGATGAAGCGCTCGACGCAGCCGTCGCGGCGCTCGCCGCCAAGATCGTCGCCAAGTCGCCGCTGACCCTCGCCATCGGCAAGGAGGCGTTCTATCGCCAGCTCGAAAAGGGCCTCGCCGACGCTTACGCCTATACGGGCGAAGTGATGACCCGCAACATGCTGACGCGCGACGCCGAAAACGGCATCGACGCCTTCATCAACAAACAAGGGACGCCGAAGTGGCTGGGCGAGTAGCGACGGCGGCGCGCGCGAGACGCAAGACCGCGGCGCCGGCGGTCGATCACGACGACTACACGGACGCTTATCTGCGCGGCATCCTCGGCCGCGTGCGCGTCATCGCCATGGTTGGTACCAGCACCAATTGGAACCGTCCCAGTTCCTTTGCGATGAAGTATCTGCAGCATAAGGGATATCGCGTCATTCCGGTCAATCCGAATGCCGCTGGCGAGACCATTCTCGGCGAGAAGGTCTATGCCGCGCTCAGAGACATCCCGGCGCATGTCGACATGGTCGACATTTTCCGCAATTCGGCGGCGGCCGGGCCGATCGTCGACGAGGCCATCGCAATCGGCGCCGAAATCGTGTGGATGCAGCTCGGCGTCCGCAACGACGACGCGGCGCGGCGCGCCGAATCCGCCGGCCTCACCGTCATCATGAACCGCTGCCCGAAGATCGAGTACGGCCGCCTGCATGGCGAGCTGTCGTGGGGTGGCATCAATTCCGGCATCATCTCGTCGAAGCGGATGAAACCGCGGCGCTAGCGCGCGCCCTCATGGTCCCTGACGAAATAGCGCGTCTGGCAGTGCGTGGATCAACTCACCGGAACGGCGGATATGCCGGCGCATCTCCGCCTCGGCGCCTGCTGCATCACCGCGCAACAGCGCACGCACCAGACGCGTATGGTCGGCATGCGACTGGACGACGGCATCCTGGTCCAGCATCAGGCGAAATTGCAGGCGCAGGATGGGCAGACGTAGCCGCTCCAGCAGCTCCGGCAGATGCGGATTGCCGGCGATCTCGATGATCGTCCGGTGCAGCGCTTCGTTGCCGTCGGCATAAGCGGTGATGTCATGGCGTCGCGCCGCCGCGCTGAGCCGACGGAAGAGCTGCGCGATGCGTCGTCGCCGCGGCCCACGCGCAACCCTCCCCGCCGCCAGTCGTGCGGCGAGCCCCTCGACGGCCTCGCGCAGCTGATAGAGCGCCACTACTTCGTCGCGCGACATCTGCCGCACCACCGCGCTGCGATGGCGCTCGATCAATACCAAGCCCTCGGCGGCCAGCCGCCGCATCGCCTCGCGCACCGGACCGCGGCTGACGCCGAGCTCCGCCGTCAGGTCTGCTTCGACCAATCGCTGACCCGGCGCAAACCGCCCGTGCCGGATGTTCTGCTTGATATGCTCGACGACCGTTTCCACCGCGCTTGATGATCGCGACGATCGCCTTGTCTTCTGGGTGGAGGACTTCATAAGGGTTCCATTCAGGCGCGCGGCTTGACGGGCAGGCGTCGGGTCCATATTGTCCTACAATCTTGTAAGAATACAGGGGAGAACGCCGTGCGCCTCGTCGACTCGAACCAGATCCAATGGTCGATCGTGTCTGGCCATCGCGAGGGCGACATCCGCTTCAAGCGCCTGATCAACGGAACCGAGGGCTCCCCGGACAATTTCGAGCTGAGCCTGGCGACAAGCCGCGGTGAATATTACACGCCGCGCCACCGGCACAATTTCGAGCAGATCCGCCTCTGTCTCGAGGGCGCGGTCAATTACGGCGGGGGCAAGGAGGTGAAGGCCGGTCAGGTCGGCTACTTCCCGGAGGGCGCTTATTACGGCCCGCAGAACATGACGGACCAGAGGGCGCTGGTGCTGCAATTCGGCGGCGCCAGCGGCCAGGGATTCATGAGCTATCGCCAGCTCGACGAGGGCTATAAGCGCCTCAAGGAATTCGGCGAGTTTCGCATGGGCGTGTTCCATCGCCGCGACGGCGAGGGTCGCCGGAACCAGGATGGCTACGAGGCAGTGTGGGAGTTCGTCAACGGCCGCAAGCTCGAATACCAGGCGCCGCGTTACGCCGAAACCGTGTTGATCGAACCCAGTGCCTTCGGCTGGCGCGCCGCCGGCATGGGCGCGCAGCGCAAGCTGCTCGGTGTCTTCTCGGAGCGCGAGCTCAAGCTCGAGATCATCCGCCTGGAGGCCGGGGGCAGTCTCCAAGTCCGAACGACGGAGGAGATCGGGCTCGGTTACGTCCTGTCGGGCGCGCTCGAAGCGCCGGACGCCGCGCTCGTCGATGGTGTCGCTTTCGAAATCGGCCCGCACGAACAGGTCGTGATGTCCAGTCACTCGGGCGGTGAAATTTTCCTGATGACCTTGCCTCCGGCCGTCGGCCGCGCCGCAGCGGCCGACTGACGCGCCAACTCAGGACAACATCCATGTCGCGCCGTCTTGCCGCGCTGCTCGCCGGCCTCACTTTCGCGGCTGTCGGCTTCGCCCACGCCCAAATCTCCGACACGCCGCGTCGCGGCGGCACGCTCGTCTTCTCCGTTACCGGCGAGCCCGACACCTATGACTGCCACGTCGCGGTCTCGACCGCCGTGCTGCACCGCTTGGCGCCGCACTACTCGACCCTGATCAAGATCGACCAAGCGACTTACCCGCAGATCGTCGGTGACATCGCGCAATCCTGGACCGTATCGTCCGACGGCCTCGCCTATGGCTTCCGCCTGCGGCCGAATGTCCTCTTCCACGACGGAACGAAGCTGACCGCCGCAGACGTGCAGGCGAGCTTCGAGCGCATTCGGAACCCGCCCTCCGGCGTCACATCGGTGCGGCGTGAGCAATTCCGCGACGTCGCTGCCATTGAGACGCCCGACCCGCAGACCGTGATCTTCCGGCTGTCGAACCCCAATGCCGCGATGCTGACGTTCCTCGCCAGCCCGTGGAACTGCCTTTATTCGGCGCGACTGCTTGCCGACAACCCGAACTATCCGGCCCGTGTGGTGATGGGCAGCGGTCCATTTCGCTTCGTCGCGCACGTGGCCGGCTCGGAGTGGCGGGGTGAGCACTTCGACGGCTATTTCCGCGAAGGGCGTCCCTATCTCGACGGCTTTCGCGCGATCAGTATCGCCGGCCCGGCGCTGGTCAACGCCCTCGCCGCCGGTAAGACACTGATCGATTTCCGTGGCCTCGCTCCGGCCGAGCGCGACCGCGTCGTGGCGGCGCGCGGCGATCGCGTGCGGGCGCTCGAAGCCGATCAACCGGGCATGCTCATGCTCACCTTCAACACGCAGCGCAAGCCCTTCGACGATCCGCGCGTGCGCCAAGCGCTCAACCTTGCCATCGACCGCTGGGGCGGCGCCGAGCCGATGGCCCGCCTCACCTTCTTCAGCGGTGTCGGCGGCTTTCAGCGGCCGGGCTCCATCTACGCCCAGTCGCGGCGGGAGATCGAGAAGCTGCCAGGCTTCCGCCCGGACATGGCCGCTAACCGCGCCGAAGCGCGGCGGCGCCTGGCCGAGGCTGGCCAATCGAACCTGTCCCTGACCTTCACAAATCGGCCGGTCTATACGCCGCTCGGCGTCTTCCTGGTCGATCAGTGGCGGCAGATCGGCGTCACCGTCAATCACGAGCAGCTCGAGAACCAGCGCTTCTTCGGCTCGCGCGCCGGCGGTAGCTTTGACGTGGTGATCGACGCCATCCAGGACTATGTCGACGAGCCGTCGCTGCAGTTCCAACAGTTCCTGTCGTTCGATCGCAATCCCAGCAACATCTCGCGCGCGATCGACCACAAAATTGACGAACTCTACGATCGGCAGGCGCGTACGCTGGACGTCGCGGAGCGCACGCGCATCGTGCACGAACTCGAAGCGCACCTGCTGGCCGAGGCATACACGGTGCCGTTCTACTGGGCCAAACGGATCGTCACGGTCGCCGCCGACCTCGGCGGCTTCCGCATGACCCCGAGCGCGTTCGTCGGTCAGGACCTCGCCGATCTCTGGCTCGCGCATTGAGGCTGCGGCGCTTCGGCGTCGAAATATTCGCGTCCGGGGGTCAGGCGGCGGTCTTCGCGCCCTTGGTCCCCTCGTCCGCCCCCTACAAGCGTTCCCAATGGGCTCCTTCCTGTCTTCCGCCGGTGCGGTAATGCTCGCCGAGTTCGGCGGCAAGGCGCAGATCGCGACGGTGGCGCTTGCCGCGCGCTTCGCTCAGCTCGTGCCGGCGACGCTGGGGACAACCTGCGGCCTGATGCTGGCAATTGTCCCCGCGATCATGCTGGGCGACAGAATGGCCGGAGGCCTGCCGCACAGCTACATCCACGTCGCCGCGGCGTTACGAGGTGCGGCGATCAGCCCCGGTCCAGATTGCGCCGCGCCTCTTGCCGGCTCTCGAAGACATGCGACGAGACGCGCCGCTTCTCCAGCTCCTTGCCGAGTTTCAGCCGCATGAATCCGCTCGTCGTGTAGCGCGACACCTTGATGTAGTAGTTCTCTTCGACATAGCGCACGAGGTCGAGATATTTGTCCATGATCTCGGCATCGGCCTCGAACCGGTCGTAATTGACAATGGAATAGACGCGCTTGCCGAGTGGCTTCAGGACAGCCTCGACGGCCTCCTTGATCCGCTCGAGTTCGCCTTCGGTGCGGACCCGCATACCGGCATAGTTCATGAAGATCGTGTTTGACGCGGCATCGTAACTCAACCGATCCTCGATATGGATGTCGAGCATGCGCTCGCGCAGCTGCAGCGGCTCCGGCCGGAAGATCGCCGGATCCATCTCGCGCAATTCCCGAATACCGGGCACGAATGGCAGCAAGTCCAGAATATCACGGCGGAGATCGACTCCCGGGGCGATCTCCGCCAGCTCCAGGCCGCCATTCGCCAGCCGGAAGACGCATCGCTCCGTCACATAGAT
>JACQDQ010000078.1 GCA_016201015.1 Pseudomonadota bacterium | reverse complement strand
GTCGACGTGACGGCAAGCTTCAGCGGTTCCATTCCCGAGTACTACGACAGTTGCCTGGGTCCTGCCTGGTTAGACGCTTTTGCGGTGGACTTGGCGCAACGGCTCCCGGCCAAGCCGCCGGGCGACGTCCTGGAGATCGCCTGCGGCACCGGCCAGGTGACCCGGCGGGCGCGCGAGCGGCTCGATCCCGCTGTTCGGCTGGTCGCCACCGACCTCAGCAAGTCGATGCTGGATTACGCACGCGCCAAACTGAGCGACTGCAAAGGCATCGAGTGGCGCGAGGCTGACGCGGTCAATCTGCCTTTCGGCGACGGCGAGTTCGGCGCCGTGGTCTGTGCCTTTGGTGTCATGTTCATGCCCGACAGGCGGGCGGCGTTCAGTGAGGCTCACCGCGTGCTCAAGGAAGGAGGGATCGTTCTGTTCAACGTCTGGGACCGCATCGAAGAGAATCCGCATTCCGCGGCGCTTGCGGAAGTCTTCGAGCGCCTCTTCCCTGGTGACGAGGAAATGCGATTCACGACTCCCTTCGAGATGCACGACCCTGCGCTGCTGCGGAAACTGCTTGCGGAGGCACATTTTGGGGAAGTGAAGATCGAGAAAAAATGGCTCCAACTCGACCGCGTCAGCGCACGCACTTTGGCCGTCGGCCAGATTCGCGGTACCCCGCGCTCGCTCCTCCTGGAAAAGCGCGGCATCTCGCTCGACGAGGTGGTGGAGAAGGCGACCGCTGCTCTGACGAAGCTCGGCGGCGCGGACCCGTACCGCGGTCCCGCGCAGGCGGTCGTAGTCGAGGCTCGCCGGAGAGCCCGGGGTTGAATGTTTGCTTTGGGCCAAACTGCGAAGTAGCAGCGGTGCTCTACCCCCTCTGCTGATGCGCGAATCGCGGGCTCGGTCTAGCGGGCGTCCGGGCCGAGGCGCCGGGCATGGGTGGTGAAATAGCCGCGCGCGAATTCGACGAAGGCGGTGGCGGCGCGGCGCGGCGTCACCTGCTTCAGGCGGATGCAGACGATCGGCAGCGCCGCCGCCGGCGCGGCGATCGGCACCGGCCGCACCATCTTGCCGTCATACGTCGTGCCGGTGCGCGGCACCATGTTGAGCACCGCATAGCCCTGGCCGTTGCCGACCAGGCTGCGGACCATCTCGAACGATGTCGTGCGGAAACGGATCTGCGGCTGCACGCCGGCGCGGGCGAACAGCGACATGAAGTAGTTGCGGCTGTGCGGCAGGTCGAGCAGCACCAGCGGCTCGCTCGCCAGCTCGTTGAGCGCCACCTCGCGGCGCCGGGCCAGCCGGTGCGCCTTCGGCAGCAGCACGTGCGGCGGCGAGCGCGCCAGCGTTTCGGCCTCGATTTCCTGCGGCAGGCCGAGATCGTAGGTGAGCGCGATCTCCCACCGCCCGTTGCGGATCCCGGCGAGGATCTCCTCCTGATTGCCTTCGTGGAATTCGACGGCGATCCCCGGGTAACGCGGCCCGAATTCGGCCAGCAGGCCGGCGAGAAAGAATGGCCCCAAGGTGACAAAGCAGCCGATCGCCAGATCGCCGCGCAAGGCATCGCCGAGGCTGCCGGCGCTGGCGGCGAATTCGCCGGCATGCGCCAGCAAGGCGCGTGCCTCGACCAGGAAGCGCGCGCCGGCCGGCGTCAGCGTCACCCCGCGTGCGTGGTGGCGCACGAACACCTGGACGCCGAACTCCTCCTCGACCTGGGCGATGGCGGTCGAAACCGCAGACTGTGCGACGTTGAGCGAGCGCGCCGCCGCCGTCACGCTGCCGCGCTCGGCCGCGGCAGCGACGTAGCGCAGGCCGCGCAGCGAGACATTCAGACGCTTGACCATCGGGAACCAGCCGCCGCCGCGGGCCGCGCCGCCCTCGCGGCGTTCGGCCTTCGGACCCAACATCTGAAATCGACATCCAGATGTCCAGCAGAATCGATTTCTCGGATAGTGATGCCGACCGCTCGGCGGCGCCGTGCCGGTCCGGCGCGGCCGGTTTATCCTTTGAGTCCGCGCACGTTGTAGGCGGCGACCGGGCGCAGGAACCCTTTCAACGGCAATTCGCCGATCGGCTCGCCCTCGATCACCTCCTCGACCGCGGCATGCACCCGCTGGCTGATGAGGATTTGGCCGCCCTTGGCTTCATCGCACAGCCGCGATGCCAGGTTCGGCACCGTACCGATCGCGCTGTAATCGAAGCGGCCTTCAAATCCGATCCGGCCGAGCGTTGCATAGCCCTGGGCGACGCCGACGCCGAAATCGAGCTGATGCCCCTGCCGCCGCCAATCGCTCGACAACGCGCGGACGCGTTCGCGCATCGCCACGGCCAGGCGCACCGCGCGCGCCGCCGGCTCCGGGCACGGCAGCGGATCGTTGAACAGCACCATCAGGCCGTCGCCGACGAAGCGATCGAGCGTGCCTTCGAACTCGTGAATGAGGCCGCCCATCGCTGTATGGAAGTCGCGCAGCACGGCCATCACCTCCTCCGGCTCGGCGGTCTCGGTGAACGCGGTGAACCCCCGCAGGTCGCAGAAGAGGACCGTGATGTCCCGCCGATGGCTTTCGAGAATGCGTTCGTTGCCGGCCGTCAGGATCGCATCGGCGACTTGCGGGGCGAGAAAGCGCCTGAGCTCGCCCACTTTCTCCAGCTCCTTGATCTGGCCGGCGACCCGCGCCTCCAGCGTCCGGTTCCATTCGCCAAGCTGCGCCGCCTGCTCCTCGGTCTTGTCATGCAACGCCTTGACGCGCAGGATCGACTTGACGCGGGCGATCAGCGCGGCCTGATCGATCGGCTTCGTCAGATATTCGTCGCCGCCGGCGTCGAGCGCCGCGACGATGTCCTTCGAATCGGACTTCGCCGTGATCATGATAATGGGCATGAACGGCAGCGTCGCATCCGCCTTCAAGCGGCGGCACACCTCCACGCCGTCGATCTTCGGCATCATGATGTCGAGCAGGATCAGATCGGGACGGCGCTCGCGCGCCGCCGCGAGTCCCTCCTCGCCGTCAGCGGCGCTGCAGACCTCGTAGCCGTGCGCCCTGAGCCGCGTTTCCAGGATGTCGCGGTTCGAGGCGTTATCGTCGACGACGAGAATCAGCGGTGGCGAGCGCACGTCTCCCCCTTTTCAATCCGGCAGAAACTGCCGGATTTTCGCCAGCAACTGCCGCGGGCTGAACGGCTTGGCGACATAGCCGTCGCAGCCGGCGGCGCGCGCCTTCTCCTCGTCTCCGCTCAGCGCGTACGACGTCACGGCGATGATCGGTATGTGCTTGAGCAGGGGATCGGCCTTGATCCGCCGCGTCGCCTCATAGCCGTCGATGATCGGCAGCTGGATGTCCATCAAGATGAGGTCGGGACGATGCTGCGCGGCCATCGCCACGCCCTCCTCGCCATTGACTGCCTCGACCAGGTCGTAGCCGACGCTGGTCAGTAGATCGCGGATGATCTGCCGATTGTCCTCGGTATCTTCGACGACCAGAATACGCTTGCTCATGCGGCCACCTGTTTCTCGACATGAATTGGCAGCGTCAGGTGAAATTGCGAGCCGACGCCGACCTTTGACTCCACCCAAATGCGGCCGCCATGCAGCTCGATGATCCGCTTGGCGATGGCGAGACCGAGGCCGGTGCCGCCCTTCTTGCGCGTGCTCGTATTGTCGACCTGGTGGAATTCCTCGAAGATCTTGCCTTGTTCCTCGGCCGCGATGCCCGGACCGGTGTCGGCGACGACCACTTCGAACGCGCCGTCGGCGCTGACCGCGGATATCGCGACTTCGCCGCTATCGGTAAACTTTATCGCGTTGCCGACGAGATTCAGCAGCACTTGCGTGATGCGCCGCTCGTCGCCGTGGGCGAGCGGCAGCTTGTCCGGAAGCTTGACCGCGAGCGTCAGCCGTTTTTCCGCGGCCAGCGACTCCAACCCATTCGCCACGTTCTGCACCACTTCTGCCAGCGAATATTCGCTGAGCGACAAGGTGAGCTGTCCGGCCTCGATCTTCGACAGATCGAGAACTTCGTTGATGAGGCCGAGCAGATGCTTGCCGCTGGCGTGAACGCGCTTCAGCACCGCGTCGATCTTTTCGTGCGCGGCGCCGTAGATGCCGTCGAGGATGAGCTCGGTGTAGCCCAGCACGGCGTTGAGCGGCGTGCGCAGCTCGTGGCTCATATTGGCGAGGAATTGCGACTTGTGCTGGCTGGCGATGACGAGCTGCTGGCTCTTGTCCTCGATCTCGCGGAACAGCCGGGCATTCTGGATCGCCAGCACCGACTGCGCGGCGAAGGTCTGAAGCAGGTCGACCGTCGATGCGGCAAACAGTCCGGGCTCCCGACGCCGAACCACCAGCGCGCCGACGATCCGGTTTGGCCGCAGCAAGGGCACGACCAGAAGTCCGCGGTAGCCCGCACGCACGATGATTTCGTTGACCGGGGAGAGCGGCTGATCGCGCAGATCGGGGACTTGCACCGGCTCGCGGCGCTCCGCCGCTTTGCCGATCACGCTCTCGCCGGCGCCGATACGCTGGTCTTTGATCGCCGCGATCATCGCCTCGTCCATGCCGTGCGTGGCGCGCAATCGGAATTCCTGGCGCATCTTGCTGAAGACGTAGATGGCGCCCGCCTCGGTGCTGGAAAGCTGGACGGCCTTGGCGACGATGGTGGTCAGCACGGTCTGCAGGTCGATCGTCGAGTTCACCGCCCGGCTGACCTCGCCGAGCGCCCGAAGCTCCTCGACCGAGCGCGCGAGATCCGTCGTACGCGCGCGTAGCTCGTTCAACAGGCGGACATTCTCGATGGCGATGACCGCTTGGTTGGCGAAGCTCGTGACCAGCTCGATGTGCTTGTCGCTGAACGGGCGGACCTCTTGGCGGAAAATTATGATCGCACCGATCAACTCGTTCTCCTTGAGCATGGGTACGGCGAGAACCGTCCGAACGCCGCCGCGTTCAACGGCGGCGACGCTCAGTGGATCGCGTTCGAGGTAAGCCGGCCCCGCTGCGATGTCGACGATGTGTACCGTCTGCTTGGTCTGCCGGACCTGGCCAAGGGCGGTCGCCGGGTGGGGGCGGAGCGCCGTGCTCTCCATGTACCCCATGAACGCCGGCGCCACGTCGATCTGGGCCACGATGTGAAAGGCGCCATCCTCATATCGGCACATGTAGCCGAACTTGGCCTCGCAGATCCGCGTTGCGTTCGCCAACATAGCTTGGAACACGGGCTCGAGATCGCCGGGCGAGCTGCTGATGACGCGGAGAACCTCGGAGGTCGCGGTCTGCTGCTCCAACGATTCGGAAAGTTCGCGCGTGCGTGCCCGCACCTCGTCGAACAGGCGCACGTTCTCGATGGCGATCACCGCCTGGTCGGCGAAGGTCTTCAGGATGGCTCGCTGTTTCTCCGAGAGCGGCCCGGGCGCCACTCGTACGACACTCAAGACTCCGATCGCGATGTCGCCGCGCATCATGGGCATCATCGTCACTGCCCGGTACCCGCTCTCCAGGAAATTCCGGCTGCCGACAGCAAAGCCCTCAGGCGCGTCCTGGACATCGGGAATGTCAACGACACGCCGATCAAGGATGGCGACACTGTGCATGTACTCGCGCGTAAGCGGAAACGGGAAGCGGCGACGCCAGGCTTCGGCGCGGATCGCATCCGGTTCGGCGACCGCGACTGCCTTGACCATTTCGCCCTCGGGGACCGCGATGCTGATGGCGGCATCGGAAAACAATTTCAGCCCGCTTTGCACGATGGCTTCGAACACCGGCTGGGTGTCGGTCAGCGAATTGCTGATGACGCGGAGAACCTCGGAGGTCGCGGTCTGCTGCTCCAACGATTCGGAAAGCTCGCGCGTGCGTGCCTGCACTTCGTCGAACAGGCGCACGTTCTCGATGGCGATCACGGCTTGGTCGGCGAACGTCGTCACCAGCTCGATCTGCTTGGCCGTGAAAGGCTGTGGCGTCGGGCGCGTCAGCGCGATCACGCCGATCGGGACGCCCTCGCGCAGCAGCGGAACGCCGAGCATGGTGCGAAAACCGCCGAGCTTCTGGGATTCATGCCAAGCGTATTCCGGATCGGCCAGGCAATCCGGCAGGTGAACTGTCCTGCCCTCAAGCGCGGTCCGCCCGACGAGCGTCGTTCGTCCCGGCGCAATCGATTGGCGCTCTATGAATTCCTTGTATTCGGGCGAAAAGCCGTAGTTGGCGGCCGAGCGGTAGACCTCGCCGTCGCGGCGGAAGACCATCGCATGGTCGGCTGCGCATAGCCGGGCGGCGGATTCGACCAGCGCGTCGAGCACGGGTTGGAGGTCGAAGGTCGAGCGGCTGATGACCTTGAGCACGTCGGCCGTCGCCGTCTGCTGCGTTAGCGACTCGCTCAGCTCCTGGGTGCGCGATTCGACCTTCTGTTCCAAGGTCGAGTATGATTCCTGCAGCCGCCCGGCCATGTCGTTGAACTGGTCGGCCAGCGCCTCCAGCTCGTCGCCGGTCTTGATCGCGATGCGCTGGCCGAGATCGCCGCTGCCGATCCGCGCCGCGCCGGCGCGCAGGGCCTGGATCGGCACCACCATCCTGCGGGCGAGCAGCAAGCCCGCCAGAAACGCCAGGACGAGGCCGGCCAGGAGCAGCGCGCCCGAGCGTTCGAGCGAGGCATAGAGCGGGGCATAGGCCTCGTCGACCGGCAGCTCGACGAAGACGAGCCAGCCCAGCGGCGCGATCGGCGCGTGTGGGCGTCGCGGCGGGTTCCGGCCAGCGCCAGCGTCCTATAGGGCGCGGAATCGCGGCGGAACTAGACCGACCCGTAATAGATCTTGCGGGCGGCGGCTTCGGCGAATTTTGGCTCCTTCGACAGGTCGAGCAGGCTGCCGACCACGTCCAGGGCCAGCCGCGACACGCGGAGCTGCTCGCGGCCCTGGGCATCGAGCTGCGCCAGCTCGGTGATTGCCGGCACCTGGCGCAGCAGGCGCAGCGCGTCGAAGCGGCGCTGCTCCAGCGCGCCCGCCGACCACGGCAACTGCGTGGTCCAGCCGATCTGGCCCTCGATCTCCTTGACGAACTGGCCGATCTTGGTCGCCGCCGCCTCGGCCTGTTCGCGCTGAATGCGGATCAGCGCGGCCTTGTGCTCCTGGTAGGAGAACCACACCTCGAACAAGCCGTTGGCGAGCAGCGCCGTGCACACCACGGCGACGAACAGCGCGACATATTTGCGGAACAGCCGGCCGCGCATCTTCGGCGGTCCGGTGGCCGCCGGCGTCGCGACGATTTCGCGCGCCCGGTCGTTCATTCGATCACCTCGTCGGCGCGGGCCAAGAGCGTCGGCGGAATCTGCAAGCCAAGCGTCCGCGCCGTCTTGAGGTTGATCACCAACTCGAAGATGGTCGGCCGCTCGATCGGCATCTCGGCCGGGTTCCCGCCGCGCAGCACTCGATCGACATAGTCCGCGAGCCGGCGGAACACGTCGGCGAAGTTCACGCCGTAGCATGCGAGGCCCCCGGCATCGACGAAGTCGCGCTCATGATAGACCGCCGGCTTGCGCGCCAGGTTGATCGGCGTGACGACGGTGTTCGGCGCGGCGGCGAGCACGGCATTGGACAGCACGACCAGCCCCTCGACATCGGTCAGTGCCGCCGGCGCGAGCGCGCTCGCGATCGCCTGCGGCGTGTCGACCTGGATGTGCCGCGTGTCGATGCCGAGCGCTGCCCCGGCCTCGGTCACGGCGCGGATCGCTCGGTCGAACGGGGCGTTGGCGGAGACGATGCCGGCCCGGCGCATGGCTGGCGCGATCTCGCGCAGGATCTCGAGCTGCTTGGCTCCAACCTCCACGGTGAAGAAGGTGATCCCCGTGACGTTGCCGCCCGGGCGCGCGAGGCTTGTTGCGAGGTCGAGAAGCGTCGGATCGGCGCCGGTGATGCCGACGATCGGGATCGTGCGGCTTGCGGCGAGCATGGCCTGCGTCGCCGGCCGGCCGTCGGCGAGCACGACGTCGGCGCCGGCGGCAGCAATCGCGCGCGCGAGCGACGCCAAGCGATCCGCGCCTTCAGCCGAATAGCCGGCGCCACCGGACGAATGGAACCTGATCTCCAGGTTGCGGCCGTCGACGTAGCCAAGATCCCGCAAGCGCGCGCGGAAGGCTTGGAACACCGCACGGGACTCGCTCGATGCAGGTGTCAGAATCGCGACGCGCGGCACGCGCGGGGGCGGCGTCTGCGCCAAACTTCGTCCGGCGGCCAAGCCCGCCGCGCCAATCCCTGCAATGAACTCCCTTCGCCTCATTCGATCACCTCGTCGGCGCGCAGCAGGAACGACTGCGGGATTGTCAGCCCCAACGCCGCGGCGGTCTTGAGGTTGATCACCAGCTAACATAGATTCCGGCCTGGCGATAGGCGTCCGGAAGGCTTGTTCCGTAACTCATCAGGCCGCCCGCCGCCGCGAATTCGCGCCACTGGTAAATCGCGGGCATCGCATGGCGCGCCGCCAGCGCCACGAACTGCTCGCGCCAGCTGGTAAATAACGCGTCCGCAGTCACCACGAGCGCGCCGGCCCGCCGCTCGACGAGCGTCGCGAAGGCCGCGTCGAGGTCGCGCTCGGCGCTGACTTCGAGGACAATGAGTTGCCGTCCGACGGCCTGAGCGGCGGCTTGTACGTCCCTTATCGTTGAGATTTTGACATAGGCATTGGTCGGGTTTACGACCGCGCCGATCGGGCCGGTTTTTGGCACTAGCTCGTGCAGCAGCTCCAGCCGCTTCGCGTCGAGTTCGCCGGTGAGCGCAGCAATCCCGGTCACGTTGCCGCCCGGCCGGTTGAGGCTGGCAACCAGACCGATCTTGACCGGGTCGGAAATGGCCGTGAAGACGATCGGTACCGTTGCGGTCGCTGCCCTTGCAGCGTCGGCTGAAGTATTGCCGCCGCTGGCGACGATCACCGCCGCCGGATGGCGGACCAGCTCGGCGGCCAGCACCGGCAACCGATCGTACTGACCTTCCGCCCAGCGGTATTCGATCGCCACATTCCGGCCTTCGACGTACCCGGTCTCATCCAAGCCCTGACGGAACGCGGCCAAGGGCATGGTGAATGAGCCAGGCGACGCGCTACCGAGGAAACCGATCACCGGCATCGCTGTCTGTTGCGCGCGAAGCTTGAGCGGCCATGCCGCTGCGACGCCGCCGAGCGCGACCACAATTTCACGTCGCGAAATCATTCGATCACCTCGTCGGCGCGGGCGAGCAGCGACGGCGGGATCGTCAGGCCCAGTACCCTGGCAGTCTTCAGGTTGATCACCAGTTCGAACTTAGTGGGTAGCTGCACAGGCAGATCGGCCGGCTTGGCCCCCTTCAGAATTCGTCCGACATAGACGCCGGCCAGACGATAGATATCTTCCAGATTGGCACCGTAGCTCATCAGGCCACCCGCCTTGGTGAACTCGCGAAACGCATAGCTCGCAGCCACCGAATGGCGTGCAGCCAGCGCGATGAGCTGCTGGCGACGGCTGGTGAAGACCGGGTTTGAGCTAACCAGGAGAGCACCTGTCCGCTCGCCAACAATGGTTGCAAAAACGGAATCGAATTCCTGCTCGCTGCTGGCGCTAACGACACGAATTTGCAGCCCCATGGCGCGCGCCGCCGCTTGCATGTCTTCTATGTCGGCTTGAGCATTCGGATTGTTTGGATTATCGAGGTAGGCGATCACAGCAGCAGTCGGCACAAGCTCGCGCAGCAGCTCCAGTCGCTTCGTAGTCAGCGAGGCGCCGATATTCGTGATGCCGGTTGCGTTTCCACCTGGCCGGCTCAGGCTTGAGACGAGGCCAAGCCTGACCGGATCGCCGCCGCCGGTAAAGACGATTGGAATAGTCGTCGTCGCCGCCTTGGCCGCCAGGGCCGGGGCGTTGCCGCCGGTTGCGGCGATCACGTCCACGCGACGTCCAACCAGCTCGGCCGCCAGCATCGGCAAGTGGTCGAACTGATCTCTGGCCCAGCGGAATTCGATCGCCGCATTTTGGCCGACGATATAGCCGGTTTCCCTCAATCCCTGGCGGAAAGCGGCCACGCGGTCTTCGTAGTTGTCGGGCGACCCGCTGCTGAGAAACCCGATCACCGGCATCGCCGGTTGCTGTGCGCGGGCGGCTGATGGCCACGCCGCTGCGGCTGAGCCGACCCCGGCGATGAAATCTCTGCGCCTCATTCGATCACCTCGTCGGCGCGGATGAGGAGCGAGGGCGGGATCGTCAGCCCGAGC
>JACQDQ010000286.1 GCA_016201015.1 Pseudomonadota bacterium | reverse complement strand
GCGTTCCCCGAGTCGGCGGCGCCGGCATGGCCGCCGAGTCGCGGGTTTTCAGCGGTCAGGCCGGACGGTGTCGCCGAAAACGAAAACGGCGGCCGATCGGCCGCCGTTCGCTTGATTGAGCCTATTCGGGTGACTAGGCGGTACGCGCGCAGTGACGCCGAACGGCGAGGGCGAAGAGCGTGGCCGCCAGGCCGAACGTCGCGAGGCCGTTCGGCTCCGGGACCGCCTGCTCCAGCTGTCCGGTGAAGGAGCGCACCGAGTAGCCGTCGTTGTTGTCGCTGTCGTTGAACAGGAAGATGTATTTGTAGCCGATGCTGCCCGAGCTCAGGTCGAGGCCGTAGCGCAACCCGCCCAGCGAGGTGCCGATGTCCATGATCTTGCCTTCGAGGAGGATGTCCAGATCTCCGGCGCTGGCAGGCGCTGCATCCTGAGCCCCAGCGACGATGATATCGTCGCCGCTGACCAGCAGCTCCGAGACAAAGTCGACGACCAGCTCCACCGGCAGCCAGTTCGACGTCGGCAGCTCGAGGCGCATGTACTCGTCCGGGCCGATGCTGTCGACCTGTGGGCACTCAATGAAACCGTCGCCGGGGGAGCACACGCCAAGGCCGGTAAAGGCCTGCAGCAGGGTTCCCGGCGTGAACGTCAGGTTGCCGGCGAACGTGCCGCCGGTGGCGGTCAAATTGATGCCGCCAGAGTTGAAGTTGAAGCTCGACGCCGAATTGATCGTGAAGATCGACCCCGTGCTGAAATCCCACGTGGTGAGTGCCTTGGCCGGCGTCGCCGCCGAAAGGCCGATGACAGCCGCCGCGGCGGCCGCGAGGAGGGATTTGGTAAAATTCATAGCACCATGCCTCTTTGCTTTACTTGGTCAGGCGCCGCGCGGCTCCCTCTTCATCTTTGCTCACGCGCCACCACCAATTCGATGACAAAGAAGCAATGTTTATGCCATTTCGAGTATATCATAGTTATTTCAATAGCTTAATTCACTACCTTCAACCAAACCTCAGATTTCCGAAGACGATCTGTAAAGGGGGCCGACAGTTTTTGCGAGCGCCGACGATGGCATTCCGAGGAGAACTGGGGCTGTTCCAAGATTATAATATATTTGAGCAGGTTATGCGTCGCCTCTGCGACTCCGAAAGTGTAACGGCGGGCGACGATTCGGACCTAATTGCACTAGCAATTAAACCATTTGCGCACGCGGCGATAGGAATCCGCAATCCGCTCAACGTGATATAAGGAAATCGAGATATGTGGAGAGGGTGTAAGGAATTTCGACAATCGGACCCGGAAATTTACTCGCCAGCCGTCTCCATGGCGCTCTTTGGCACCTGCCGCCGAACCTCGCGGTAGAGGATGTACAGGCCGCTTGCCGTGACGATCACGGCACCGATAACCAGGCTCAACGTGGGTAGGTCGCCCCAGACGAGATAACCGAACAGCATCGCCCAGATCATCGACGTGTAGGTGAAAGGAGCCGCCACGGCCGCCGGTGCGTAGCGATAGGCCTGGGTCCACCAATATTGCCCGACACCCGAACCCAGGCCGATGGCCGCAAGGCTGCAAAGGTCGATCCAGCTCGGCGTCACCCAAGCAAACGGCAGGCACGCCAAGGCGAAAACGATGGTGAAGGTGATCTGATAGAACACCAGCGTCGTGCTCGATTCGGTCGCCGTCATGCGCCGCAGCGCGATCGTCGTCCCGGCGTTGAGCATGGCGTTGGCAATCGCAAAGACGACGCCTTCGCGCAGGAACTCGCCGTTGGGCTGGGCCATGATCAGCACGCCGATGAAGCCGACGAGGACCGCGCTCCAACGGTATATGCCGACGCGCTCGCCGAGAAAGGGAACCGACAAAGCCGTGACGAACAGCGGCGTCGAGAACGAGATGGCCGTGTAATCGGCCAGCGGCATATGCGCCAGCGCCATGAATGCGCACAACAAGCCGGCAAATTGCACCGCCGCACGCAGGCCGTGATCGGCGAGACGCTTGGTGCGAATCGCCGCCAGACCGCCATTCGCGGCCAGCAGAACGGCCAATGGAATCGTCGAGAAAATCGCGCGGAACAGCGCAACTTCGGTCACCGGATAGACCGCGAGCAAGCTCTTCACGAACAGGTTGATGATGGCGAAAATGAAGATCGTGGCGATCATATAGATGATGCCGCGACGTGCGTTGTCGGTCAGCCTTGCGGGGAGGGGGATAGCAGACATGAAACCAGGCTATGCGACAGACGGTTAATGTTGCCGGTGAATCGCGGCAAACGGCCATGTCGATGTCGCAAAGCTGCTATGTCGGAGATGCGGGAATGACGAACTGCCCGCCCGGCGTCACTTCGGCTCGGACTTCGCGTCGTAGCGCTTCTGCCACTCTCCGAGGATGCGCGCGCGATTGGCCGAGGCCCAGCGCAGGTCGTTCTTGGCCATCGCCTCTTCGACGCCGGCCGTATAATGCGGGATCGGCGAGCGGATGCCGGAAATGGCGACGAGCGGCAGGATCGTCGCATAAAGCTCGTTGGCCTTGCGGCTGGCCGCCCAGTCGGCGAGGCGCTGCGACGCCGCCAGATTGTGCGTGCCGCGGATGATCGCCGCCGCATCCATGTCCCAGCCACCGCCTTCGCGCATGAGCAGCGTCTCGATCGGCGCGCCCTGCTGTGCTGCCACCGCGCCGGCATTGTCCGCGGCGATGCCGATGGGAAATTCGCCGGAGGCCGCCATCTTGCACGGCTTCGATCCGGAATGGACATAGACGGCGATGTTGTCGTTGAGGCGGTCCATGTAGCGCCATCCGGCGTCCTCGCCGAAGCTTTGCAGCCACATCGACACATGGAAGAAACCGGTGCCGGACGAAGCCGGGTTGGGCATGACGATGCGGCCCTTGTAGACCGGATCGAGCAGGTCCATCCACGACGCGGGCTTGGGCAGCTTGAGCTTCGCCGCCTCGACCGTATTGTAGCACAGCGCGCCGACCCAGGCGTCGATGCCGATCCAGCGCGGCGGGGTTTGCGGATCGCGGAAGTTCGGCTTGATCTCGGCTAAATTCCTCGGCGCGTAGGGCGCCAGCACATTGACCTCGTCAAGCAGGATCATGCTGGTAACCGCCAGGCCCCAGATCGCGTCGCCGCGTGGGTTGTCTTTCTCGGCCAGCAACCGCGAGGTGATGATCCCGGTCGAATCGCGCACGAGCGCAAGCTCGATATCCGGGTTGTCGGCCTCGAAGGCCTGCTTGTACTTGCCGATATGGTCCGCCTCGAGCGTGCTGTAGACGACGAGACGGGTCTTGGTCTGTGTGCCGGCCGGGGAAGGCGGTAGCGCGATGATCGCCACGAGCAGCGCGCCCAATACGCGACCGCCACAACGCCGCAGGAAAGACGCGAACCGCACGGTCTTTCTCCATGTTTTTGGACGCAAACATGCTGGTCGCGTCCAGCGGCGCAGTCAATGCGAACCTTGTCGCGAGACAATTCGTACCGAGACAATTCGCAGCGCGCCGCGCCGGCTAGGCCGATGGCAACTCGACATTCGCCGCGTCGCGGAACCAGCCGCTTTCGATCAGCGCGCGGATCGCTGCGATATCCGGCGCCAGCGGCCGGTCCTGGGCGAGGAAGGCTGCCTCGGCACGGATCGCCCTGAGCGCCAGCGCCAGCTTCGGGCTCGTCGTCAGCGGCTTGCGCATGTCCACGCCTTGCGCCGCGGCGAGCAGCTCGATCGCCACGATGTCGGCCGAATTGCGCGACATATCGCCGAGCCGGCGGGCGGCGAAGGTTGCCATGCTGACGTGATCCTCCTGATTGGCGGAGGTCGGCAGGCTGTCGACGCTGGCCGGGTGGGCGAGCGACTTGTTCTCCGAAGCGAGCGCCGCGGCTGTTACCTGGGCGATCATGAAGCCGGAGTTGAGGCCGGGTTCGGCAACAAGAAATGCCGGCAGGCTGCTCAGCGAGGAGTCGGTGAGCAGGGCGGTGCGCCGCTCCGACAGCGCGCCGATCTCGGCCACCGCCAGCGCCAGGATATCGGCGGCGAAGGCGATTGGCTCGCCATGAAAGTTGCCGCCGGAGAGGATGGCGCCGGACTCGGCGAAAACCAGTGGGTTGTCCGACACGGCATTCGCTTCGCGCGCGATCGTGCCGGCGGCGAAGCGGATAAGATCGAGCGCGGCGCCCATGACCTGCGGCTGGCAGCGCAGGCTGTACGGATCCTGCACGCGATCGCAGTCGAGATGCGAGGCGCGGATTTGGCTGCCTTTGAGCAAGGCGGCGAGGGCGTCGGCGGCATCAATTTGCCCGGGATGGCCGCGCACCGCGTGGATGCGCGGGTCGAACGGCACGTCGGAGCCGAGCGCGGCGTCGACCGACATGGCGCCGGCGACCAACGCGGCGGCGAAGACCGCCTCGATCTGGAACAAGCCGTGCGCGGCAAGTGCGGTCGACACCTGCGTGCCGTTGAGCAGGGCCAGCCCTTCTTTCGCGGCGAGCGGCTGCTTGGCGAGACCGGCGCGCGCCAACCCCTCGGCCGCCGGCAGAACTCGGCCGGCGTGGCGCGCCTCGCCCGTGCCGAACAGCACGGCCGAAAGATGCGCGAGCGGGGCGAGATCGCCCGAAGCGCCGACCGATCCCTTGGCAGGAATGACCGGCAAAACGTCGGCATTGTAAAGCGCGCACAGCGCATTGATGAGTGATTGCCTGACGCCGGAATAGCCCAACGCAAGTGCGTTGATCTTGAGTGCGAGGACGAGGCGCACGGCCGTATCGGGCAGCGGATCGCCGGTGCCGACGCAATGCGACAGGACGATACGGCGCTGCAGCTCTTCGACGTCGGCCGGCGGAATTCGCAGCTTGGCGAGGCGGCCGAAGCCGGTGTTGACGCCGTAAACAGCATGACTGCCCGCCGCGGCGCGCGCGACTGTCGCGGCCGCGGCATCGACCGCTTTCCAGGCGGCGGGGTCGAGCGCGATCGAGATGCCACCTGCGGCGAGGCGCCGCAGATCGGCCAGCGTGATACGGCCGGGGATCAGCGTGAAGGTCTGAGTCATCTGCGGCATCGAGGCATGATCACCGATGGGGCGTCAAGTCGCGTCGGGTACGCGATGTCGCGCCAGCTTGCGCTCGCGATAGGCAACGAACAGGCCGGAGGCAACGATGATGACGACGCCGGCGACGGTCGCGAGATCGGGCAAATCGCCGAATACGGTGTAGCCGATCAGCGTCGCGCTGGTGATTTGAAAGTAGGAAAACGGCGCGAGCGTGGAGGTCGGCGCATATTCGATCGCCTTGATCATGCCGATCTGGCCGATCGTCGACACCACGGCCGCCAGCGCCATCAAGCCGGCGGATGCCAGCGTCAATTGTGTCCAGAGGAAAGGCACGATCAGCGTAAGCACGGTCAGGCTGAGACCGGACATGACGAACATCGTGGTAAGTACGTGCTCGGTCGTGGACAGTTGGCGCGTGAGGACAACCTGAAGCGCGCCGCTGAGCGCGGAGAGGACGGCAAGGAACGCAGCCCAATGCATCACGCCGAGGCCGGGGCGCATGATGACGAGCATGCCGACGAAACCGACGATGACGGCCGACCAGCGATAGGGGCCGACGCGCTCACCGAGCATCGGCGCCGATAGCGCCACGACCATCAATGGACCGACGAAGATGATGGCGGTGCAATCGACGAGTGGGATGAATCGCAAGGCGAACATCATGAACAGCGCCGCCGCGCCGGTCGCCAGCGTGCGCAGCGCGTGCCGGCCGAGCCGTCGCGTGGCGAACAATGCCGGCTTTCTCCTCGCGAAAATGACGGACGCGACGCCGACGAACAGCATGGCGTGCCGTATCCAAAGAATCTGCACCGCGCTGTGGTCGCGGATGAGGTATTTCGCCAACGCGTCCGAGACCGGAAACAGACACGTGGCTGCGATGATGAGGATGATGCCGCGCAGCGTGTCGCTGGGTTGCGACGATGTCGCCGACGACGTGCTAAGCGCGGGTGAGGTGGCGGCAGGCATGTTCTTTCCGCCGCAGCTGCGGCTGCGCGCGATGATAGCCGCAGCGTTCCGAAGGGTCACCTACTCTTGACAAGACAATCGTCGTCTCGACAAATCGTGGCTGAGCGGCGCGGCGGCGCGCCGTCTCCGCCGATCGATCTTGGGCCATTAAGGGGAACACAACAATGAGTAGCGTGCGGCTGTCGCATTGGGCGAGCGCCCTCTGTCGATGGCTAATTTTGGCGTTCGCCGTGATCGCGCCATGCGGCCCGGCCGCTGCCGCCGATCTCGTCATCGGCAGGGCGAGCGAGCAATCGTCGATGGACCCGCTGTTCTCGCGCACCGGCAACAACAGTATGACGGCGCAGCATATCTTCGATCGCTTGGTGGCGACCGATGCCGACAACCAGATCCATCCGGCGCTGGCGGCCAGTTGGCGAACGCTCGATCCGACGACCTGGGAAATCAAGTTGCGACCGGGCGTCAAGTTCCACGACGGCAGCGATTTCACCGCTGAAGACGTTGTCTTTTCGGTCCGCCGTGCCCGCAACGTTCCCAACAGCCCGGCGCCGTTCACCGGCGCCGTCGGTGCGGTCGCCGAAATGACCATCGTCGATCCGTTGACGCTGCGCATCCGCACCCCGTCGCCGACGCCGCAACTGATCGAAGACCTCGGCATCGTCTTCATCGTCTCGCACAAGGCCGCCGCCAACGCGACGAGTGACGATTTCAACTCCGGCAAGGCGACGATCGGCACCGGGCCGTACAAATTCGTCGAGTGGAGTCCGGGCCAGCGCGTGGTCCTCGCGCGCAATGACGCCTATTGGGGACCAAGGCCCGAATTCGACAAGGTGACGTTCAAGTTCATTTCCAAAGATGCGTCGCGCGTGGCCGCCTTGCTCGCCGGCGATGTCCATCTCATCGACCAGGTGGCGCCGAGCGATGTGAAGGAGATCGCCAAGAGCGGCAAGGCCAATGTCTTCTCGATAGCTTCCACGCGGCTCGTCTATGTCGCACTTGATTCCAACCGCGACGCGAGCCCGTTCGTCACCGACGCCAAGGGACAGCCAATGACGGCTAATCCTTTGAAGGACGCCCGCGTCCGCGTGGCGTTGTCGAAGCTGATCAACCGCCGCCTGCTCGTCGAGCGGCTGCTCGAAGGGTCCGGCGAAGCGGCTGGCCAGATGGTGCCCGAAGGCGTTGGCGGCTTCGACCCATCGCTGAAGCCGCCGGAGCAGGACGTCGAAGGCGCGAAGAAGCTGCTCGTCGAGGCAGGATATCCGGGCGGGTTCGGGCTGACATTGCATTCGTCCAACGATCGCTTGCCGAAGGACGCTGCCGTCGCGCAGGCGATCGGCCAGATGTGGGCGCGGGGCGGGATAAAGCTCAACGGCGTGGTCGCGCTGCCCTACAGCGTCTATGCGACGGCGGCAACCAAGCGCGAATATAGCGCCTTCATCTTCAGCTTCGGCACGACGACGCCCAATTCGGCGATCGCGCTGAACAACGTTCTCGCCACCTACGACGCCGCCGCCGGCATGGGCGCGTTCAACCGGGCGCGCTACTCGAATCCCGCCTTCGATGCGGCGCTGAAGCGGGCGCTCACGGAGTTCGATAGCGCGAAGCGCAATGCATCGTTGCAAGAGGCGGGCCGCATCGCGTTCAACGCGGCCGCCATCGTACCGCTTTACTGGCAGGTGCTGCATTGGGCGGCGCGCAAGGGGATCGGCTACGTACCGAGCCGCGACGAATCGACGTTGGCCGCAAATGCGAGGATTGCTCGATGAGCGACATCGCCGTGAACGACCGGGCGGCAGCGGGAGACATCTGGGTGGACAGGGATGCGATGATTGCGGCACGCGACGGCGTGCGTCTGGCCACGGATATCTACCGGCCGGCCGCCGGCGGGCGCCCGATCGGCGGCCGCTTTCCAGTGATCCTCGAGCGAACGCCCTACGGCAAGGCCGAGGCATCGCGCTCGGAGGTCGGCGTCGGCGTGACGACGCCGGTGCCGCGGTCGGAGATCGCGGCCCATTTCGTCCGGCACGGCTATGTCGTCGCCTACCAGGATTGCCGCGGGCGATTCGCGTCCGAGGGGACGTTCACGAAATACCTGTCGGAGGGACAGGACGGCTACGACACCATTGCGTGGTTGATGCAACAACCGTGGTGCAACGGCAAGGTCGGCACCATGGGGCTGTCCTACGCCGCGCACACCCAGGCGGCGCCGGCCTGCCTCAACCCCCCCGGCCTCGCCGCCATGGTGATCGATTCCGGCGGCTTCTCGAACGCCTATCAGTCCGGCATTCGCCAGGGCGGGGCGTTCGAGATGAAGCAGGTGACGTGGGCGTTCAATCAGGCCAAGGGCAGCCCGCTCGCGCAATCCGATCCGGTCGTGCGCGCCGCGTTCGCGGCCGAAGACCTCAAGGAGTGGTTCAAGCGCTTCCCTTGGCGCCCCGGGCATTCGCCGGTGCGCTGGGTGCCGGAATACGAACAATATCTGTTCGAGCAATGGACGCATGGCAATTTCGATGACTATTGGAAGCAGCTCGGTATCTATACGGCCGGCTACTACGACACATTTTCCGACGTGCCGACAGTGCTGGTGTCGAGTTGGTACGACGCCTATGTCCGCACGGCGACGGAAAACTATCTGGGTTTGAGCCGCCGCAAGCGTGGGCCGATAACGTTGATCATGGGGCCGTGGACGCATGGCGACCGCAATCTGACTTATTCCGGTGACGTCGATTTCGGTCCGGCCGCCACCGTCGACGGCAATATCGCGGCGAGTTGGCCGGAGTTCCGCCGCCGCTGGTTCGACCGTTGGATGAAGGGCGAGGCCAACGGCGCCGAGGTCGAGCCGCGCGTTCGTCTGTTTCTAATGGGCGGCGGCAGCGGTCGACGCAACCAGGACGGCCGGCTCGACCATGGCGGCAGGTGGATCGAGGGCGATGATTGGCCGCTGCCGGGGACGCGCTTCGTCCCCTACCACCTGCACGGCGACGGAAATCTCGCGCCGGAATCTCCCGCGCCGGGCGCGGCGCCGCTCAGCTACGATTTCGATCCGGCCAATCCGGTGCCGACGATCGGCGGCGCGCTCACCTCGGGACAGCCGATCTTCGACGGCGGCGCCTTCGACCAACGCGAGGACCAGCG
>JACQDQ010000285.1 GCA_016201015.1 Pseudomonadota bacterium | reverse complement strand
GAGTCGCGTCACATTGACGCCCAGCCCCTCGATCTCCTTGATCATCGACTCGTCGCCACCGGAAATGCCCTTGCGCGCCGCGGCGACGTTCTCCTTGCCCGCCTCGATGGCGGCTTGGCGCACGATCTCGCGGTCGGCCGGCGTCCAGCTGTTCCACACGTCCTTGTTGGCGACGAAGATCAGCGGATCGGCGACATAGCCCCACAGCGTCACGTATTTCTGGCCGACATTGTGCAGCTTGGCGACCGTGAAGATGGTCAGCGGGTTCTCCTGGCCGTCGACCGCGCCGGTCGACAGCGCGGGCTGGGCGTCGGCCCAGCTCATCTGCGTCGGGTTGGCGCCGAGCGCACTGAACGTGTCGTTGAACAGCGGCGAGCCGACGACGCGGAACTTGAGACCCTTGAGATCCGCCGGCGAGACGATCGGCCGCTTGGAGTTGGTGACCTCGCGAAAGCCGTTCTCGCCCCAGGCCAGCGGGATGACCTCGCCGCTCTCGACGATCTTGAACATCTCGCGTCCCACCTCGCCCTGGGTCAGGGCATCGATCGCCTTGTAATCGGGCATCAGGAAGGGCAGCGAGAACAGGTTGAGCTCCTTCACCTGCGGCGACCAGTTGATCGTCGAGCCGATGGCAAGGTCGATCGCCCCCTGGCGGATCGCGGTGAATTCGCGGGTCTGGTCGCCGCCGACCAGCGCCGCGCCGGGATACATCTTGATGTTGATCCGTCCCTGCGTGCGTTCGCGCACCAGATCGCCCCAGCGCTCGCCGGCGATGCCCCATGGGAACGGCTTGCCGACGACGGTCGAAAGCTTGTACTCGGGCTTGTAGGTCTGAGCGATCGCCGCCCCGCCGAACGCGGTTGCGACGACGGCGGCCGCGGCAGCAACGGCGCTCAATCTCCAGAATGTCGGCATGGGCGTTTCCTTTCGTTGTTATCGTCTCGGCGTTCCGAGTTGCTCTAGATTGGTGCTGGTGGCTGACAAAGGCAAGTAGGGTCTGCTACAGCTTCGCACTGTCTGTTGCACAGCCGGGGGCATCGATGGGGGCAGAGGTCGCAGCCGCGCGTCCGCCGGCGGTCATGGTCGCCGACAGCGTCACCAGGCTCGGCGCGCAGCATGTCGACGCCGTGCTGGTTGCGGGGTCGCATGGCGGCCTCTATCCGGCCTTTGTCGCGGCCAAGGCCGGCCTGCGCGCAATCGTGCTCAACGATGCCGGCGTCGGCAAGGAGCAGGCCGGAATTGCCGCGCTCGCCTATCTCGAGCGCCTCGGCATGGCGGCGGCGGTGGTTGGCTATATGAGCGCGCGCATCGGCGACGGCGCCGACATGCTGGCCCGCGGCCGTATCAGTCATGCCAATGCGCCGGCCCAGCTTGTCGGCGTGCGGCCCGGCCTGCGTTGCGACGAGGCGGCGCAGTTGCTGACGTCGGCGCCGCCGCCGACGGGCGTACCACCTTCGTACGAAGAGGCGCGCTTCCCGCTGCGCGAGGGCAGCGGCGAGCCGGCGGTGTGGGGTCTCGACTCCAACGCGCTCGCCGGATCGCAGGATCGCGGCCGCATCCTGGTCACGGGCTCGCATGGCGGTCTGCTCGGCGGCCGGCCGGAGACGGCGCTCAAGGCCGATGCCCTGGCCGCGGTCTACAACGACGCCGGCGTCGGCGCCGACGGGGCCGGCGTCACGCGGCTGCCGGCGCTCGCCGCGCGCGGCATCGCGGCGGCGACGGTGGATTGCCAGACGGCGCGCATCGGCGATGCCTGCTCGACTTGGGAGACGGGCATCGCCTCGCATGTGAACGACGTGGCGGTCGGGCTCGGCGCGCGCGTCGGCATGCGGGTGCAGGACTTCACGGCGCTGGTCATCGCGCGATCGGGGCAGCTTCGATGAACGACGCCGCCTCGCCGTCCAACCGGCCGAGCGGCCGCATGACCGGTGGCCGCGCCCTGGCCGAGATGCTGCGGCTGGCCGAAGTCGGGCCGATGTTCGGCATGGGCGGTTTCCAGCTGCTGCCGTTCTACGAGGCGGTCCGCGCGCTCGGCCTCAAGCACCATCTGATCAACGACGAGCGCTGCGGCGCCTTCGCCGCCGACGCCTATGCCCGCGTCACCAACCGGCCCGGGGTGTGCGACGGCACGCTTGGCCCCGGGGCGACCAATCTCGTGACCGGACTGGTCGAAAGCCTCAATGCCGGCGTGCCGATCATCGCCATCGTCGGCGACACCCATCGCGCGCACTCGTGGAAGAACATGACGCAGGAATGCCGGCAGACCGAGATCCTGCGCCCGGCGGTCAAGGACCTGCTGCGCGTCGAGCAGACGTCGCGCATTCCCGAGCTGGTGCGCCGTGCCTTCGCGGTGGCGACGTCCGGTCGCGGCGGTCCGGTGTTGCTCGACGTGCCGGAGGATGTGTGTCACGGCGAGCACGATTTCCGCGCCGAGGATTTCCATGTCGATGCGGATACGTTGGCGGTGCCGGCGCGCCGCGCGCGCCCGGCGGCGGCCGAGTTGCGCCGTGCCGCCGCGCTGCTCGCTGCCGCGGCGCGGCCGATGATCCTGGCCGGCGGCGGCATCCATCTCTCCGGCGCCTGCGCGGCGCTGCAACGCCTGGCCGAGAGCCAGGCAATCCCGGTGGCGCATACGATGAGCGGCAAGGGCGCCATCGCCTGCACGCACGCGCTGTCGGCCGGGCTGTTCGGCCGCTATTCGCGCATCGCCAACGACATGATCGCGCGCGCCGATTGCCTGCTGGTGGTCGGCTGCAAGCTGGGCGAGATCGCCACCAAGCGCTACGCGCTGATGCCCGCCGGCACGCCGCTCATCCATCTCGACATTCTGGCCGAAGAGATCGGCCGCACGACGCGCGCCGAGGTGGCGCTGTGGGGCGATGCGCGCGAGGGCCTTGCCGATCTCGACGCCGAGCTCGCCGACGGCGCGGCGACACGCCGGGCCGCGCGCGCGGATTGGCTCGGCGAGCTTGCCCAGCGCCTGGCGGCGTGGCGCGACCAGGCGCAGCCGCGGCTCACCTCCGACGAGCGGCCGATCAACATGGGGCGGCTCATCCACGAGCTGCAGCGCCTGATGCCGCCCGGCGGCATCCTGGTGGCCGACGGCGGCTTCGCCGCGCATTGGACCGGTCTGCTTTATGACACGCAGCTCCCCGGCCGCAGTTATATCGCCGACCGCGGCCTCGCCTCGATCGGCTATGGGCTGCCGGGCAGCCTCGGCGCCCAGCT
>JACQDQ010000077.1 GCA_016201015.1 Pseudomonadota bacterium | reverse complement strand
GACGACGACGAGCGTCAACCCCTCCGCGCCCAGCTCGGCGAAGAGCCGCAGGATGGAGGCGGTGCTGGCGGAGTCGAGGTTCCCGGTCGGCTCGTCGCACAGGAGCAGGCTCGGCGACGCCATCAGCGCCCGCGCGATCGCGACCCGCTGCTGCTGGCCACCCGAGAGCTCCGACGGGAGGTGGCCGACACGGTCGGCGAGGCCGACGCGGTCGAGTGCGGCGAGCGCACGTGACCGCCGTTCCTTCTGCCGGACGCCGGCGTACACGAGCGGCAGCTCGACATTCTGGAGCGCCGTCGTTCGCGGCACGAGGTTGTAGCTCTGGAAGACGAAGCCGATCTTGCGGTTGCGGATCGCGGCGAGGGTATCGGCGCCCACGCCGGAGACGTCGGCTTCGTCGAGGCGGTAGCTGCCGGCGCTCGGCGTGTCGAGGCAGCCGATCAGGTTGAGGAAGGTGGTCTTGCCCGAGCCGGACGGCCCGACCACGGCGACGAATTCGCCGCGGGCGATCGTCACGTCGACGCCCCTGAGGGCGCGCACGGTCTGGGTGCCGATCCGGTAGTCGCGCGCCAGGGCCTTGGTCTCGATGATCGGGGCGGCATCCACTGCGGCAACCTCGCGCTTCGGAGCAGCGGTGGGTTCATTATATTGCGCAGAACAACGGTTTATCCTGATTTAATTCGCTCTGGGCGCGGCGCGACGGCCGGGCGTATAATTGCCGGGTTTCGCGTTGCACAGCCTATTCTTCAGGGACATGCATGACGACAGCCGTCGGTACGCTCGGACGTGATGTTCGGGTCATCAGCCTCATCGGCGCCGCCCACTCGACCAGCCATTTCTATCAGCTCGTTCTGCCGCCGATCTTCCCGCTGCTGCGCGAGGCGTTCGGCGTCGGCTACACCGAGCTCGGCCTCATCGTGACGATCTTCTACGCGACGTCGGGCGTGATGCAGATGCCGGCCGGGTTCCTGGTCGACCGCTTCGGCGGCCGCGTCGTGCTCAGCGGCGGCCTAGCGCTGCTCGGCGGCACCGCGCTGCTTTACGGCCTGGCGCCGAATTACTGGATGATGCTGCCGTTGGCGGCGCTCGCCGGGATCGGCAATAGCGTGTTCCACCCGGCCGATTACTCGATCATCATTGGCAAGGTCAGTCGCGGTCGGCTCGGTCGCGCCTACAGCGTCCATGCGGTGGGCGGCAATATCGGCTGGGCCTTGGCGCCGACCCTGATGGTCCTGCTGTCCTCGGCGTTCAACTGGCGCGTGGCGATCATGACGGTGGGCGCCGTCGGCATCGCCATGGCCATTCTCGTGTTCTCGCAGCCGTCCCTCACCGATGCGGATACAAGACCGACCGTCGCCGAGCCGGCGCAACCGCCGCTCGCGCTCAAGGACGCGCTGGCGGCGCTGCTGTCGCGGACGATCCTGCTGTGCTTCGCCTATCAGAGCCTGATGGCCGCCGCCCTGACCGGCGTGCAGACCTATTTCCCCGTGATCCTCGGCGACCTGCACGGCACGCCGCTCGCCATCGCCAGCACCGGGCTGACCGTCTACCTGCTCGGCTCGGCCGCGGGCATCCTGTTCGGCGGCATCATGGCCGATCGCAGCGATCGCCATGACCGCCTGATCGCCTTCGGCCTGTTCGCCACCGCCGGCGTGATCCTCAGCCTCGGCTATATCAACTACGCGACGGCGCCGTTCTTCATGGCGATCGGGCTCGCGGGATTCCTGCAGGGCACGACCTCGTCCTCGCGCGACATGGTCGTGCGCAGCGTGACGCCGAAGGGCACGGCCGGCCGTGTCTTCGGCTTCGTCTATTCCGGCCTCGACACCGGCTCGGCCCTGGCGGCGCTGCTGTTCGGCGCCCTGCTCGACCTCCATCTGTCGATCGTCGTGATCTGGGCGATGGTGCTGTTCCTGGTGCTGGCGATCTGGAGCATCATGGCGGTCCGCCACGGCACCGTCCGCGCCGCCCAGCCCGCCGAATAGCGCGTTTCCTCCTCACGCGAAGTTGACGCGCTCTCACTCGCTCGTGAGCCACGGCATCCGCGCTGCCGTGCCACAGTCCGGTTGCCGAATGCGCCGACCGGCCGGCGGTGCGTCCGGATCGTTCACGATCAATCAAGGAGACGCCAGGATGTACAAGAGCACAATCGCGGCAGCCGCCTTCGCCATCGCGGGGCTGCTGGCGGCGCCGGCCTATGCCGACTGCGCCAAGGACGCCATGATGACCAAGGAAATGGCCATGAAGGTGACCGACGCGAAGAAGAAGGAGATGGCCCTCGAGCACGTCAAGATGGCCGAGGACAAGGCCAAGGGAAAGATGGAGAACGACTGCATGGCCGAGGTGATGAAGGCCAAAGAGGCGATGAAGTAACACTCCGTTCCGCACACGGCCGGCCCACGGGGTCGGCCGTGCGCGTTCCGCCCGCACGGCTGCACCGGGGCGCGGCCTTGATAGTGCGCGAATGCAATACTTGCTAAATCAAATAGCAAGTAGGCGCGGGCGCATGCTAACTTATTTTTTGTGATGCTGGGCCCGAGGCCGTCCGAGGGAGCGCCCGCATAGATCCTCGGGTCATGGCGTGCGTGCAGTCGGACGGCGCCGGAACGAGGGGGCAACACCGTGCATATCCGCAAGCTTTCCGTCGCGCTGACGATGGCCGCTGCGCTGCTGTCGCCGCCGCTTGCGCGCGCCGATGTCGTAACCGAGTGGAATTTGGTCGCCGTCAATGCCAGCGCCGCGACAAACTCGCTTGTCGAATCGCGCGTCCTAGCGATCGTGCATGCGTCGATGTTCGACGCGGCGAACGCGATCGAGCGCCGCTATGCGCACTATCTCGCCGAGTTCAAGCCGCCGGCCGGCGCGTCGATGGACGCGGCCGTTGCGGCGGCGGCACATGATGTTCTCGGCTGGCTTTTCCCGAGCCAGATGCCGATGCTCGATGGCGCGCTGGCGGCGACGCTCGGCCGGATTGCCGACGGCGTGTCGAAGGATGGCGGCCTCGCCTTCGGCCGCGAGGTCGCGCAGGCCTATGTCGCCGCGCGCGGCAAGGACGGCGCCGACGGACGTGCGCAACACAATTCAGCGCCGGGCCCGGGCCAATGGGAGCCGACGCCGCCGGCCCGCGCGCCGATGGCATTGCCGCATTGGGGCGAGGTGACTCCATTTACGGCGCCGAGTTTGGCCTGGCTTGAGGTCAAGGGCCCGCCGCCGATCACCAATGAGGCATTCGCGCGCGATCTCGACGAAGTGCGACGGGTGGGCGCGCGCAATTCGACCGAGCGCACGGCGGATCAGACCGCCGCCGCGATCTTTTGGATCATCAATACCGGCGTGCCATGGCAGTTTGCCGCTCGCGCCGCAGCGCAGCAGCTCGGCCCCAGCGTCGTCGACAACGCCCGCATTTTCGCGCTCATGAACATGGCGGGTGCGGACGCGTATATCGCGAGCTGGGGAATCAAGCGCAAGGTCAACCACTGGCGGCCAGTGACGGCGATCCGCAATGCGTCGACAAATCCCGACCCGGCGTGGGAGCCGCTGCTCAATACCCCGGCGCATCCTGAATATCCGTCGGGCCACTGCATCTATACGGGAGCAGCGGCGGCGGCGCTGCAGCTTCTATTCAACACCGATCAGGTCGCCTTCAGCGCGACCTATGGCGGACCCAATGGGGTTATCCGCACGTGGCGGAGCTTCTCGCAAATGGAGAAGGAAGTGGAGAACGCCCGCGTGTGGGGTGGCATCCATTTCCGCACCGCCGACGAGCATGGGACGCAGATGGGCCGCGCGATCGCCGAACGCGCCGTCGCAACGCTCATGCGCCCGATCGCACGCTGACTCGGCATCCGGCGCTCGCGTTCCCCAATTCCGTTGCGTCATGTAAGACTTGGCCCCTGGCAAGCGGCGGGGGCAACATGGACGCGTTCACAGCCGCCTCGGCGGCGGCAATCCTCGATGCAAACTTCGCGCCGTGGGTCAAGGACCTGCGGCTCACGATCGCATCCGTCGGCGCTGACCGAGCGAAACTGCGTATGCCGTTCGGCGACCGCCTGACGCGGGTCGGCGGCACGGTGTGCGGTCAGGCGCTGATGACGCTCGCCGACACGACGATGGTGTTCGCCATCGCCGCCGCCTCCGGCGGCTTCCGCCCGATGACCACGGTCAACCAGACGATCAGCTTCATGCGGCCGATCACGGCGTCGGCGGTGATTGCCGAGGGCCGCGTCATTCGCCTCGGCAAGACGCTCGCCTTCGGCGAGGTTCTGCTGTCGGCGGAAGGCAGCGACGCAGTCGCCGCCCACGCCACCAGCACCTACGCCATTCTCGGCCCGGTCGGCGGTTGACGTTGTCAGCGCGACGTTCCGTCGCCAAACTGGGCGACGGGAGGTGACGCAGGTGAATCTGGCTCGGCATTTATTGCGTACGGCGCGGGTCTATCCCGACGGCACGGCGCTGGCGCGCGGCGACACGCCCTGCGCGACCTGGCGCGAGTTGGCGCGCCGCGCCGCTGGACTGGCGGCCGGCCTGCGCGAGCGGCTGAACCTGGCGCCGGGCGACCGCGTCGCGCTGATCATGAAGAACTGCCCGACCTATGTCGAAGCGCTTTACGGCTGCTGGATCGCCGGCCTCGCCGCCGTGCCGGTCAACGCCAAGCTGCATCCGAAGGAGATCGCCTACATCCTCGACCACAGCGGCGCGCGCGTCGTGCTTGCCACCGACAATCTGCTCGATGCCATCGCCAACGCCCAGCGTGAGGCCGGCACCGCGGCGCGGATCATCGATGTCGCCGGTGCCGAATATCGGGCGCTCGCCGCCGCCGAACCGCAGGATGTCGCGGACACGCAGGCCGACGATCTTGCCTGGCTGTTCTACACCAGCGGCACGACCGGACGGCCCAAGGGCGCCATGCTGACGCACCGCAACGTGCTGGCGGCGACGCTCAGCTATTTCGTCGACGTCGACACGATTGCCGCCGGCGACAGCATCGTCCATGCGGCGCCGATGTCGCATGGCTCCGGCCTTTACATCATGGCGCATGTGGCGATGGGCGCGACCCAGGTCATTCCCGAGAGCGGCCAGTTCGATCCGGCCGAAATCTTCGCGCTGTGGCGACATTGGCGCGGCGTCACCATGTTCGCGGCGCCGACGATGGTAAAGCGATTGGTCGATCATCCCGACAGCGGCACGGCCGATTCCGCAAACCTGAAGACGATCGTCTATGGCGGCGGGCCGATGTATGTCGCGGACCTCAAGGCGGCGCTGGCGCGCTTCGGCCAGAAATTCGTGCAGATTTACGGCCAGGGCGAAAGCCCGATGACGATCACGGCGCTGTCGCGCGCGCGCCATGCCGAGACCGATCATCCGCGCTACGACGCGAGATTGGGGTCGGTCGGCGTGGCGCAGTCGGTGGTCGAGGTGCGTATTGCCGACGCGGGCGACCGCACGCTGCCGGCCGGCGAGCCGGGCGAGATCCTGGTGCGCGGGGATTCGGTGATGAAAGGTTACTGGCGCGACGAGGAGGCGAGCACGCGCACCCTGCGTGGCGGCTGGCTGCACACCGGCGATGTCGGCACCTTTGACGAGGACGGCTTCCTGACGCTCAAGGACCGCTCGAAGGACCTCATCATCTCCGGCGGCAGCAACATCTATCCGCGCGAGGTCGAAGAAGTGCTGCTGCGCCACCCGGCGGTGGCCGAGGCCTCGGTGGTCGGTGCCGCCGATCCCGAATGGGGCGAAAGCGTGGTCGCGTTCGTGGTCTTGCGCGACGGCCATACGGCCGCTGCCGACGAACTCGACCGCCTGTGCCTCGACTGCATCGCGCGCTTCAAGCGGCCGAAATCCTATCGCTTCGTCGCTAGCCTGCCGAAGAACAACTACGGCAAGGTGCTCAAGACCGAGCTGCGCGCTTGGCTCAAGATGAATGCGTGACGCGGCGATGGCAGCGGTCTAGCCTGTCGCGACGAAACTTTGCATCGCGCAGTCGAAAGAGGGGGATTATGCGGTTTGGCAAGCTCGGTTTGACGCTCGCCTTGAGTGCCATGTTGGCGGCGTGCGCTAGCGGCCTCGACGTTCACGAGGTCGGCAGTTTTTACGTCGGCGGCCACCAGCAAGTGCTGTCCGGACTGCCGGTGCGCGAAATCGTGTTCACGCCGGGCGCGGCGCCGTTCCGCTCCGATCCCAACGGCGAATTCGAAGTCGAGCAGATGTACGTCCAGTACGTAGCGCTCGCCCAGCCGCGGGCGCGCTATCCGTTGCTGATGTGGCATGGCGGCGGCCTCACCGGCGTCACCTGGGAAACCAAGCCCGACGGCCATCCGGGCTGGCAGATGTTCTTCCTGCAGGCCGGCCACAACGTCTATGTGTCGGATGCCGTCGAACGCGGCCGCGCCTCGTGGGCCCGCTATCCGGAAATCTTCAAGACCGAACCATTCTTCCGCGCGAAGAAGGAGGCGTGGGAGCTGTTCCGCATCGGGCCCAAGGATTCCTGGAATGTCGATGCGATGCGGCGCGTCGCCCATCCCGGCCAGCGCTTTCCGGCCGCGGCGTTCGATGAATTCGTGAAGCAGGGCGTACCGCGCTGGGCGACCAACGATGCGGCGACGCAGAAGGCTTACGATGAGCTGGTCCAACGTGTCTGCCCCTGCGTGATCATCGTGCACAGCCAGGGCGGCAATTTCGGATTCACCGCGGCGCTCAATGCGCCCGACAAGGTGAAGGCGCTGATCGCCATCGAGCCGTCCGGCGCGCCCAATCCGGCCCAGGCCGACGCCAGCAAGCTCAAGGGCGTGCCGCACCTGTTCGTCTGGGGCGATAAACTCGACACGCAGGATTTGTGGGTGCGCATTCTCCCCGGGCCGCAGCGCTGGCGCGACGCGCTGGCCGCAGCCGGCACGGCGGTGGAGTGGATCGACCTGCCGAAGCTGGGCATCACCGGCAATACGCATATGCTGATGATGGACAACAACAGCGACCAGATCGCCGGCCTCGTCCAGGCCTGGATGACGAAACAGGGACTGATGAAATAGCCGTCCGATGCCTGGGCGGTTGAAAGACAAGACGGCTGCTGCCGACGAGCTTGACCGCCTGTGCCGCGATCACATCGCGTGCTTCAAGCGGCCGAAATCCTATCGCTCCGTCGCTAGCCTGCCGAAGAACAACTACGGCAAGGCGCTCGAGATCGAGCTGCGCGCATGGCTCAAAGCGCCGGCGTGATGTCGGTGTGCGCGAGATCGTCGCCCTTGAACAGCAGCGGTTCGCTCATCGCCTTGGCGAGCGCGTAGGCGAAGCAATCGCCGAAATTGAGTTTCGCCGGATGGCCGCTGCCACGTCCGAAATCGCGGTAGGCGTCGCGGGCGATCCGCGCTTGCGCCTCGGTGACCGGCTCGATGACGAGTTGTGCCACGCGGAAGAGTTCGTCGAAGCGGCGGCTGGCGACGGGATCGCGGCTGCCGTCGATGACGGCCGCGGCTTCGACATAGTTGGCAGCGGAGACGCGGCGGCTGGCCGCGCTCTCGATCGCCCGCGCGCAAGCCGGCGCGTCCGATTCGTCGCGGAGGATGGCGATGAGCGCCGAGGTGTCGATGATCATTGCGGCAGGCCACGCTCGTCGTACAGCAGGTGGCCATGGTCGGCGGAGCGGAACGGCTCCTTGAGATGCGCCGCGCAGTCCTTGCCGATAGCCAGCAGGCGGTCGGCTAGGCCGCTGCCCTGCTCGCAGCGCACGCGGTCGAGACGCTGTCGCACAGCCTCAGTGACAGCCGCTGTCATGCTCTCGCCGGTAAGCGTCGCAAGTTCCTGCGCCAACCGATGAGTCTCCTCGTTCTTGATATTTAGACCCATCGAATATACCTTTCTACCATAATATTGCGACCAGTCTACCATAATGATGTATGCTGTCAACCGGAAGCAGTGATATCAAGCATTGTCCTAAGGGGGGTGCATTGATGCCTGGGCGGTTGAAAGACAAGGTAGCGATCGTCGTCGGCGCCGGCTCCAGCGGCCCCGGCTGGGGCAATGGCAAGGCGACGGCGGTACTGTTCGCCCGCGAAGGCGCCAAGGTCGTCGCAGTCGACATCAACCCGCGCGCCGCCGAGGAGACGCGCGCCCTCATTGCCGGGGAAGGCGGTATATGCGTCGCGCATGCGGCAGATGTCACCGCCGCGGCGGCGGTCAAGGCGCTGGTCGAGCGCTGTCTGGCTGACCACGGCCGTATCGACATCCTGCACAACAATGTCGGAATCGTCGAGGTGGGCGGTCCGGTCGAGGCGAGCGAGGAGAGCTGGGACCGTGTCGTCCGCGTCAACCTCAAGATCGTGTTCCTGTGCTGCAAGCACGTGCTGCCGCAGATGGCGCGGCAATTCGAGCGCGATGGACGTGGCGGCGCCATCGTCAACATCGCCTCCATCGCCGCCATCCGCTGGACCGGCGTGCCTTACATTTCCTATAGCGCGACCAAGGGCGCGATCCTTGCCTTTTCGCACAGCATTGCGTTGCAGTACGCCCGCCAGGGAATTCGCTGCAACACGATCCTGCCCGGCCTGATGAACACGCCGATGATCGTCGAGCCGCTCAAGGGCGTGTACGGGGCGGGCGATGTCGACAAGATGATCGCGGTGCGCGACGCGCAATGCCCGATGGGCAAGATGGGCGATGCCTGGGACGTGGCTTACGCCGCGCTGTTTCTCGCCTCGGACGAGGCCAGGTACATCACCGGCGTCGACCTCGTCGTCGATGGCGGGATAACGCTGAAAATCAGCTGAGCTTCGGCGCGGCCGCGTCGACGGCAACCGGCCGGCGTGTCGGCCAATTGGCCAGGACGATGCCGGCGGCGACGGCGCCGAGGCCGGCGAGCAATCCATGGCCGGTCGGCTCGTCGAGAACGATGTTGCCGAGCGCCATCGAGGCGATGGGGTTGAGCGTCACGGTTATCGCCACGCGCGTCGGCGTCGTGTGCTCGAGGCCGTAGCTCCACAGGAAGAATGTCAGCGCGGCGCCGAACGCGCCGAGAAAGAAAACCGCCGCCCAGCCCGTCGGCGATATCGCCAGCGCGGCGAGCGGCGTGCCACCTGCCGCGTCGGCGGCGGCGAGGACGACGGCGCCGGCGCACATGCCGTAGCCGGTATAGGCCAGCGACGGATATCGCCTGAGATAGGGGCGTGACAAAACGTTATAGAACGCGCCGCACAAGGCGGTCGCCACCATGAACAGATCGCCGCGCCAGGCGCCGTCCGGCAAGGCCGCGAGCCCGACGCGGCTCGACAGGGCGAGCCAGACGCCAAAGAGGGCAACGAGGACGCCGGCGAGCTTGAGCCGCGTCAGCCGCTCGGCGCCAAAGGCCGCAGCCACGGCCAAGGTCAGCAGGGGCAAGGTCGACAGGGCGAGAGAGCCGCGCGCGGCCGTGGTGAACGACAAGGATTTGTTGAACAGCCAGGGGAAGACGGCGAAGAACAGCACGCCGAGCAGCAGGACCGGCGCAACGTCTCTGCGCGCCAGCTTCGCGCGGCGACTCGCCAGGACGAGCGGCAGCAGACATGCGGCGCCGATGCCGAAGCGCAGCACGCCGAGCGTGACCGCATCGGTCTCGGCGATGACGACGCGCGTCGCGACGACCGACATGCCGCCGAGCAGGCTGGAAGCCGCCGCGGCGGCGACGCCGATCAATTCCCGTCGAGGCAGCATCGGGCCTTCGCAGTGTGGGTAAGCGCGTCGGCGGACTATGGCCGAAGCCCGTGCATGACGAAATGGAATAATGTTGATATGTATGATCAAGAATCATGATGAATGGCCGCGCCATGCTCGATGCCGATCTCCTGCGGGCCTTCCTGGCCGTCGCCGAACGGGGTGGGTTCACGCGCGCGGCGCGCGCGCTCAATCGCACGCAATCGGCGGTCAGCATGCAGGTGAAGCGCCTCGAGGGCGCTGTCGGCGCGCGTCTTTTTGCGCGGCGGGGCCGTGCCGTGCAGCTCACGCCGGAGGGCGACTCGCTCGTCGGCTATGCGCGGCGCATCGTCGCGCTCAACGAGGAGGCATTGCAGTCGCTGGCGCGGACGGACGCCGCCGGCACGGTGCGGCTGGGCGCGATCGACGACTACGCGACGCGCGTGCTGCCGCCCCTGCTCGCGCGCTTCAGCCGCGACCATCCCGGCATCAAGGTCGAGCTGGAGACCGGGCTCACCGCCCATCTGCTGCCGCGGCTCGGCGCCGACTACGACCTCGTGCTCGCCATGCATCCGGCGGGCACCGGCGGCGGCCTCGTCCTGCGCCGCGATCGGCCGGTCTGGGCGGCACCGAGAAGCGGCCGCATCCACAAGCAATCGCCGCTGCCATTGGCGCTCTATCCCAATGGCTGCCTGTTTCGCCGCTGGGCGATCGCCGCGCTCGACGACGCCGGCCGGCCGTGGCGCTGCGTCTATATGAGCCCGAGCCTGGGCGCGGTCGAGGCGGCGGTTGCCGCCGGCTTGGCGGTCTCGGTGTTCAAGGCATCGACCGTCAGCCGGCGCCTGCGTCGGCTGGGGCGCAGGGACGGCTTCCCGGAACTGCCGCCGGTCGACATCGCCGTGCACAGGCGGTCCGGCGATCTGCCGCGGGCTGTCGCGGCGTTCGCCGATTTTCTGATCGCGAGCTTCCGCCGGAATTAGCCGCAGGCGAGCGGCCGGCGCCCTGCGTCAGCCGAAGCACCCGCGCATGAACTGCGCCGCGCGCATCATGGAATAGCGCTTGGCCGTGCGCTCCGCCGGCGTGTAGGTCGACTCCTCCAGATATTCACGCAAATCGAAGGCGCGCCGGGCGCCCGGCAGCAGCATAAGATCGGCCTTGTGACCGCGATTGATCAGCGCGTAGAAGGCGCGCGCGTTGTTGTCGACGCGCAGACCGATATCCTCGGTGCCGATGATCATCAGGATCGGCGCGGCGAGGCGGTCGAGCTCCGGCATCATGCCAAAGACCTGGGCGGGCTCAGGCGCATTCGGATTCTGAAAATGGCCGGAGATGGTGACGATGCAGGCGACCTCGTCGCGATGGGCGGGGTCGATCGCGCCCGCGGCGATGCGCACGGCGTAGTAGCCGCCGCGGCTATAGCCGTAGAGCACGCGCTTCTCGCCGGGCCGAGCCCGCGGATGGGCCTTGATATGCGCGAGGCCGAGCGCGACATCGAGCTCGGTCGCCGGGTCGTGCGACACCGGCATCGGCTCGATGAAGCGGGCGGTCTGCCAATCCGGCGCCAGGATCAGGAATCCGCCGGCGGCGATCTCCGCCACGTATTTGCGATCGACTTCCTGCAGGCCGCGGCGTCCAGGGATGAACAGAACGGCGGGCAGGGTGCCGTCGGCACGTGCCTGGCTGGCGTCATGGAAGAAATACGCCGGAACTTCGGTCCCGTCCCTATGATTGGTCCACGAGGTGGTCTCGACGCGGACTTCGGCGGCTACCGTCACCGCGCGAGCGAAGGCGAGAACGAACAGCGTCGCGGTCAGGGCCTTGTTCATGACGGCCCGCCCTGCAAGTTGTGGGGTGAAAGCGATGGTGCCGCAGCTTCAGCCACGGCGTCAATCGCCGTCAGTCGCGCTTGGCCGGCGGCAGCTGCCCGCGCGTGAAGCGAAAGACGAGCGGTGCCGCGCTGACGATGATGACGATGCGCAGGATGTGATGCGTGGCGATATAGGCCGCGTCGAGCCCCAGCGCGATGGCGATCAGGCTCATCTCGGCGAGCCCGCCCGGTGCGTAGGCGAGGATGACGGCCGGCAGAGGAATATTGAGCCAGGCCGAGAGCGTTACGCCGAACAATACGGTCAAGCCCAGCATGACGACGCCGCTGACCAGGGCGTGGACGACGACGCGGCCGATGATCCGCAACGCGACGCCGGCAAAGCGGCAGCCAATCGCCGTGCCCATCACCACCTGCGCCGCCGAGACCAGGGCATAGGGTGGCCGCGATGCCGTTATCCCGGTGAGATGGACGATCGCGCTCAGCACCATCGGCCCCACCAGGAACGCGGCCGGTATCCGCAGGCGGCCGGCGACGGTCGCGCCGACCACGGCGCAGAGCGCCAGCACGCCGAGATCGAACGCCGCGAGGTCGCGTATGCCGGTCTGCATCAGCGCCGAGGCCGGCGGGATGTGCGCCGTCAGGCGGTACCACACCGGGATCGTCGAGACGACGAGCAGCACGCGTGCGGTGTGGGTGAGCGAGATGGTGCGCTCGTCGCCGCCGAACTGGCCGCCGACCAGCGTCATCTCGGCGAGGCCGCCTGGCGTCGCACTGAAGAAGGCGGTTGGCCGGTCATAGCCGGCGAAGCGCTGGAAATAAACGAGTGTGACGCCGGCGGCGAGCAGCATCCACACCGCCAGCGCGCACAGCGTGACGATCCACTCGCCCATGCGCGCGATGATCTCGGGCGTGAACGCGCTGCCGAGCATGATGCCGAGCACCGTCACCATGCCGTTGCGGAACCGACGCGGCAGGTCGACTTCGACACCGGCGAGCGCCGCCACCGTCACCACGATCATGGCGCCGATCATCCACGGCAGCGGCAATGTGAGATAGTTGGCGAGCGCGCCGCCCGCGGCGCCGATGGCGACGGCGCTTAGAATGGGCCGCAGCCACTGCCGGCTTCCTGGCGGCGGCGCTGCCGCTAACCGAGCAACCGCGCGCTCGCCGCCCGGCGGGTCGTCTCGTGCCATCGTCGGGCGCCCTCGCCGCCCGTCACGTCACGAAGCGGCCGAGCCGGATCGCCGTCTGTCCCTTGGTTAGGCGCTTGGTCGGCATGATCAGCACGCAATTGTCATAAGGCGTGCGCACCGGTGCGTCGCCGTCGCGGCCGATCACCGTGCCGGACTTGGCGATCACCTCCAGCCCTTTATACGGCTGAGTAAACGTGAAGCCGTCGGAACGGATCGTCACCGCTTCCGTCACCTCGATCAGTTTTTGCGGCGGCAGAGCGCGCTTGTCGAGGTGGCGGCCGATGACGGCGGGATCGACGACATCGCAATGCTTGAGAAAACGCAGCAGCGTATCCTTGGCCACGCTCTCGCTCGACTTCTCCCAGTGCTGGCCGCATTCGATAAGCAAGGCATTTTTCGGGCTCTTGGCATCGCCGAAGCCGCCGTAGTCGCGCATGCGCGCGCCGGCGGCGTGGCCTTTATCGCTGACGATGTAGGCCGGGGCGCCGATCTCGCGGGCGAATCTGCGGCCCTTCTCGAGCGGTCCGCACATCATGAGCGGCGCCGTGCCCTGCTGCATCGAATGGATGTCGAGCAGCAGATCGACGGTGTCGACGATCGGCCGCAACGTGCGGGCGCGTTTAAGCTCGGCGCTCTGCCGCGGCCCATCCAGCACCGCCGGCGACCAAACGCGGTTGAAGTCCTCGTCGACATAGCGCGAGGCGGTAGGCTTCTGCGGATTGAAGCTCAGATAGGCGCCCACGTTGCAGAAGGCGAAAGTGAGCCGGCCGCGTGTCGGCTGCAGTTTCTCGCGGAACAGGAAGTCGAGCGCGATGGCACCGCATAGCTCGTTGCCGTGGACCACGGCGGTCACCATGACATGCGGTCCGGGCCGGCCGCTGTCGAGGGTGGTCACATACTCGACGCCGGTGTTGCCGCCGCGATATGGACTGATATCGGGCGGCGTCAATTCGATCTTGTATTCGCTGTCGGCCACGGCGGGCTCCCCAAAATCGGTGAACGCAAAACGGTCAGGTCAAAGCAGACCGAGCGCGGCGAGATCGGCGCGCAGGGCTTGCGGCGATTTGAAATGCAGGGCGCGGAAGCCGACGTCAAGCGCCGCCGCGACATTGCGCGGCGAATCGTCGATGAAGACGCAGTCCGCGGCGTCGAGGCCGTGGGTCGCCAGCAGATGCGCGAAGATGCGCGGATCGGGCTTCATCACGCCGAGCTCGCCGGAGACGACGATGCCGCGGAAGCGCGCCAGGAAGTCGAAGCGCCGGCGGGCGCGCGGGAAGGTCTCCGCCGACCAGTTGGTGAGCGCATAAAGCGGCGTGCCGCGGCGATGCAGCTCCTCGAGGATGGCGACGCTGTCCTCGATCGCGCCGCGCATCATGCGGTCGAAGCCGCCGTAATAGGCGCGGATGAGGTCCGCCTTGTCGGGGTGGCGCGCGATCAGCTCGGCCTCGGCCGCGGCAATGCTGCGGCCGGCATCCTGCTTCTCGTTCCAGGCCTGGGTGCAGACCGTGGATAGAAATGTCTCCATCGCCGGCTCATCGCCGTCGAATAGGCGGCGATAGTGATGGCGCGGATTCCAGTCGATCAATACGCCGCCGAGATCGAAGACGATGTTGCGCGGCGGCGGCACATTGTTATGCGTCATGAGGCGGCGACAAAGCGTCGGATCATGTCGAGGGAGGCGGCGCTGGGCGATTGCATGAAGTCGTTAAGAGCCTGGAGGGGCTGGCGGAATGCGCCTACTATGGCCGAGAATTTCACCACGCGCCATATCGGGTTCGTCATGGCTGATCTGCGTCGAATCGCGCTCCTGGGGGTCCATCTCGAAAGCAACGCCTTCGCGCCGGTGACCACCGAGCGCGATTTCCGCGAGCTTTGCTACCTCGAAGGCGAGGCGATGCTGGCCGAAGCGCGCCGGCCCGCTCCCGCCATGCCGAAGGAGATTCCAGGCTTTCTCAAGGCAATGGCGGAAAGCGCGGCGGCGTGGGCGCCGGTGCCGATCTTGATTACCGCGGCCGAGCCCAGCGGACCCATCGACCACACGTTCCTTGTCCGGCTGCTCGACGACATGCGTCGGCGCCTGGCCGCGGCCAAGCCGCTGCACGCCGTCTATATCTGCAATCACGGCGGCATGACCTCGACCGGAGCCCCCGATCCCGACGGCATGCTCTATCGCATGGTGCGCGAGGCGGTCGGACCGGACGTGCCGGTGGTCGCCACGGTCGACCTCCATGCCAACATCTCCGATGTGATGGTCGACAGTGTCGACGTCCTCATCTCATACCGCACCAATCCCCATGTCGACCAAGAGGCGCGGGGCGCCGAAGCCGCGCGCACGCTGGTCGAGCTGATGAACGGCGTCAAGGCGAGGTCGGCGTTCATTCGGCTGCCGCTGGCGCCGGCCAGCGTGAACCTGCTCACCGCCGCCGGTCCCTATGCCGACCTCATCAACGAAGGTCAGCGGCGCATGACGCCGGACATCCTCAACGTTTCCGTGGTCGGCGGCTTCGTCTTCTCGGATTCGCCGAAGAACGGCATCGCCGTGATCGTCACCGCGCGCAACAAGATCGAGCCGGCGCGGCGCCTGGCGCTCGACCTTGCCAAGCGCGGTTGGGAAGAGCGCGGGCGCTTCGTCAAGCAGCTCACGCCGCTGTCCCAGGCGGTCGAAATCGCGCTCGCCGTCGGGCGCGAGGCAGCGCGTCCGGCCGTGATCTTTTCGGACGCCGGCGACAATCCGGGCGGGGGCGGGCGTGGCAACACGACGGAGCTGCTGGCGGCGCTGCATGCGGCGCGGGCAAGCGGCGTCATCCTCGGCGTCTTCATCGATCCGGCGCTCGCCGCTGAAGCCCACGCCACGGGCCTCGGCGCGCGGTTCAGCGCCGTGTTCAACCGCGATCCGCGTGGCGACTTCGACAAGCGCTTCACGGCGGAGGCGCGCGTCGCCGCGCTCTCCGACGGCAAATGCGTCGGCCGCCGCGGCATCTTCGCCGGCCGCAGCATCGATCTCGGCCGCACCGCGGCGCTCGACCTCGGCGGCGTCACCGTGGCGGTCGGTTCGCTGCGCAAGCAATGCGCCGATCCGGTGCAGTTCGAGCATCTTGGGCTCGACATCGCCATGGCGCGCGTCGTCGTCGTCAAGTCGCGCGGCCATTTCCGCGCCGGATTCGACCAGTTCTTCCGGCCGGAGCAGGTCTACGAGGTGGATACGGCGGGGCTCACCTCGCCGGTGCTGTCGCGCATCCCGTTCAAGCACCTGCCGCGCCCGGTCTTCCCGCTCGACGCGGACGCTGTCTGGCAGCCGCCGGCCTGGGCCTGAATGTCCATTCGCCCCACCGTCCGCATTACCCCGAAGCGGGCGGAGTTCCGGATCGCCCGCGCAGCTCCATGCGGCGCTGCTGCAGAAAGTGGCGGACGGCCGGGTCGGGTTCCAGGCCGATCGCCCGTTGGTAGGCCTGGTCGGCCGCGTCGACTTCGCCCGTCCAGGCCAAAAGCCCGGCGCGCGCCGCCCAATAGGGTTGATATTCGGCGAGCCGCGCATCGTCTGCCAGCGCGTCGAGCGCTGCGAGGCCTGCCGCAGGGCCGCGCGTTTCGGCAACCGCGATCGCCCGGTTGATCGCCACCACCGGCGAGTTGGTTAGCGCTGACAGGGCATCGTAGAGCCGTTCGATCGCTGCCCAGTCGGACCGGCCGGCGCGCCGGCGAATGACATGGGCAGACTGCACGGCCGCCTCCAGCTGATAGCGGCCGACGGCACCCATAGCGCTGGCGCGGAACAAGAGCGCTTCGGCCTCCTCGATCAACTTTGCGTCCCACGACGCCGGATCCTGATCCGCAAGCGGCACGTATTCGCCGCGCGCGTTGCGCCGGGCGCCGCGCCGCGCCTCGGCATGGAGCATCAGCGCCAGCAGGCCGAGCGCCTCGGGCTCGTCCGGCAGCAGCGAGGCCACGAGCCGGCCCAGCCAAATTCCTTCTTCGGCGAGGTTGCGGCGGCGGGTCTCGGTGCCCGCGGGATCTGACCAGCCTTCGGCGAAAGCGGCGTAGATGGCCTCGAGCACGGCCTCGAGACGCTCCCGAAGATCGGCGCGCTCGGGCACACGGAACGGAATGCGCGCCTGCCTGATCTTGTTCTTCGCGCGCACCAGCCGCTGGCTCATGGTGGCCGGCGAGATGAGGAAGGCCGAGGCGATGGTGGCGGCGTCGAAACCGAGGATGGTCTGCAGGATCAGCGGCGCGCGGATGCCGGCGTCGATCGCCGGGTGGGCACAAGCGAACATCAGGGGTAGTCGGTCGTCGGGAATATGCGTCTCGCTTGCCGCCGCGGCCTCCAGCTCCTCGGCCATCAGTCGCAGATGGGCGGCGGCGCCCTCGCCGCTACGCCGCCGCCGGGCGGCATCGATCATCTTGCGCCGCGCCACCGCCGTCAGCCACGCCTCCGGACTTTTGGGAATACCGCTTGCCGGCCAATCGACGAGGGCGGCCGCGAAGGCGTCGGACAAGGCGTCCTCGGCCCCCGCGACATCGCCCGTCCGCGCCGCGAGAAAGGCGACCAACTTGCCGTAGCTGCGGCGAGCTACGGCTTCGGCGGTCCCGCGGGCATGCTCGTCGTCCGCTCGCGGCATCGCGGGCCCCGCGTCTACATCGTCCAGATCGGACGCACCTCGACCGTGCCATGACTGGCCCCGGGGCACCGCGCCGCCCAGGACATCGCGGCGTCGAGATCGGGCACGTCGATCATGTAGTATCCTCCAAGCTGCTCCTTGGTCTCGGCATAAGGCCCGTTGAGCACCTTGGTCTTGCCGTCGGCGATTCGTACGGTGGTCGCCGATGTCGTCGGCTGCAGGCGATTGCCGCCAACGTAGACGCCCGCCTTCGTCATCGCTTCGGTGTAAGCGCCGTAGGCGGGCATCATCTGGCCGGCCCGCTCCTTGGTCGCCGCCAGCATGTCCGCCTCGTTGCCGTAGATCAGCAGCATGTACTTCATGGTGGTTTCCTTCTTCGGTTGTGGCCGGGCCGCATGCCCGACCTGCTCAATGACGTTCGAACCGACGAGAATTCGACAGGAAGCCAAAACGAAGCTTTGGTGACCGGCTGCAACCTTTGGCAAGAATCCACATTGCATCGAACCGTTCTGATTTGTTGCCTACGGGCATTCCGGATCATCAGCATCCGAATTCTGCGCGATGACGAGCAACGCCGGCCATCAAGCAGCGCGTGAAGCAGCCGCCGCGCTCCGTCGAGGCTCCGCGCCAAGCGATTCGATTGTGCCGCCGAAAAACCATACAATTCATATGGATAAGAGAGATATCGCAACGGTTTGGACGGCTACATGGAATACAAAGGCGCTGTCTTTTCGTGTAATTACAATTAATTAATTGATTTCTGCTACCACAAAAGTGGTTCAGCCCAGATGTCTGCCCACGGATGCGACGTCGCCCGCGGGATTTGGCCTTGATCGCCGGAGAATGTGACATGACCAAGCTGCACAGCATCACCTGGCGCATATTGTTACCGGTACCGGTCATTACTTTGTTGGCCATCGCCGCGGCCTGGGCGGCCCTGCCGCCCTATGTCGCGCGTAATACCGTGGATGCCGCTGTCGCCGCCGCCCGGCAGACGGTCGGCCAGTTCAAGACCCTGCGGGCGTACTACACCGAGGCGGTGGTCGGCAAGGTCGTCAAGGGCGGCGTGTTGAAGCCGAGCTTCGATCACAGCAGCCGCGCCGATGCGATACCCCTTCCGGCGACGATGATTCACGATTTGAGCGAACGGCTGCAAAGCGAAGGAACGACGATTCGTCTTTACAGCCCGTATCCGTTTCCAAACCGCAGCAGCCGACGCATCGACGAGTTTGGCACCGCGGCCTGGGCGTATCTCCAGACCAACCCGGACGGCATTTTCGTTCGTCGCGAGACGGTCAACGGCGGCAGCGCCGTTCGCGTTGCCATCGCCGACAAGATGGTCGGCGAGGCCTGCGTCAACTGCCACAACAGCCGCGCTGATTCGCCGAAGCGGGACTGGAAGATCGGCGACGTTCGCGGCGTGCTCGAGGTCGTCGCCGACATCGAAGGACCGCTCGCCGCCGGTGGCCGGATGACCAACACCATCATGCTCGCCATCGCCGCGGCAGGACTGGCTCTGACGCTGGTCGGTGCGTTCGTCGCGCGCGGGGTCAGCCGCCCGATCCGGTCGCTGACGGCCGTCATGACGCGGCTTGCCGGCGGCGACCATCAGGTCGAAGTGCCGCGGCGCGACCGCAAGGACGAGGTCAGCGCGATGGCAAAGGCGGTTCAGGTCTTCAAGGACAATGCCGTCGAAATGGTTCGCCTGCGGACCGAGCAGGAGGAAGCCGAACGCCGCGCCGAGGCGGAGAAGAAGTCGGCCTTGGCGCAGCTCGCCGACTCGTTCGACGCTTCGGTGCGCGGCGTGATCGACACGGTGTCCACGTCCGCCGGCCACTTGCAATCGTCGGCGCAGGCTCTTTCGACGACCGCAGAGCGGACCAGCCATCAGGCGGTTACGGTCGCCACGGCGTCGGAGCAGGCAGCGGCCAACGTGAAGACGGTAACCGCGGCGGCCGAGGAGCTATCTGCTTCCATCGCCGAGATCAGCCGGCAAGTCTCGCAGTCGACACAAGTCGGCGACAAGGCAGTGCGAGAGGCCGACCAGACCAATCAGTCGGTGCAGGGGCTGGCGGACGCGGCCCAGAAGATCGGCGACGTGGTGAAGTTGATCAACGATATCGCCGCCCAGACGAACCTGCTGGCGCTCAACGCGACGATCGAAGCGGCGCGCGCCGGAGAGGCCGGCAAGGGCTTCGCCGTCGTCGCCTCTGAGGTGAAGGTGCTCGCCAACCAGACCGCCAAGGCGACGGAGGAGATCGCGGCGCAGATCGGCGCGATTCAGACGGCGACGGCGGGATCGGTCGAGACGATCCAGCGCGTCACCGCGACCATCCGCCAGATGAGCGAGATCACCGGCGCGATCGCGGCGGCGGTCGAAGAGCAAAGCGCGGCCACGCAAGAGATTACGCGCAACGTGCAGCAGGCATCGGCGGCAACGCACGAGGTCTCGGCAAATATCTCGGGCGTGACGCAGGTTGCGTCCGAAACCGGCACGGCGGCCGGTCAGGTGCTCGGCGCCGCAGATAAGCTCGCGAATGAGGGCGAAACCCTGCGCACCGAGGTCAATCGGTTCCTCGCCACGATCCGCGCGGCGTAGCGCCGCGTCGCGAACCGCGACCAATCTGTCGCGCCGGGGTCCGATCAACCGGCGGTGCCCGCGGCGTTACGCTCGCCCGCACCATTTGCGCCACATGGCGCGGTAGGCGGCTTCGACGGCGTCGCAATAGGCGCGGTGGTCGCAAATTACCGATGCCTGCATGCGTCGTTGCAGGCCGGCGCGGAGTGCCGCGAGCTCGTCGCGGCGCCCGGACCATTCCACCGCGGTCGCGATGTAGTCGTCAACCGCCGCCGTGATGAACTGCGGCAGGTCGAGCGTGGTCAAGAGCGAGGCGCCGGCGCGGCCCTGCGGCCTGTCACCGCGCAAGGTCACCATCGGCACGCCCATCCACAGCCCATCCAACGACGAGACGCCGCCGTTGTTGGGAAAGGGATCGAGCGCGAGATCGACCTCGGCATAGGCGGCGAGATGGTCGTGGCGTCTGCTCCAGCCGCGCAGCTCCAGCCGCGTCATGCCGATGCCGAGCGCCGTGAAGCGTTCGCGCATCGCATCGCGCGTCTGCTGGTCGTCCAATGTCCTGTCCTTGAGTACGAACCTCGCGTCGGGTACGCGCCGCAGAATCGCCGACCAGGCCTCGATCGCCGGCAGGCTCAGCTTTGGCGCGTGGTTGAAACAGCCGAAGGTGAAGGCGCCGCGGCGCGTCGCCGGTAGCGGCGCAACGTCCGGCGCGTCGGCGAGCGGCATGAACGGATAGGCGGTCGGCAGGTCGACGATCGTCTCGACATAGTTCGCGCGCTCCGCCGCCGGGATGAACACCGGATCGGCGAACAGGTAGTCCATCTGCGCCATGCCGGTGCCGAGCGGATGGCCCCAGGCGCTCACCTGAATGGGCGCCGGCTTGCGCGCAAAAGCGAGCAGGCGGTTGATGGCGGTGAAGCCGGAAAGGTCGACGAGGATGTCGATCTTGTCCTCGCGGATGAGGTTCGCCAGCATCTCGTCGCTGAAGCGCGCGACCTCGCGCCACAGTTTGGCCTTGGCGCGGAAGCGTTCGGCCGTCGCGTCTCTGGCGGCGGTACCGGAATAGCAATACACCTCGATCGCCGGCGTGTGCGCCAGCAGCACCGCGCCGAAGACGGAGGCGGCCGAGTGCTCGCGGAAATCGAACGAGACATAACCGACGCGCAGCTGCCGCGCCGGATCGCGGTCGTTGTTGTGCGGACGGATCAACGGCGCAAGCGGCGCGGCATGCCGATCGGCCCAGCGCCGGCGCTCTTCGGTCGCGGTTGCCGGGTCCACTTGCGGATCGAGATCGAGCGCGAAGATAAGGTTGCCGTGCGCGACCGCATGATCCGGCTGCAACGCCAGCGCACGGCGACCGCATGAAGCGGCCTCCGCCGCGTTGCCCTTGGCGAGATAGACCGCCCCGAGATTGTTGTGTACCTCCGCGTGGTTGGGACTCAGCGAGAGGACGTTGCGATACACGGCAATGGCGTCGTCGAGGCGGCCGGCCAGATGGTAGGCGATGCCGAGGTCGAAATAGGCGTCGGCCGAGTTCGGTTCGAGCTCGAGCACCCGCAAATACACGGCTGCCGCCTCGGCCGGCCGGCTCTGCAGCTTGAGCGCTGCGGCGAGGCTGTTGAGCGCCTCGATGTCGGTCGGCCGCGGCTCAAGAACCTGCCGGAAGCAAGACTCCGCCGCGGCGGCGTTGCCGCTGGCGAGCAGCGCCGCGCCGAGATTGCGGCGCGCGTCGGTGTAGTCGGGTTTGAGCGCAACGGCTTGCTCGAAACAGGCGATTGCCGCATCGAGCCGGCCGAGCGCCCCGAGCGCGACGCCGAGGTTGCTATGCGCCTCGGGCCGCTCGGGCTCCGCGGCGACGACCTGGCGGTAAAGCGCCTCGGCTTCGGCGAGGCGGCCGGCTTGATGCAGCCGCACGGCGGCGGCAAACGGGTCTTGGCTAGAGGTGGTCATATCGCTCATGGTTGCATATAGACAGAGGTCCGACGCGGCGGGCAAGTGGGAATGGCAGACACGGGAAGACCACGGAGGCCGATGTCGCGAAATGAGCGGCGCGACGCTCAGCGTTCGCCGAACCCGGGTCTGGCGACGGCGGCTGCAAGCCAGATATCGGCCAATCTGTCGTTGCTTGCCATATACTTAGGATGCTGTAAAATTTTTTGAAACTAGCGTATCGTCGTGGCGCGGCCCGGGAGGGGGGGCCGGAACGTCACGCCGTGCTGGCCAGCGACGGGAATTCATAACCCGCGCGACCGGGCAATGGAACGGGGAGAAAAAGACGATGCTGCTTAAGCTGCTGCGGACGGCGCTCGTCGCGGGCGCGGTCCTTTGCGTGCCGTTTGCCGCCTCGGCTCAGGATTTGACGGTCGGGTTGTCGGCGAATGTCACTTCGATCGACCCGCATTTCCATGCCTTGTCGCCCAACAACAACATCGCCGGCCATATCTTCGACCGGCTGGTTCACCAGGACGAACGGCAGAAGCTGACGCCTGGCCTCGCGACTGAATGGAAAGTGCTCGACGACACGACGTGGGAATTCAAGCTGCGTCAGGGCGTCAAGTTCCATGATGGGAGCGACTTTACGGCAGACGATGTGATCGCGTCGTTGAAGCGCGTGCCGTGGGTGCCCAACAGCCCGTCATCGTTCGCTCTCTACATGCGGGCGATCAAGGAATCGCAGATTGTCGATCCCTACACCATCCGGTTCACGACGGCGCGGCCATATCCACTGCTGCCCGTCGATCTCGCCAACATCTTCATCGTCTCGCGCAAGGCGGAGCAGGCGCCGACCGGCGACTTCAACTCCGGGCGGGCGACGATCGGTACCGGACCGTACCGCTTCGTCGAGTATTTGCCGGGCGACCGCATCGTGCTGCAGCGGAACGACAATTACTGGGGTCCTAAGCCGCCTTGGCCGCGCGTGACGATGAAATTGATCACCAACGATCCGGCGCGCGTGGCGGCGTTGCTCGCTGGCGACGTGCAGATCATCGAGGCAGTGCCGACGCAAGACATTAGCAAGCTCAAGAACAATGCCAACGTGCAACTGTGGCGGATCATCTCCAATCGGCTGATTTATCTTCATGTCGACAGCTTCCGCGATCAGACGCCCCTCGTCACCGACAAGGCGGGCGCTGTGCTGCCGAACAACCCGCTCAAGGATGCGCGCGTGCGTCGGGCGCTGTCCAAGGCGATCAACCGGCCGGCCATCGTCGAGCGCCTGATGGAAGGGGAGGCGATTCCGGCCGGCGATCTGCTGCCGGATGGCTTCTTCGGTGCCAGCCCGAAGCTGAAGCCCGAGGCCTTCGATCCTGAAGGCGCGCGCCGCCTGCTGACCGAGGCGGGCTATCCCAACGGCTTTGGCCTGACGATCAATGGCCCGAACGACCGCTACGTCAATGACGAGAAGATCGTGCAGGCGATCGGGCCGATGCTGACCCGCATCGGCATCGCGACCAAAGTGGTGACCGAGCCGTGGGCCACCTTCGCGTCGAAGGGGAGCGCGCCCAACTACGCGTACAGCCTGATGCTGGTCGGCTGGGGCTCGGGCACCGGCGAGACGTCGTCGCCGCTGCGCTCGCTGCTCTCCACCGTGCGGCCGGGTTTCGGCGGCTCCAATCGCGGCCGCTACTCCAACCCGAAGCTGGACGCCGTGCTGGACGAGGCGTTGGCGACGGTCGACGACGAGAAGCGCGAGAAGCTGCTGCAGGACGCCGGCGAGATCGCGATGAACGATGTCGCCATCATCCCGCTGCACTACCAGGTGAACGTCTGGGCGACGCGCAAGGGCTACGCCTACACGCCGCGCACCGACGAGAACACCTACGCATTCGAGGTGCGGCCGGCCAAGTGACGATACAGTGTCAAGCTAAGGCCGCGGCGGTGCCGCAGGCGCGAGAGCGGCGCGAGCAGAGCAGGGCGACATGACTGTCTTCATCATCCGCCGCTTGATGCAGAGCGCCTTCGTCCTCCTCATCATGTCGCTGCTGGTCTTCGTCGGTGTCTTCGCGATCGGCAATCCGGTCGACATCCTGATCGCGGCCGACGCGGATCAGGCCGAGCGCGATCGCGCGATCGCTGCGCTCGGCCTCGACCTGCCGCTGTGGGAGCAGTATCTGGTGTTTCTCAAGAACGCGGCGCATGGCGACCTCGGCAAGTCCTTCGTGTTCAACCAGCCGGCGCTCCAGCTCATCGTCGATCGCATGCCGGCGACACTCGAACTCGCCTTCTCGGCGATGGTGATCGCTATCCTGCTCGGACTGCCGCTTGGCATGTATGCCGGCTTCCAGCCCCACTCGCGCACGGCGCGGGCGATCATGGCCGGATCGATCCTGGGCTTCAGCCTGCCGACATTCTGGGTCGGCCTCATGATGATCATGGTATTTGCAGTGCAACTCGGCTGGCTGCCGTCGACCGGGCGCGGCGCGACGGCGACGGTTCTCGGCATCAAGACGAGCCTCGCCACCTGGGACGGCCTCGCCCATGTGCTGCTGCCGGCGATCAACCTGGCGCTGTTCAAGCTGTCGCTGGTCATCCGCCTGTCGCGCGCCGGCATGCGCGAGAACATGCTGATGGATTATGTGAAGTTCGCGCGCGCCAAGGGCCTGTCGATGCGCCGCGTGATCTTCGTCCACGTGCTGAAAAACATCCTGATTCCGATCGTGACGGTGCTCGGGCTCGAGCTCGGCTCGGTCATCGCCTTCTCGGTGGTGACCGAGTCGGTTTTCGCCTGGCCGGGCATGGGCAAGTTGATCATCGACTCGATCAATCGTCTCGACCGGCCGATCATCGTCGCCTACCTGCTGATCACGGTGACCATGTTCATCGTCATCAACCTCGTGGTCGACGTCCTCTATTCCGTGCTCGATCCACGCGTGCGCCTGGCTGAGGCCAAGGCCTGAGGAGGCTCAATGGCGAGCGTCATCGAACGTGATGCGACGACCGAGGCGGCCCTCCCCGTCGAGACGCCGTTCCGCCGCTTCGTCGGCGACTTCGTGCGGAGCAGGGTGGCCGTGTTCGGCCTCGCGCTGCTCTGCATGATCCTGCTTATCGCGGTGGCGGCGCCGTGGATCTCGCCGCAGAATCCCTACGACCTGAGGCAGCTCGACATCCTCGATGGCCGGATGCCGCCGGGGACCGCATCGATGTCCGGGTATACGTTCGTGCTAGGCTCCGACGACCAGGGGCGGGACATGCTGTCCGGCATCTTCTACGGATTGCGCATCTCGCTCATCGTCGGCGTGATGAGCGCGGCGATTGCGCTGGTGGCGGGCTCGGCCGTCGGCTTGATCGCTGCCTATTTCGGCGGCCGCGTCGACAGCCTGATTATGCGCGTCGTCGATATTCAGCTCAGCTTCCCGGCAATCCTGCTGGCGTTGATCCTGCTGTCGATCCTCGGGCAAGGAATGTGGAAGATCATTCTCGCGCTGGTCACCGTGCAGTGGGCGTATTACGCGCGCACCGTGCGCGGCACGGCGCTGGTCGAGCGCCGCAAGGAGTATGTCGAGGCGGCGCGCTGCCTGGCGCTCAGCCACGCGCGGATCGTCTTCCGGCACCTTCTGCCGAATTGCCTGCCGCCGCTCATCGTCGTCGGCACGGTGCAGGTCGCGCACGCCATCGCGCTCGAGGCGACGCTGTCGTTCCTCGGCATCGGCCTGCCGATCACCGAGCCGTCGCTCGGTCTGCTGATCGCCAACGGCTTCGAGTATCTGCTGTCGGGAAAATACTGGATCAGCTTCTTCCCGGGTATCGCGCTGCTGCTGACCATCGTCAGCATCAACCTGGTCGGGGACCAGCTCCGCGACGTGCTCAATCCGCGGCTCCAGCACTAGCGGCGGCTGCGTGACTCAGGCCGTCCCGACGCTCGCCGTCGATGATCTCAAGACCGTGTTCGAGACGCGGGCCGGAGCGGTCAAGGCGGTCGATGGCGTCTCGTTCACGGTGACGGCGGGCCGCGTCCTCGGCCTGGTCGGCGAGTCGGGGTCGGGGAAGACGGTCACCGGCTTCTCGATCATGGGCCTGGTCGACCCGCCCGGCCGCATCGCCAGCGGACACATCCTGTTCAAGGGCCGCGATCTCGTCGGCTTGTCGGAGCAGGAGATGCGCCGCCTGCGCGGCGCGCGCATCGCCATGATCTTCCAGGATCCGATGATGACGCTCAATCCGGTCCTGCGTATCGAGACGCAGATGGTCGAGACGCTCCAGGCGCATATCTCGATCGGCCAGCGCGAAGCGCATGAACGTGCCCGCGAGGCGCTCGGCATGGTCGGGATTCCGTCGCCGGAAGAGCGGCTGAAGGCCTATCCCCACCAGTTCTCAGGCGGCATGCGGCAGCGGGTCGCAATCGCGATCGCCTTGCTGCACCGGCCGGATCTGATTATCGCCGACGAGCCGACGACGGCGCTCGACGTGACGATCCAGGGGCAGATCCTCTACGAGATGCAGCGCGTATGCCGACAGATCGGCACCGCGCTGATCTGGATTACGCATGATTTGTCGGTGGTGGCCTCGCTCGCCGACGAAATCTGCGTCATGTATGCGGGGAAGATCGTCGAGCAGGGCTCGGTGGACATGGTGCTCGATCGGCCGGCGCATCCGTATACCAAGGGCCTGATCGGTTCCGTGCCCAGCCGCAATCGCAAGGGCGTGCCGCTCGCCCAGATTCCCGGCATGACGCCGTCGCTCCTCAACCTGCCGACGGGCTGCAGTTTCCGCCTGCGCTGCACGCGGGCCGACGCGGCCTGCGTCGCGCCGCCCGAGATGACGACGCTCGAGGCGGGGCGCCGCGTGCGCTGCTTCCATCCGGTGCACGAGGCGGCGGCATGAGTTCGCCGCTGATCGAGCTCAAGGACGTTTCACGGCGTTTCGTCAAACGGCTCGACCTCGCCGCCAAGGTCGGCAACATGCTTGGCGCCGGCATGCGCGAGGAGGTCGTGCGCGCCGTCGACCGGGTCGATCTCAAGGTGCAGGAAGGCGAGGTCGTCGGCCTGGTCGGCGAATCAGGTTGCGGTAAGTCGACCTTGGGCCGCATCGTCGCCGGCATCCTGACGCCGAGCGCGGGACAGGTCTTCTATCGCGGCAAGCCGCTCGGCGCGTTGCACGGCAAGGAGGCGCGGGCCGCGGCGCTCGCCGTGCAGATGATCTTCCAGGATCCGCAAGCCTCGCTCAACCCGCGCATGCGCGTCAAGGACATCATCGGCGAGGCGCCGTTGTTCCATCGCCTCGTGGCGGCCGCGACGCTTGACCGTTACGTCGACGACACGATGCGCCGCGTCGGTCTCGATCCCAGCCTCAAACGCCGCTATCCGCATCAATTCTCAGGCGGGCAGCGGCAGCGCATCGGCATCGCCCGCGCGCTGGCGGTCAAGCCCGAGTTCCTCGTTTGCGACGAATCGGTGGCGGCGCTGGACGTCTCGATCCAGGCGCAGGTGCTCAATCTGTTCATGAAGCTGCGCGAGGACTTCCAGCTCACCTATCTCTTTATCAGCCATGACCTTGGCGTCGTGCGCCATCTCTCCGACCGCGTCGTCATCATGTATCTCGGCCGCGTGGTCGAGGAGGGCGCGACCGACGAGCTGTTTGCCAAGCCGAATCATCCCTACACCGTGGCGCTGCTCGCCGAGATTCCGCGGCTCGACACGCGCCGCCGCCAGTTCGTGCCGGTCAAGGGCGAGATTCCCTCGCCGCTCGATCCGCCCAGCGGCTGCCACTTCCATCCGCGCTGCCCGCACGCCATGCCGCGCTGCAAAGTCGAGGCGCCGGCCTTGCGCGAAATCGCGCCGGGCCGGCGCTCGGCCTGCCACCTCAACGATAGCTGAGGCCGAGAATGGCGAAAATTCGGTTGAAGCGGCTCGATAAGGACACGAGTCTTGTCGACAAGGACGCGTATGAGCGGCGCCTCGAGACGCTGCAGATGAAGATGCTGTCGATCCAGCAGGCGTATTTTCATGAGCGCCGGCGCGGCATCGTCGTCGTCGAAGGTTGGGATGCGGCGGGCAAAGGCGGGATGATTCGCCGGCTGACCGAAAAGCTCGACCCGCGCGGCATCCGCGTCTGGCCGATCGGCGCGCCGGAGCCGAGCGAGCAGGGGCGCCACTATCTCTATCGCTTCTGGGCAAGGCTGCCGGAGCCGGGCACGCTCGTCGTCTTCGACCGCTCGTGGTACGGGCGGGTGCTGGTCGAGCGGGTCGAAGGCTTCGCGCCCAAGGCGGCGTGGCGGCGCGCCTATGAGGAGATCAACGAGTTCGAGCGCTGGCTGATCGACGATGGCGTACGCCTGGTCAAGGTGTTCCTCCACATCACCGCCGCGGAGCAGGTGCGGCGCTTTG
>JACQDQ010000284.1 GCA_016201015.1 Pseudomonadota bacterium | reverse complement strand
TGTGACCCGTATCACTGCGCGGGAACCAGGACCCGCCTATTATGCGTTCATGTTTGGGACGAACACGGCGTTCCCCCTTGTCTCGTTCCCGCGGCGTCGAAACTGTTCCTCCCTGTTCGGCGACCGCTAAACTGCGGCGGCCTGATCGGCAACGATCGGCCGCCGCCTTTGTTTGTGGTCGGTTCGGCCGAAATGGAGCGAGCAAATGACGGCCACGGCGATCATGCGACCGATGGCGCGGCCCATCGCTGCGTCGGCCGATATGCGTTCTCTCGGTACAGGGAACTGCGGCCGTGAAATTGTGCTGCGGCAGGGTCAAGCTAACGAATTATATACCAATCCCAGGCACCCTAGGCGCTGGACGTAAAGGGTCGTGCGCACGCCCATGGCGGGTAGCCCACAATATTTGCAAGAGCTGATCGACCTCGCCAAGGAGCCGTCGAGCGATAAGCGCCGCGAGCTCCTGCGTCGGGTGACCGATCTATTCCTCGACACGCCGCGCTCGCTCAGCGAGCAGGAGGAGGCGGACTTTTCCCACGTCGTCGGCCGTCTGGCCTACGAGATGGAAATCAAAGTCCGCAAGATCCTGGCGGAGCGCTTGTCGACGGTCGCGACCGCGCCGCGTGAGCTCGTCAATCGGCTCGCCAATGACGAGATCGAGGTGGCGCGGCCGATTCTGCAGAACAGCCCGGTCTTCAAGGATTCGGACCTCGTCGCCATCGTCCGCAAGCATGGTGAAGGCCACATGGCGGCCATCGCCCAGCGCAAGAAGGTGAGCGCGGAGGTCGCCGATACGCTGGTCGAGCGTGGCAGCGACAGCGTGCTGGCTCAGCTTGCAGCCAATGCCGGCGCCAGTCTGTCGCGCACCGCCATGGAGACGATGGTCGACCGCGCGCAGAAAAACGACGCTTTGCACGAGCCGTTGGTGACCCGGCGCGACATGCCGCCCGACCTCATGAACGAGATGTTCTGGTCGGTGTCCGCCGCGCTACGCCAATACATCATCGAACAGACTGCCAATATCGATCCAGGCCTCGTCGACGAAGTGCTGTCGCAAGCACGCGGCCGTGTGCTCGACGGCTACGATCACGAGGAACGCGAGCTGGCGCAGGCCGCGAAATACGTCGACCGCGAGCAGCAAAGCGGTCGTCTGACGGAAAACCTGCTCGTCAAGCTGCTGCGTCTTGGACAAGTGCCGGAATTCATCGTCGGCTTCGCCCGACTCGCCGAAATCGACAATCGCACGGCTCGACGCATCGTCTTTGATCCGAGCGGCGAGGCATTGGCGATTGCCTGCAAGGCCAATAAGTTTGCCCGCACGTCCTTCTCCACGCTGCTCATGCTCAATGAGAACAGCGCCGTTCAGAGTCCGAGCGATGTCGAGCGCCTGCTGAAGCTCTACGACCAACTACCGCATGACGCGGCGCAGCGCACGATGCGCTTCTGGCGCGTCCGCCAGCAGGCTGCGCGCCAGCCCGCTGGCCCGGTCGCGCCGCTCAACAGCACGACCGCCCTGGCGCAGGTCGGCTAGGCCGTCCCACGGCCTCTCTGTCATTGGTTGGCGCCGTTCGTGTCGTGGCAGCGACGCGCGCCGGTCGGCGAGGCGTGACGTCCTTATTTCCAGCAACCGACGCGGACGACATAGAGCCGCGCCAGCGCCACGATCTGCTCGTCGGTAAGGGCGTCGCCCGACACTCCGGTCTGATACTTCACCTGATAGGTGTCGAGAAAGCGGAGAATCATCAGATTGCTCACGGCGAAACCAACGTTCTCGACAAACTTTTTCGTGATCTCGTAGATCTTGACCGTATCGACTTTCGAATGAATGACGCCGATGACGAGGCCGTCGGCGTCAAGGACCGGGCCGCCGCTATTGCCGCGCCGCACATCCGCCTTCAAGACAAAACCGGACAGTTCCGGTGACTTCAGGTCGAATCCGAGCAGCGAGCCATTGGTGGAGAGGGGGACGATCGGCGTGAGGCCTTGATTTGGGTAGCCGATGAGCGTGATGGGACGGCCAACCTGAATGTTCGCGGCATCATGGAAAACGGCAATCGAAGGGGCCGCTATCTGTGCATGCAACAAGGCCAAGTCGTGAACGACATCGGTTGCGACGACTTCGGCCGTGATCTTTGAGCCGATCGTGGTGTCGATCGTAACGACGGCGCAGCCGGAGACGACGTGCTCGTTGGTGAGCAGCTTGCCGTCCATCGCGACGAAGAAGCCCGTTCCGACACCCGTCAGCTTGTGATTCGGCGGCACGTTTGCCGTCGGCGGTTGCAGGACCCGCTGTACACGCTCGACGCGGCGAGCCTTGATCCGCTCCGCCTCCTCCTCCGAGACGATGCGGCCTTGGCATTTGCCGACCAACTGCAGGGTCACGGTCTCGCGCTCAGGATCGTAGCAATGCACGACCGGCGGCGGATTGGCGCCGTTGCTCGACGGTGTCTGCTGCGCCACGGCGGAGCCAACCGCGACAGCGCAAACCAGCGCCGCGGCGGCACCCTTTACGCTACGCATTGTCCAATGGTCGATCATTCGAGTCGGCTGCATTCCGGCCAGCTAATCTCACGGACTCGACATTATCAGGCAACACATTTCTGACGCAATGTGGCGGACCGCGCACGGAATATCCCCGAAGAGGTCAAAGACCCAAAACTGCGATGCCGAGATCGGGAATTGATCGAGCGACCGGGCAGTCGGCAGACGACGCCGCCTCAGGTTCAGGACGAAGCGCGTGCCTTCGCGGCTTCGGTTGGCGACGTCAACAGTTTGCAGTTCGCGAACACCATGTAGTAGCCGAGGCGGGCCGTCCCGTCCCAAGTGCCGACGAAAGCGACCTTGGCGCCATGCTGGAACGAGTATTTTTTCGCCGCATCCTCGCCTTTCAGCTCGCAGACCACGGTGAAGGACTTGTGCTCATGGCGGCTGGTTACCTTCAGTGCGCCGACTCCGTCGTCGTTTCGACTGAAGCCCTCGAACAGGCCGTCGACTTGCACCGGACGCCGCGCATAGGCGGCGACGACATTGGCGCGGTCGGTCTGAAAGCGTTTGGCCAGATCCATGGCATCGATTCGCGCGAGCTTCGCTTGCCCCGCGGCCGGCCCTGGCGGTTGCTGCGCCGCGGCCACCGCAGCGACGCCTAGCCAGCATAACGTTGCTATCAACACTCCGGTCTTCATCGCCTATCCATTGGGGCTGTCGGCAATCTGCCGCGGTCAATTCTCGCAAGCCTTCGTTAATCAAGTGTCAACTCGATTGCGGTTCAATACACAGCCGGCATCGGGATCGAATCGGCGGAGACAAGACATGCAGGAATATTGGGTTGTCGGCGGAGAGTATACCGACACCACTTTTCAGCGACTGGCCGACGGCAAATCGCTGGAGCGCTACGGGCCGTTCCCGAGCTACGAAGCGGCCCGCCAAGCCTGGCAAGGGCTGACGATGGCGACGATCGACAACGCCTTGATCCGCTATCGCTGTCTTGCCGCAGATCCCGGCGAGCAGGCCTTTGCCCAGGCCGAGTTACAAGTCTAGCCCCTTGACGTAACTCGCGAGCTGGGACCGCGCCTGGTCGGTCGCGTCGCGCGCCGCAGCCGTCTCGACGGCGAGCTTGGCAATCCGATCCTCCTGCTCGGAGAGCAGGCCAAGATAGCGACGATGCAGATCGCTGCTGCTCGGCACCGCGCCGAGATTGTTGCGGATACGCGTCTGTTCGGCGTCGAGATCTTTGCGCCGCGCCTCCGCTGCACGCAGCTTGCGATCGCTCTCGGCCACGGCGGCTGCCAACTCGCCGAGCCGCATGATCGCCTTGCGCTGCGCGTCGCTTAACGCCGTGGCGGCGGCGTAGTAGGCGATCTGCTGCGGGTTGAGGGTGGAAAGCTCGACGCGCTGGCTCACCGGACGTTGGGCCGTGACGACGAACTTGCTTGTCGCGCCGGCGGCAAGGTCTTGGCGCAGGCGCCAGCCGTTGGGCACGAGCTCGGCATCCTTCGGATCGGGCTCGACCAAGACCCAGTCGCCGCCTGGGCGCGCATGTTCGATGATCAGTCGGCGACGCTCGTTCGCCGGCGCATTGATCGCATAGGTCGTCGTCGACTGCTCGACGACGTTGAGTTGCAGCAGGCCGTCGACGATCCGGCCTTTGGCGATTGATGTGGCCGCGCGCTGGCTGCGATCGATGCGCAGCTTTTGATCGATGGCGTAGCTGATGAGACGACGCTCGCCATTGGGCAGCGGGTTGAGGCGCGCGTCGCCGACATAGTTCGTCGTGCCGGCGCCTTGCTCGTATAGCGTCAGCACGCCGGGCGGCAATCCATTGCCGCTGTCGTTGCTGATCCGCACGCTGGCGAATGGGTTGGTGGCATGGCTGCTGGGCTGGTACAGCGCGACGCGCTCAGCTGGAATGCTGCGGCTGATGATGGGTACCAGCACGCTATGGCCGTTCGGAACGGTGACGGCATGGGGAATGCGGAAGGTCACCTGGGTCGCGGCTTCGGCGCTTTCCGCCGCTGTCAGCTGGGCAAATTGCTGTGGCGACGCCCCCGCCGCCGCGGCTGCCGTCGGCGTCGCAGCCGGTGGCTGAATCGGCTGCATCATCGCGCGCGCTTGTGCTGCACGCTGCCGGTCCAAGCTGCCTTCGATTTCGGCCTTTCCTTCTGGCTGTTGCGGTCCGGTGCTGGCGACGGCCCCGACGTCGGGCTTCGGCAGCACGCGGCCAAAGACCTCGACCGGCACCTCGGGCCTGCTGACATAATAAGCGGCGTAGAGAGCCTGACGGAACGTCACCGGATTGCCGGAAGCGAGAGTCAGCTCGATGTCGCGCCAATCCTCGCCGCTGCGGTTCTCGACGACTGCCCAGCCTTGTAGGTCGGCGGATTTCGCATCGGGCTCCGTGCCCAATGTCAGTCGATAGGCGGTCTTCCACAGCGGCGCTTCGACGACGTAGGCGACCCGCAGCACGCGCTTGCCCTGGCCTACGGTGCGCACCTGCAGCGCCCGACGCTCCTTTTGGACATTCGCCGCCAGTGCCTTGAGCGCCGCATCAATCTGCTGCTGCAGCCGAGCATCGGCGAATTGCAGCGAATCGACGTCTTGCAGGATGACCGAGCGCAAGCCCTGCTCGGTCATCAGGCTGAGGCGATGGCGTTGAATGACCCCGCCGCTATTGGGCAGAGCCTGCGGTTCGGCGACGATAGCGACGATGCGTCCCAGCAGCTCCCGCGTGCCGCCGATCCTGACTTCGGCGCCGCGCAGCGCGTTGAGCAGGGCCGCTGGATCGGTCAACGCCCCGAGGTCGAATGGAAGGTCCCGGAAGACGTCGCGCAGCGGTTCCTCGCCGGGTAAGGCGATCTCGCCGACGCCACCCTTGTCGTCGTAGACGACGATGCTCTTGAGCACATCGTCCACTTGGTCGCGGCGAACGGACAGCGTCAATTCCGCGGCGCCATCGACGCTCGCCTCATATTCAAAGTAGCCGACGCCACCGGTCGACAAGAGTACGCGCTTGAGCGCGAGCTCGGCGGCGTTCGCTCCCGCCGTACAGGCAATAAGAATTAGCGCGATAAGACAGCCGACGATGCGCGCACTCAGGCGAAGAACGGTCATTTTCTTTCTCCTCGGGCAGCGAAGGGAGACAGGATGCCCAATTGTGCGGCGGGACTGTGGTGAACTCATGATCTAACGATGGTGCGGGCGTGGCAACGACCAATGTGGCTGATTGGCGGTCACGGCGATAGACTGCGCCGGCTGCAGCGGAATCTACCGCTGCGGTACAGCTTCATGCGGAGCGGGCTAGGCCATGACGCGGACATATTGGTGCCGGGCATGAGCGTCGATCGGCTCGATCACGTCGGGGTGGTCGCACACAGGCTCGACGACGCGGCACGGCAATATGCGCGCCTGGGATTTCGTCTGACGCCGTTCGCCCAGCATTCGGGCGCGTCGGCGCCCGATCGTCCGGTGGAGAAATGGGGCACCGGCAATCGTTGCGCGATGCTGAAGCAGGGCTATCTCGAGCTCATCGCCGTGGTCGATCCGGCGCTGTTCGATAACCGACTATCGGAATACTTGGCGCGCTATGAAGGCATCCACATCTTCGCGCTCGGCATCGACGATGCCGACGGCGAACTCGCGCGGCTCAGGGCGGCTGGGTTTGGCGTCACCGGAATACACCCTTTGGAGCGCACGGTGCCGACGCCGCTCGGTCAGGGCCGGGCCCGTTTCAGCCGCATTCCGCTGCCGCCGCACGAGGCGCCCGAAGGCCGCATCCAGCTGATCAAGCACGAGACGCCGGAACTGCTCTGGCAGCCGCAACTTCTCGCGCACGACAATCGAGCGGTTGCGCTGACCGAGGTCGTGCTGTGCACGGCCGATGCCACGGCGACCGCCGCGCGCTTCGCCCGCCTAATGGGCGTCGCGGTCGAGCGCGAGGGCGACGTCAACCGGCTGAGTCTTCGCGCAGGGCGGCTGCTCATCGTTGGCCCGAAGACCTTGCCCGTCGTGCTGCCAGGAATCGCGGTGCCGACGCTGCCGTATTTCGCGGGCTTCGCTGTGCGGACGGAGGATGCCAACCGCGCCGCGCGGAAGCTCATGCAAGACAATCAGGTGCCGCACGAAGTGTTCAAAGACAAGGTGATCGTGCCGCCGGCCGCGGCGTGCGGCGCCGCGTGCGTGTTTTTGGCTTAGGACGATTGGGCGAGAGTGTGCGGCCTGCCCCGCAGTCAGTTGACCGAGAACGGCCGTGAAGGCCGCTAGGCCGCGGCACGCCGCGCCGAAACGACCAGGCAAGGTACTTTGGCGGCGCCTTCGTGGCGCAGCACGTCGGGGGCAAATTGCAGCGCGTCGAGGCCGGCCTCGATCAGCGTCCGCCGCAGATAGTCTTCGTTGTGCGCAAATCGGCCATGGGGGTCGATGCGGTAGCCGGAGCTGCTGGCCTCGGTGGTCTGCTCGCACGTGAAGACCAGCATGCCGCCCGGACGCAGCGCTTGCGCCGCCGCGGCGAGCACCCGCGCCAGGTCGCCAAAATAGCTGAAGACGTCGGCCGCTGCGATGAGGGCGAAGCGATTGACCGCGCCGAGCAGATAGGCGGTCAGTTCCGACTGCACGAGCTCGTCGTAGGCGTTACGCGCCGCCGCCTTGTTGAGCATGCCTTGCGACAGATCGACGCCGACGAGCCGTCGCGCGTAGGGCCGCAACACGTTGCAGCAGAGGCCGGTGCCGCAGCCGGCGTCGAGCACTTCGAGCATGGCGTTGGCCGGCGGCAGCGCAGTCCGCAGTACCCCGGCGATCAGTTCCGGGCCGCGATAGCCGAGTTGCGCCAATCGTTGATCGAAAATCTTCGAGAAACTGTCAAAGGTATGCCGCACGTAATCGTCGTTGGCGCGCTCAGGCGCTTGCCCGGCCACCAATGCGGTGCCCATGTGACGGGCGACGGGATTGTCGGGGAAGGCCGCCAGCCATTCCTGCGCCCGCCGTGCCGCTTCCTCGGTCTCGCCGGCACGATGCAACGCGTACAGGGCGTTGGCAAAATTGTTGTGGGTTTCGAGCGAATGCGGACGAAGCGCCAGTGATCGCCGGTAGGCATCGGCGGCTTCGCGCGGCTGGCCGAGGCCTTGGTAAACGGTGCCCATATTGTTGAATGCTTCGGGGTAGGCGGGGCGCAGCCGCACGGCTTCGCGGCAATGCGCCAGTGCGGCATCGAGGCGGCCGAGATCCTTGAGGACGACGGCGAAATTGGCGTGCGCCTCGGCAAAGCTGGGGCGCAGCGCGATCGCCCGCGTGTAGATGGACGCCGCTTCCTCGAGCTGCTCGAGCGATTGCACGATGGTGCCAAGATTATAGAGCGCCTCGGGGAAGTCGGGCCGCACGGCGATCGCCTTGCGATAGGCGTCGATGGCCGCCTCGGTGCGGCCAAGAGCGGCAAAAATCACGCCGGTGTTGTAGTGGGCCTCGGCATAGTCCGGCTTCATCGCCAGCACTTGCGCGTAGCCGGCGAGCGCTTCGGCCACCCGGCCCGCCTGCTGATGCTGATACGCGGCCGCGAAGGCCTGAGCGACGGCCGGGCTAGTCGGCGTGGTGCTGCCCTTCGCCTTCTGCTTTTCCAGCCGTTCCTGATGACGGCGCAGCTTGCGGTTCATCGTCCCCCTAAGAAGGCAGGATACATGCCGCAATATGCCTGAGATATCCGACCGGTGGGAAGCGTGTACCCGAACCAATCCTGCATGCGCACGCGCGCGGCGGCATGACTGCGGCCAACGGCTCTGCGGGCGCCGGCCAAACCTAGTTCGAACGTGGTTAACGATTGATTACGGCGAAAATGTGCGGCTGGGCGTCAGTAGCGCAGCGGGCCGATCGACTCCGGCAGGGCGTCGCGCTCGCCGGTAAACACGAAATCGGGTGGAGTGGAGAGCGCGGGGAAGGGTGCCGTCGCCGGCTCCGTTGGCGTTCCGGTTTGGCCGCCGCGCGTCTTGCGCACGAGAAAATTGAGCGATCCGGTGGTGATCGTCGTTTGGCCATAGGCGAGCGGCCGTCGGTTGCCGTCGAGTGCCAGCACCTCGAAACGATAGCGGTGGGTCTGGAGGTCGCCGGGGCAGGGCGCCGCATAGCTCTGCGCGGCACCCTCGGGAATCGTCCCGCCCGGCGCCGGTAGGGTTTCCTGCCAGGGGCGCTGGAAAAGGACATCGACATTCGTCATTTGCACCGTGTACTGCGTGACGCCCGATGGCGGATTGGTGACCGATATCGCCGGCGATACCCCGAGCCGGCACAGATTCTTGACGCCGAACTTGGTTGCCACAGTGAGGCGCGGCAGCTCGGGAAACGCCTCGGGAAACGGCGCGCATCCGGCCAGGGCGGCGACGATCCCCGCGTATGCAAAGCGGCGAAGCGAGGTTGGCATCATGCGGCGGCTCGATCCTAGAGAAAACTGACGACCCCACGGCCGGCGATATGCTATCCGATACCCGCGATTGAGAGAAACCGAATAGCACGGGGGATACCTCGACGATGGATATGCCGCGCAACGCCTTCAAGCATGCCATCGCGCAAGGCAAGCCGCAGCTCGGCCTGTGGAGCACCCTGTGCAGCAGACTGGGTGCCGAGATCATCGCGGGTGCCGGGTTCGATTGGATCTTGCTCGACACCGAGCACTCGCCGAACGAAGTCCCGGACCTGCTGTCCCAGCTTCAGGCCCTGGCCACGGGAACGGCGACCGCGGTGGTGCGGCCGGCGTGGAACGACACCGTTCTCATAAAGCGCATCCTTGATATCGGCGCGCTGGGGGTTCTCCTTCCCTACGTCCAGAACGCCGACGAAGCCCGACGCGCCGTCGGCCATCGCCGCGGTACCCGGCATCGATGGCGTGTTCATCGGGCCGGGCGACCTTGCCGCTTCACTCGGGCATATCGGCAATCCCAGTCATCCGGAAGTGCAGGCGGCGATCGCCGACGGGCTGCGGCGCCTGAAGGCCAAGGGCAAACCGGCCGGCATCCTGCTGCCCAACGAAGCCGAGGCACAGCGCGCGCTGGCCGACGGTTTCACCTTCGTCGCCGTCGGCAACGATGCGAGCCTGCTCGCCCGCGCCGCCGACGCGTTGTGCAAGAAGTTCCGGCCTTAGTCACGAGATACGGCAGCTGGCCGCGGTAGACGCCGGTGCATCAAGCCGACAGGCCGATTGCCCGCCAGTCGTTGGCCAGCGTGAGCGTAGCGCCGGTGCGCCTCTGCAGCTCCGCGAAATCGAGGCCGGGTGCCATCTCGCGCACGACAAGGCCGTCCTCGGTGACGTCGATGACTGCCAGGTTCGTGTAAATCCTGTCCACGACCCGCGCGGCCGTCAGCGGCAAAGTGCAGCACTCGAGAATCTTCGGCTGTCCGTCGCGCGTATTGTGTTCCATGAGTGCCCACACGCGCGCGGCACCGACCGCCAGGTCCATTCCACCGCCGACACCCGGCATCAATAAATTCGGGCTGGTCGTCCAATTGGCCAGATCGCCGGTCGCCGAGACCTGCAAGGCGCCGAGTAGCGCAAGGTCGATATGTCCGCCGCGAATCATCGCGAAGGCGTCGGTGTGGTGGACGATCGCGGCGCCCGGCATGAGCGTGACGTACTGCTTCGAGGCATTGATGAGGTCTGGATTCTCCTCTCCTTTCTTCGGCGCCGGTCCCATGCCCAGGATGCCGTTTTCGCTGTGATAGATCACCTCGCGGTCGGCTGGGACGAAGTTTGCCACGAGCGTCGGCAGGCCGATTCCGAGATTGACGAAGGCGCCGTCAGGCACGTCGGCGGCGACGCGGGCGGCGAGCTGTTCGCGCGTGAGAGTCATGGCCGTCCTGCCGGCTCGGGATTCGGCACTTCGATCAGGCGATCGACGAAGATGCTGGGAGTGACGATGGTCTCCGGATCGAGCGCGCCGAGTTCGACGATCCGGCGTGCCTGGACGATCGTCAGGTCGGCCGCCATCGCCATGGTCGGGGCGAAATTGCGCGCCGCCAGATTGTAAGTGAGGTTGCCCCAGCGGTCGGCCCGTTCCGCCTTGATCAATGCGACATCGCCCTTGAGCGGCATTTCCAGAACATGGTCGCGGCCGTTCAGGTGTCGCACCTCCTTGCCTTCGGCGAGCCGTGTCCCGGCGCCGGTCGGCGTGTAGAAGCCACCGACGCCGGCGCCGGCGGCGCGCATTCGTTCGCTCAGCGTGCCTTGCGGCACGAGTTCAAGCTCGATCCTTCCGGCGGCGTATAGCCGCTCGAAGACGACCGCGCCGCTGGATTTCGGGTAGGAGCAGATGACCTTTCGCACGCGACCGGCGGCCAGCAACCCGGCGATATCGGTCCGTCCCGACCCGGCGTTGTTGCACACGATGGTGAGGTCCTTTGCGCCCTGGTCGATGACGGCGTGAATCAGCTCTACCGGAATGCCGGCATTGCCGAAACCGGAGATCAATATGGTCATGCCGTCGCGGATGCCATCGACGGCCTCGGCAAGCGAGGAAACGCGAATATCACGCATACCGCGGCGAGATTAGAGCCGTTCGCCTGGTCGGTCCACGGGAACAATTGCCGCCCGCGCCGTCTCGACGCATAATCATAGGCATCCGTCGGAGGGAGAACGTCATGGCAATCCAAGGCATCGATCACTATACAATTCTTACGAACGATTTGGCGGCGACGCGGCATTTCTATTGCGACCTGCTCGGCCTAACCGAGGGAGCCCGGCCGCCCTTCGACTTTCCCGGCGCCTGGCTCTACGTCAACGGCCATCCGACCGTGCACGTCGTTGCCGGGCGACCCATCCCTGGCCGTACGACGGGAGGATTGGACCATATCGCCTTTCAGGCGAACGGCGACATCGACGAACTGGCGCGCAAGCTGGAAGGCGAGGGCATCGCGGTGTCGACCCGCAAAGTGCCGGGCTCGCGCGTCTGGCAGCTGTTTTGCAACGATCCCAGCGGCGTCAAGGTCGAGTTCAACTATCCGCCGAAGTCGTAGCGCGACGCGGGGCAAGCGCCTCTTCCTCAACCCGGATCCGCTCGCGCAGCAGCAGCGCGTGGACGATCGAGAAAGCGACGGCGATCATCCATTCGCCGAAGACGAGCGGTAGCACGGCGATTTCGCCGATGATGACCGCGTAGTTGGGATGCCGCATGAAGCGGTAGGGACCCCGCCGCACAACCGGCGCGCCGGCAAGCGAGATGACGCGGGTTGTCCAAAAACGGCCAAGCGTGAGCTGCACCCATAGACGCAACGCTTGCAGTCCCAGGAATGCCGCCAGCCAGAACCAATTCACCGCCGCATCCGGTATCGTGCGAAAGATGATCGCGGCCAGCCAAACGCCGTGGAATAATACGATCCACGGATAGTGGCCGGCGCCGTATTCGACCGCCCCTTGCGCCAGTAACCGTTCGGTATTGCGCCTCGCGAGCGCCAGTTCGATCAGCCGTTGAACGCAGACTAACCCCAGGATGATCTGGGCAGCGGTC
>JACQDQ010000283.1 GCA_016201015.1 Pseudomonadota bacterium | reverse complement strand
GGCGAAGGCTTTTGCGGCCGCCGGCGCTATTGACCAGGATATAGCGCGCGCCCACCCGGCGAAGCTGCTCAACCTTGTCGATGATCTCCTCGGGTCGTCCGTAAAGCGCGCTGGCCTCCGAAGCTTCCCGCGTATCGGCATAGGACATGATGCTCGCCTTGTTCTGTCCGTCCGGAGTCTGCGCGAGCCGCTCGGTGCGACGACGCGCCGCCATCCGGGCGTCGAGAGCGGCCGACTTCTCCGCAGCCGTCATCGCGACATTGACCGAGCGGGCAACCGCGACATGCATCGGATCGAACTTCCGTCCGGCCGCCTCGACCTCCGCTTTATAGAGCGCGATTCGTTCGCCGATCTGCTCGATCGAGGCGAACTGATCGAGCAACAAACGATGGCCTCGCTCCGCGACCCTCTTGATCGAGGCCGGGCTGCCGGCGCCGACCCACAACGGCGGGTGCGGCTTCTGTGCCGTCGGCGGTTCGACGACGATATTCTCGAAGCGCCAGTATTTTCCCTCGTGGCTGAACGGCGCATCGGAGGTCCACGCCTTGACGATGACGTTCAGGGATTCCTCGTAGCGCTCCTCTGCCTCCCCGATCGGGATGCAGAAGCCGGCAAACTCGTTGTGGCGATAGCCCTTTCCGATCCCCAGGTCGAGCCGCCCTCCGGACAGGAGATCGAGTGTGGCCGCCTGCTCGGCCAGAAGCACGGGGTTGTGCCAGGGCAGCACCAGCACGGCGGTGCCGAGCCTGATCGTCTTGGTGCAGGCACCGACCCAGGTGAGGAGATTCAACGTCGCAGAGATCTGGCCGAAGCCGGTGAAATGGTGCTCGACCAGAAACGTGCTGTAGTAGCCGAGGGCCTCGGCCTCGATATTTTGATCGACGAATTCCCTATACCCAGCCGCACTGTCCGCATCGGGACCGCCGCGCTTCGCCTGCGCACTACCAAAGAGTCCGAATTTCATGCTGCGCTCGCTCCTATCCGCTTGCGTCGGCGCGCAAATGGCTGTTCTTTGACTCGTCCCGACGCCCGGGGCGCTCCAGTCCTTCCCCGACAGCGCCGACGCAATCCGAGGCAGCAAGAAAATATCGAATGATCACCGTGCTCCTGGGGCTGCGTTCGATCGGGAGGGCAGCCTGATTCAACGGCTGCACCGTAACGTAACGATCTGGAGCGGTCATGATGACCGTTGGAAAATTATATTTGCTGTTTTTTCTATAATGGAGGCGACGCAGCAGCAATCGAGCTGGCCGAGCGCAGATGTGAAACGGAGGCGATTCCAGGCGTCTCGCCGTGGCAAGATAGAACAGAATTCAGCCTGGATTCAGGCGCCGCCAGGCTCGCAGGCTGGCGGCGAATAGAGGCATTTCGGAGGGGGCGCTGCCGTGAACAAGCTGTTCGCCTTAGACGTATTCACCAAGGTTGCCGAGCACGGAAGTTTCACCTCTGCGGCGCAGAGGCTGAATATGTCCGTCTCGGCGGTCACCAAGACGGTTGCCCGTCTCGAAGAGGAGCTCGGGGCGCATCTACTCAACCGTACGACGCGCAAGATGAGCTTCACCGACTATGGGTTGGACTTCTACGAACGCTGCGTCCGCATACTCGCTGATCTCAAGGATGCGGAAGAGAATCTGCGCTTCGGCAACAGCAAGCCGATCGGCCGGATCAAGGCAGTCGTTCCGCATTCCTTCGGACGGGTGACGCTAGTCCCTGCCCTGCCGCAATTCCTCACCCGCTATCCTCATATGAGGATAGAGCTCGATTTCAGCGATACGCTGACCGACCTCATCGGCGGAGGTTACGACATTGCGGTTCGCACGGGCCAGGTGCCCGATTCAAGCCTGGTCACGCGCGTATTGAACCGCAACGCCATGTTGACTGTCGCTTCGCCGCGGTATCTGGCCGCGCACGGTACCCCGCTCGTCCCGCAAGACCTGAAGAACCACAATTGCCTCATCGGACGATTCGGTCCCGAATGGGGCTTTCTCGAGAAGGACGGCAGCCGTGTCAATGTCCGCGTGAGCGGCAATGTCGTGATCAACAGCGGCGATGCGCTGCGGGAGGCCGCCGCGGCCGGAATCGGCATCATCCAAGGAACATGGTGGCTGGTGCGGAAGGACCTTCAAGCCGGGTCCGTGCAAACGGTTCTCGATGACTATGCCGTGAGCGGAACGCCGATTTCGGTCCTTTATCCGGGCACCCGGATCGTCTCGGCGAAGGTCAAGGCCTTCATCGAATTTCTCATCGAGATCACGAAGGACGACACGGGCGGCGCCAATCGATAAGCCGCAAACCGTATGTTACAAAGCTTTTGAGCTGAGCCCATTTCCCGATTTTGCGAAGCAAGGAAGACATCATGTGGTTCTCACCGCCGCGCGAGCTGACGACGCGGATGATGACCCGGCTGCCGGACCGCTTCCGTATCGCGAAGCGCAATGAATGGACTGAGGCCAACATGGCCGGCGCCACGGCCGAGGCAGCATTGGAAGGCCCCTGCTTCGATGCGTCGGGACGCCTATACGTCGTCGACATACCCTTCGGGCGCATTTTCAGGATCGAGCAGGATAATTGGGCGCTCGTGGCCCACTACGATGGGTGGCCGAACGGGCTGAAAGTGGCGTCGGACGGGACGCTCATCGCCGCCGACTATCGCCGCGGGTTGATGCGCATCGATCCTTCGGCCGGCACCGCCGTGCCATTGCTTGGCACCATCAGTAGCGAGGGCTTCAAGGGCGTCAACGATCTCACGCTTCATCCCAACGGCGCGATCCTTTTCACCGACCAGGGGCAAACCGGGCTTCACGATCCGACCGGTCGCGTCTGGCGGTTCTGGCCGGATGGGCGTCTGGACCGGCTGATCGCCAACGCACCGAGCCCGAACGGGCTCGTGCTCAACCGGGCCAAGACTCACCTCTACATCGCCATGACCCGCTCGGCGCAGATCTGGGTATTCGCGCTGCGCGACGATGCCGTGGTCAATAAGGTTCAGTGCTTCAGCCAGCTGCCCGGCGGCAGTGGCGGGCCGGACGGCCTCGCCGTGGACAGCCACGACCGGCTATTCATCTGCGATCCTGGCCATGGCTGCGTGTGGGTTCTGGACGCCCACGGCGAACCCTGCTTCCGCATCGTTTCCTGCGCCGGGCGGGTACTCACCAACTGCGCGCTCGCAGCCGACGGGCGAACGCTGGTCATCACCGATGCATCGACACAGAGCATCCTCGCCTGCGAAATTCCACCGCCCGCGGTTTAGCCGAAGCCACAGCATCTGCGATGTTGCTTCTTGCTACAATCGCGACGGCAGCCAGGTCGCCAGCGTGGGAAAGACGACGAGGATGAGCAGGAAGAGGAAGATGATGCCGTAATACGGCACCACGCCCCGCACAACCTCGCCGATGCCACGGCCCGAAATGCCGTCGATCACGAAGAGATTGATGCCGAAGGGTGGCGTGATCTGTCCGAGTTCCACCAGGACCACCATCAGGACGCAGAACCAGATGAGGTCGAACTTCATCGCCGCAAGCGCCGGCGTGAGCAGCGGGACCGTCAGCACGATCATGCCCACGCTGTCGATCAGGCAGCCGAGCACGACGTAAAGCAGGATCACCGCGAACAGGAAGACATACCGATTGAGCTCGAGCGCCATCAGCCATTTGGCGAAGGCCTGCGAGATCCCCGAAATCTGAACGCCGTAGGCGAAGATGAAGGCGGTGAAGACGATGAACAGGATGGCCGCGCTCAGTTTGACTGCGTCCACCGCTGCTTCGCCCAGACTCCGCGCATTCAAGTCACCGCAAAGCACGCCGATGGCTACGGCCACCACCGCGCCGACCGCCGCCGCTTCGGTCGGTGTGGCGAATCCGAAATAGATCGAGCCGAGCACGACGACCATCAGGATCACCAGCGGCAGAACCTTCGCCGCACCGATGATCGCGCGCCGGAACGACAATCGCTCAGGCGACGTTGGAGGCACTAGCGACGGCTGCACGACGCAGCGGACGCCGACATAAACCATGAAAAGACCAGCCAGCGCGATGCCGGGCAGGAGACCGGCCATGAACAGCTTGGTGATCGACAGCTCGGTGAAGCTGCCATAGATGATCATGGCGATGCTGGGCGGGATGAGAATGCCCAATGTACCGCCGGCGGCAAGCGAACCGGCCGACATGGCGGGATCGTAGCCCTGCTCCTGCAGCTT
>JACQDQ010000250.1 GCA_016201015.1 Pseudomonadota bacterium | reverse complement strand
GCGATGACCGGCGTCTATGTCGGCGGCTCCGCCGGCGGCCTGCTCACAGCGTGCCTGATCGGCATTCCCGGCACGCCGTCGGCCATCGCCACGACGTTCGACGGTTTCCCGATGGCGCGCAAGGGCGAGGCCGGTCGCGCCGTTTGGCTCGGCGTGTGGGCGTCGTTCTTCGGCGGGCTGCTGGGCGGCGTGTTCCTGATTGGCGCGACCGGCCCGCTTGCCGCGATCGCCCTGGAATTCGGGCCGTGGGAATACTTCTCTCTGTTCATCCTGGCGCTGTCGATGGTGGCGGGGTTGACCGAGGGCTCGGTCGCCAAGGGACTATTGTCCGGCACATTCGGCCTGCTCATCACGATCATCGGCACGGATCCGATCATGGCGGTGCCGCGCTTCACCCTCGGGTCTGAGTTTCTGACCGGCGGCTTTCCATTCCTTCCGGTGCTGATCGGCATCTTCGCCTTTGCCCAGATCATGACCGACATCGAGAAGATGCGGCGCGGCGCGGCGCAACCGTACGGCGCGGTGGCGAGCGGCCGCCTGACCGTCTCGCATTTCAAGGTGATCGGCGAAATCCTCGGTCGGCCGTTCCTGCTGCTGTGGTCGACCTTCGTCGGCATCGTCATCGGCGTGCTGCCGGCAATCGGCGGCAGCGCGGCCAACATGCTGGCCTACGACCAGGCGAAGAAGCTGTCGCGCCACCCGGAGAAATTCGGCACCGGCATCCCCGAAGGCATCATCGCCTCCGAATCCTCGAACAACGCCAATGTCGGCGGCTCCCTGGTCACGATCATGGCCTTCGGCATCCCGGGCGACGCAGTCACCGCCGTGATGCTGGGCGCCATGACGATCCATGGGATCCAATCCGGACCGCTCTTCATCTCGCAGAACCCCGATCTCGCCTACGGTATCTACGCGGCCTATATCCTGGCCCATCCGTTGATGGTCCTGATCATCGGCGCCAGCACGGTGTTCATCATGCGGATCGTCACCGTGCATCCCTCCGTGCTGACGCCGATCATCCTCGTCCTGTGCGTGATCGGCGCTTATGCCGTGAATAACACGATGGATGGAATCTACGTGCTGTTCCTGTTCGGCATCATCGGCTATGTGCTGGTCAAGACCGGGTTCCCGCTGGCGCCGCTGATCCTCGGACTCATTCTCGGCGACCAGATCGAGATCAATCTGGTGCGAGCGATCATGACCGACGACAATCCGTGGCTGTTCCTGACCCGGCCGATCTCGGGGACCCTGATTTCGATTTCAGTCATATCGATCGTCGCCGCCGTTTGGCAGCACCGTCGCCATGCCGGACGCGTCGTCGAGGCAGAGACCGATTTCTAGCCGACCGCCCTAGCGCAACTCTGCGACTGCTCCGTCGGCCGGCGTACGAGATGGCGAGCGCAGCAGGTCAAGCATCTCCGCATTGGGGCAGAACTCCCGATATTCATCCGGGTTGCCGCCGCTCGCCAACCAGTGGCGGCATCGCCGCTGCGCGGCGCAGACAAGGCATTGCCGCTCGATGGCGCGCGCCACGGCAGGATCGCGCCGCGGCGCCTCGTCGGAAACCGACAGCCGCGCATACATACCCTTGAGCAACTCGCGGCTGCGCGGTCCGCTACGCACAACGGTGCCCAGACTGCCCTCCGCCAGGCCGATATCGCGCAGGATGCGGACGGTGTCGTCGCGCCCCAAGCTCGCGAATTCTTCAGCGAGTTGGCGGCGTTCCCGCTCGATCGTCCAGTATCGCTTGCAGCTGTCGACGATCCGATCGGCGATGTTGCTTAGCACCCCCATGGCGCCCTCCTTTCGCTCATTGCCCAGCATGAGCAATGAGGCAATCATCGCCACTGGTCGGTTTCCGTCATTGATCCAGATCAGTCTGCGGCAATACCGCTCGCGATGTTCACCCCGGCCGCCCATCCGGCCGCGGCCGCAGGAGGATCGGCCAATATACCGCGACAAACACCGCAAAGCCGCCGGACCACGTTAGGCCCGCCAGGCCCAACAAAGGCAGATCAGGCGCCAGAATCGGCGACAGCGTTCGCAGCGCGGCGCCCAGCGTCACCAGCGCATAAGCCACGACGGTCAGGCGTCCGGCGACCAGCGGCCGGCCCGTATGGCCGAGCGAGGCACGCGACATCACGGCAAGGATCATGCTCGCGATGCAGCCGGTCGTCAGCGCATGCAACGCCGCTGTGTTTGGAGCGACATCGGAAAGCCCGGCTACCGCCTTCAGGGCCAGGCCGACAACCAGCCACGCATAGCCGACATGCAGGATCACCACCAGCGGCACCGCTCCCGCCTTCCAGCCCTGCCACCGTGCCAATCTTGCCGCATGCAACACCGCCGCAACGGCGGCGGCAGCAGCGATCACGACATCTTCGGCGCCACTCGCCTCCAACGCGACCATAACGACAAGGCTGAGGATGGCCACGATGTCGAGCCGCGGCGCCGGCTCAATGGCCACGGGACGCCCCGCCATCCGCATGCCGCCGATGGTAAACGCCGGCACGATGCGTCCGCCGACGACCGCGATCATCACCAGGAGAACGCCGATCGCCAGACGCACGCCCCACGCCGCCGAGGCAACGTCCCAGTCCAGCGCCTCGCCGTGATAGGCGAGGTTGGCGACGAAAAGAATCGCCGGGAACACCAGAAACACGCCGTTGCGCCGCGCGCTGCGCATGACGATCGACGGCGCGACAAAGGCCGCGAGCAGCGGCAGGAACGCCAGATCGACCGCGGCGTAAAGCGGCGCCGTCGATTCACCCGGCATCAGCGCGAGAACGCGGCCGGCCAGCCACATGCCGGTCAGCAGCATGAGACGGCCGCCACGGATCGGCCCCAGGGCCGTCCAGTTCGGAACGGCGGTGAGCAGAAAGCCGGCGATGGCGGCGACGGCGAAGCCGAAGACCATCTCGTGGGCGTGCCAAAGCGAGGGCATCGTGACCGGCGCGAACTCGATCCAGCCATACCAGATAAACAGCCAAAACAGCGGCGACGTCGCGGCAAATAGACCTGCAAGCAAGAAGAACGGTCGAAAGCCATAGGCAAACAGCGCCCGGCGCGGCGTTTGCGCGGCAGCGGATTGTTCGATCTCGATCACGTTCGGCCCTCCGTTGCTTGTCGAGAGAATCCGAATATCGCGCTCGGGAACGCCCGCGATTGATCTGGCTCAATGCTCGACTACGGCCGAACATTAATCTGTCCCTATGACTCCTCATGCCCTGCGCCGCGGCGACGAAATGGTGCCGCGCTACACCAGTTATCCGACGGCGCCGCATTTTCATGCCGGCGTCGATGCCTCAACGTTCGGCGCCTGGTTGGCGAACGCGCCAAAGACTGCTCCCGCCTCGCTCTACGTCCACGTGCCCTTCTG
>JACQDQ010000249.1 GCA_016201015.1 Pseudomonadota bacterium | reverse complement strand
GTCGGCACGCTCGACAGCCGCCTGCGCAGCTTCAACGATTTTGTCAGCAATACGCTCGACCATGATGATTTCTATCGTTTTACGCTGACCGGCGCCGCGGCGGTGACGCTGCGCGCGTCGAACTTTTCCGCCGATGCCACGCTGCAGCTTCAGGATGCTCAAGGGCGCGTGATCGTGACGTCGAATCAGCCGCAGACCAGCGACGAGACGATCGTCCGCGGGCTTGCGGCCGGCGACTATTTCGTGCGCGTGCTGCCGGCCGGCAATGTCGAGACCGGCTATACGCTCGATCTCTCCGCGGCGTTGATTTCGAGCGATGGCGCCGGCAACACGCGCGATGAGGCGCTCAGCATCGGTACGCTTGACGGCCGGGTGCGCAGCTTCAACGACTTCGTCAGCGGCACGCTCGATCCGAACGATTTCTACCGTTTCACGCTCGCCAACGCCGCCAGCCTCACGGTCCAGCTCACCGGCCTGTCGGACAACGCGCAGCTTCAGCTTCTCGATTCTCAAGGCCGGCAAATCGTTCTGTCGCAGCAACCGCAGACGAACGACGAGATGATTACGCGCAATCTCGCGGCCGGCGAGTATTTCGTCCGCGTCTTCCCGGCCGGCAACGTGGAAGCCAATTACCGGCTCGATCTGTCCGCCGCGTTGTTCGGCAGCGACGCCGCCGGCAACACGCGCGACGAGGCACTGTTCGTCGGCGCGCTCGATGAGCGTGTCCGCGGATTCAACGATTTCGTCAGCGGCGCAATCGAAACCAATGACTTCTACCGGATCAGCCTCGCCAATGCCGGCCAGCTCCACGCCCGGCTGACCGGCCTTTCGGCCAATGCGGACCTGCAGCTCCTCGATGCCGATGGACGCCAGCTGGCGATCTCGCAGCATTCCGGCCAGGGCGGCACCGACGATGACGCGATCGACCGCAGTCTCGCTCCTGGCGACTACTTTGTCCGGGTTTTTGCCGTGGGCGGCGCCGAGACCAACTACCATCTCGATCTTTCGGCGGTGACGATCGCCGCCGACGGCGCCGGCAACACGCGCGACGCGGCGCGCGGCGTCGGGCCGCTCGACACGCGCACGCGCAGCTTCACCGATTTCGTCAGCGGGGCGCTCGATACCAGCGACTTCTACAGCTTCACGCTCGACTCCGCCTCGACGGTCCATCTGCGGCTGCACGACCTGGCGGCCAACGCCGACATCCAGTTGCAGAATGCGCAAGGCGGCGCCATCGTCACCGCGCAGCACGCGGGCACCGACGAGGACACGATCGACCGCGACCTCGCCGCCGGCACCTATTTCGTTCGCGTCTTCCCGGCAGGGTCGGCCGAAACTGCCTATGGCCTGGACCTCTCGGCAACGCCGAACCCGAGCACCGATGCAGGTAACACCCTCGCCACCGCGCGCGATTTGGGAGCGATCGATACGCGAATTCTCGGCGTAGTCGATGAGTCGGTCGGCGGCAGCGGCGACCCCAACGATTTTTATCGCTTGACGATAGGATCGTCATCCGCCGTTCAGATTGACGTGAACGGCCTAAGCGCAGACGCAACGATCCAGCTACTTGACGGTGCTGGACAGGTGCTTCAGTCGCGGCAATTGACGGCGGGTACTCACGATACGCTCGTAAGTCTGGAATTTGCCGGCACGTATTTCCTGCGTGTCGCGCCGGTTGGCGTCGCAGAAGCCGGCTACCATGTCGAGCTTACCGCGACAGACGCGTTTGCCGTCAATGACTCGCGCAGCACCGCGACACCGGTGGCGATGGGTGCGCGAACCGTGACAATCGACGAGGCGGTCAACGGTCTATTGGCCGCCAGCGACTTCGACGACTTTTACCGCTTCACAATCGTGAACCCGGGAACGTTCCACCTCACTCTGTCCGGGTTGACTGCGGACGCCGATGTTGAGCTCCAGGACGCATCGGGTGGTGTCATTGCCCAATCGAATCGATCAGGCACGCAATCTGAAACGATCGACGCGCAGTTGTCGTCCGGAACCTACTTCGTCGATGTTTTTCCCTTCCTTTCCGCGCGTACAAAATATCAACTCACAATGTCTGTCTCCGGACAGCCGGAGGACGACGATACGCTCTTTACGGCACGTCCCGTAACCGTCGGCGCCAATCCGATTGCATTCAATGACCGTGTCGGCAGCGCGACCGACGGGCTTGACCTTTATCGCTTCACTCTCGCCGGCGCGACCACGGTCCACGCCGCACTTTCCGGGCTCACGGCGAACGCTGACCTGGTGATTATCGACGCGACGGGCAATCTCGCGGCGTTTGCGGCGAGTGCCTCGCAGCAGGCCGAATCGCTTGATCGTGTGCTGACCGCTGGCACCTACTATCTCGGTGTCATCTCCTTTTCCGGCGACACGCCGTACCGCCTTACGATGTCGACCTCCGCCGTCGACACCGGCGGCGACGACACGAGCGCGACGGCGCGGCCGGTCGTGCTTGGCTCGACGACGCAGACCTTCAACGACCGCATCGGCGGCGCCGACACCGCCGATTTCTATCGCTTCACGCTGGCCAGCCCCGGCAGCTTCCATCTCGCGCTCACCGGACTTACCGCCGACGCCGACGTCGAGTTGCTCGATGCGACGGGTACGTCGATTGCCCTTTCCAATGCCGCGGGAACCCAACCCGAGGCGATCGATCGCATTCTCGCCGCCGGCACCTATTTCGTCCGCGTCTTCCCGTTCACCGGCGAAACGCCGTATCAGCTCCAGCTCTCCGTCACCGGCCAGGACACCGGCAGCGATGACACGCGAGCCAACGCCCGGCCGGTGTCGCTCGGCTCGGCGCCGATCATCTTCGCCGACCGCATCGGCGGTACCGACCAGGACGATTTCTACCGCTTCGCGCTGGGCACGGCGGGGCAGTTCCATCTCCGGCTGTCGGGACTCGCCGCCGACGCCGATGTCGAGTTGCTCGACGCAGCCGGGCTGCCGATCGCTTTGTCCGACAACGCGTCCAATGAGCCCGAGCAGATCGATCGCATCCTCGCCGCCGGCACCTATTTCGTGCATGTCTTCCCGTTCCAGGGCGAGACGCCGTATCAACTTGCCCTGTCCGTCACCGGCCAGGACACCGGCGGCGACGATACGCGCCAGACGGCACGGGCGGTGACTCTCGGCGCGTTGCCGACGCTGTTCAACGACCGCGTCGGCGGCACCGACGCCAACGACTTCTATCGCTTCACCTTGGGCGCGCCGGGCACCTTCCGGCTGAATCTGGTTGGCCTCTCCGCCGATGCCGACGTGCAGCTGCTGGACGCGACGGGTGCCGAGATCGCACGCTCGGAGAACGCCTTCAGCGAGCCCGAATCGATGCAGCGCCTGCTTGCCGCCGGCACCTATTTCGTCCGCGTCTATCCCTTCGACGGCGAAACGACCTACCAGCTGCAGCTTTCGGTCACCGGCCAGGACACCGGCGGCGACGACACGCGGCAGACGGCGCGCACGGTGACGCTCGGGGCGGTGCCGACGCCGTTCAACGATCGCATCGGCGGGGCCGATGCCAACGACTTCTACCGCTTCACGCTGAGCAATCCGGGGCAGCTCCGTCTCGGCCTGACCGGGCTGACTGCCGATGCCGACGTCGAGCTGCTCGACGGTACCGGCACCTCAATCGCCGTCTCCGACAATGCCGGCAGCGATCCGGAATCGATCGAGCGCGTGCTGACGGCGGGCACCTATTTCGTCCGCGTATTTCCGTTCTTCGGCGAGACGCCGTATCAGCTCTCGCTGGCGGTAGTCGGGCAGGATCAGATCGACGAGGCCGGCAACACGCTGGCCACGGCGCGCGATCTCGGCACGGTCGGCGGCAGCGTCACCTCGACCCAGGGGCGGGTCGGCGCGCTCGACCATGACGATTTCTACCGCTTCCAGGTGACCCAGGCCGGGCAGCTCAGCGTGTCGCTCACCGGCCTTACCGCCGACGCCGACATGCAGCTGCTCAACGGCAATGGCAGCCTGATCGACCAGTCGACCAATTCCGGCACGCAGCCTGAAGGCATCAGCGCGACGCTGACGCCGGGCGTCTATTTCGCGCGGGTGACGCAGTTCGACGGCGAGGCGAGCTACACCTTGACCCTGGGCCTTGCCTCGACGCCGCTGCACAACACGACGCCGGCCGCTGACAGTGCCGCCCCGGCGTCGGGCAATGCGGCAAGCGGCATCCCCGACTTGGCCAGTCTCGCCTGGCGCGACGTCGACCCGAGCGGCGTGCCGGCCGCGTCGCCTTCCATGTCCGCGCATACCGACGCCGCGACTTGGCCGTGGGAGCGGCGCGACCAGGGCATGGCGCTGCTCGCCGACAACCATTGAGCTGCTTGCCCGCTCACGGCTCGCGCAGCGATTCGTCGAGCGCGCGGATCACCGGGTAGATCAGGTAAGACAGCACGGTCCGCTTGCCGGTGGTGATCTCGGCGGTTGCCGTCATGCCCGGAATCAGCCGGAAGCGCGCCGGCACGGCCTGAAGCTCGGTCGAGGTCAGGCGGATATAGGCGCGGTAGTACGGCTCGCCACCGCCGCCGCCGTCGGTGCGCCGCGCGAAGGCGTCCTCGCTGATCGTCCGGACCTCGCCGGACAACGTGCCGTGCCGTTGGAAGGGGAAGGCCTCGAGCTTGACCCGCACCGGATCGCCGGGGTGGATCAGGCCGATGTCGCGCGCGGCGATCTCCACTTCCGCCTCGAGCGACGAGTCGAGCGGCACGAGCGTGAGGATCGGCTCGGCCTCGCGGACCACGGAGCCGAGCGAGCGGTTGGCGATTTCGAGCACCACCGCGTTGACCGGCGCCGTGAGCTGCACCAGGGACGAGCGCCGCTCGGCCTTGGTCAGGCTCTCGCTCACCGAGTCGAGCTCGCGTTTGGTCGTCACCGTCTCGTCGGCGAGCTGGCGTCGCCACTCGCTGACGAAGGCGTCGCGGTCGGCGCGCAGCTTCTCCGCGTCGGCGGCCAGCTCGCGCTCGGAACTGCGCAGGCGATCGAGCTCGTCGCGCATGGCCAGGCGCTCCTTGCGCACCTCGAGCATCTGCACGCGCGAGCCGACCTCGCGGCTGAATAGCTGCGAACGCATGTCCTCGAGCTCCTGCAGGACGGCGAGCCGCTCGGACAGGCCGCGCTGCGCGGCACGGCTGCTGGTGATCTGCTCCTGCGTGCGAGCGAACTGCTTGTCGAAGGCGGTGAGGCGCGCGGCGTGCTCCTCGCGGCGGCGTTCATAAACGGAGAGCTGCAGCGCTTGCTCGGTGCCGTCATTCGCCGCCGTGAAGCTGCGCCCACCGGCCTCGGCGCGCAGGCGCTCATATTGGCCGGTGAGGCTGCGGTGCCGCGTACGCAGGGCGGCGACGTCCGCCTCGGCGAAGGTGGGGTCGAGCACGGCGACGACCTCGCCCGGCGCGACGATTTGGCCCGGGCGGACCTCGATCGAGCGGATGACCGAGGTCTCGATCGGCTGCAGGATCATGTGCGGTGTCGTCGTCACCAGCTTGCCGCCGGCGACGACCACCCGGTCGATTTCCGACAGCGCCGCCCAGGCGGCGGCGGAGACGACGAGCGCGCACAGCGCGTAGAGCAACTGACGCGGCCGCGCCGGCAGCGCCCTGGCCTCGATCGCGCGCGCATCCGGCAGGAAGTCCACCGCGTCGGGCAGCACGGTGGGCGCCGCCGGACGGGTGACCGGTGCCTTTGTCGCGCCCTTCAGCGCAGATGTCGGGTCTGCTGATCCCATAGCGTCCGATAGATCGTGCAACGGCGCAGCAACTCGTCGTGGCGGCCGATATCGGCCGCGGCGCCGCCATCGAGCACGAGGATCAGGTCGGCGGCGCGGATCGCCGACAGGCGGTGCGAGACGATGATCGTCGTACGGCCGCGGGCGATGCGCGCGAGGTTGTCGAGCACCGCCGCCTCGCTTTCGAGGTCAAGCGCGCTCGTCGCCTCGTCGAGGATGAGGATCGGCGGCTTGCGCAGCAATGCGCGGGCGATGGCGATGCGCTGGCGCTGGCCGCC